>CACZML010000129.1 GCA_902782235.1 Oscillospiraceae bacterium
AACGACCTGCATCTACTGCGGCAACCCCAACGTTGTCTTCAGCAGGATCGCAAGACAGAAGTGTCCTGACTATGTTCTGCCTTTCAGCATCACGAAGGATAAAGCGGTATCTATGGTCCGCGAGCGTCTTAAGAAAGGCATCTTCGTTCCCCATAAGATCAAGAAGGTCGATATTGACTGCGTCAGAGGGATCTATCTTCCCTACTGGCTCGTAAATGCCGAATTCTCGGGCGCGGTCGTTCTCAGTGGACAGGTTCAAGAAGGCAAACATACCCGCACGTATTATTTCGGACGCGCCGGAGATATAAATATCAAGAATCTTCCGATCGATGCCTCGAAAATGGTATCCGATGAGAGCACAGCAAGACTTGAGCCCTTCAGCATGACACGTCTTAAGCCTTTTGATGAAGACTATCTCGCAGGCTTTTATTCAAACGTAACGGATATCACATATTCTGATCTGAGATCATCCGCTCTTAAGAGGGCAGAGGAATACTTTGAAGATGAAGCGATCCACGACTGCCATGTGGATAACCCGAAGATCATCAGAGCGTACCCTTCAATAAAGCTCAATAACGACTTGATCTATGCCATGCTTCCCGCGTGGTTCATCTCATTCAAATATAAGGGAAAACATCACACGATACTTATTAACGGCGACACCGGCAAGATCGTGTGCGGAATTCCCTGGAATAAGATCCTGTTCTATTCGCTCCTGATAGGCCTTGGCATCATTATTACGGTCGCAGCTTTCTTTTTATTTAAATATACTCTTCCTCTCGTCATGGCAGCGGGAAGATCACGTTCTGGCAGCAAAAGCGGGAAGCTGATAGCCTATCTCGTCGTAGGCATAATCGCACTGTTCACGACAGGTATAAGAAAAGTCGTAAAAGTAGTCAAGAACATAAAACTTACTCAGGACAGAGATACGTTCAACTTCATGAAGAAGAGACAGGGGTGATCAAATGGGCATATATATCATTGATTTAATTGCACTCCTGTTTGCCATTGGTGTGGGCTTCGGCTTATCCTGCTGGATCTTGGGAACGCTTCTCGAAAATTCCAACAGCTTCGGTGACAACAAAGGTGACAAACGCTACTACAAAGCCTATGCCAAATTTTCCGCAAGAAAAGACGGGATTAACAATACCGAGTGCAATAATTTCTGCTACTCATACGGAAAGAATATCAGCAAAGACAGCGATGGCCCTGCTGACTCAGAGCCCGTGAGAAAACTCACTGACGAAGAGATCGCCTTTTATAATCACACCTCTGTCGAGGAAGCTGCCAAGAAGCATGAGGAACGCATCAAAGATCTCGAAGAAAGCTTCAATCTCTGGGAAAGCAGGAATGCCAAAGGCAGTCTCTCAGGTGTGTTCAGCAAGCTTGATGAAGAAGAGCTCAATAGTATGAACCGCAAAAAATACCGATAACTGTTTTCCGTAATTCAGGTACCAAAACAGTCAACGGAAAAATATAAGCGGGAACGCGATGGTGCACTTTACGATCTCCATGGCATGAACGAGGAAGAGCATCCATGTAACGCTCATGCCTGTAAAACGGCTCAGGCAGTATGCCAGCGGAACGACGAGCACCCATGTGTATACGCTGTCGAAGATAACCGTAAGGAATGCATTTCCGCCTGATCTCATAATGAAATAAGACGCGTGCGTATAAGAGCAGAACGGCATCATGAAAGCGCAGATCAGGATGAAGTTTGTCGCTAAGTGACGGATATATTCTGTTGTGTTATAGAGCATCGGGAAGAACGGTGCGATGCATGCCATGATGACACCGAAGATAAGACCGCACACAACTGTAACGCGGCGCATCTTGTATGCCTTCTGCTTAGCATCCTCAAGTTCCCCGGCGCCAAGGATATGACCCATCATGATGCCTACCGCTTCACCCATCGCAATGAATGCCACGCCCATGAGGTTCCAGATCGTGGATTCGATGTTGAGAGCTGCAACGGCATCAAGGCTCCTGTATGAATAGCACTGGTTGATAGTTGTCATACCGAGTGACCACATTGTCTCGTTGAACATGAGAGGCAGTGCCTTGATGAAGAACTTCCAGACGAGATCTTTGGGGATCCTGAAGTTCGTGAAAGCGCCCCTGATGAACGGGAATGCAGCTGAATGCTTTCCTGTGTAGATGATCAGGATCGAGAGCTCGACGAATCTGGAGATGACGGTCGCAATAGCCGCACCGACAGCACCCAGTGCCGGAAGTCCGAAGTGTCCGTAGATAAGGATCCAGTTGCCGACAAGGTTTACTGCGATGGCTGCCATTGATGCATACATCGGAACCTTGGTCGAACCCAGGTCTCTTAACGTGCCTGCATAAGCCTGTGTGATACCGATCGGGATAAGGCTTATGATGATGACATTCATGTAGTCGATGCCGATCTGAAGTGTCTCTGCAGCGTCGGCAGGATTGCCTTCTCCAAGGAGGAAAAGGTTAATGAGGAACGGTGAACCGAACAGGAGGATCAGTGCGCAGATCGCTGAGATCACCGTGTTGAAAACGATCTTGAAACGGAAAGAGTAACGGATGCCTTCATCGTCACCCTTGCCCTTGTACTGGGCAGTAAAGATACCTACTCCGGCAGTTGCGCCGAAGATGACAAGATAGAAAACGAAGGTAAGCTGGTTCGCAATGGCAACGCCTGAGAGCGCATTGGTACCGACCCTCCCGATCATGAGATTGTCGAGAAGGTTTACGAAGTTCGAGATGCCGTTCTGAACCATGATCGGAATGGCGATCATCAGGAGCTTCTTGATATAGGATCTGTCTTCCTTAGTACCTGTCATTTTTACCTTTAATATGTATTCCTAGTTTTGTCGGTTCGAGAATTTTAGCAAAAGAGTTTTAAGTAAACAAGTCTGATAATAGGACAATAATGTTATTTTTCGGGGCTTTTCGGGCATTTTGACCGTAAGCGTATAATTGATTCAAAAGATTTTTCGAAAATTATGTGTGAAACGGGACACCCTCATTCGTCTTATAGGTGAGATCTCAAATAACACACAAAGGAAGGTAGCTAAATGAACAATGAAGCTGTGTTGAGACTTTTCGATACATATGCCGATGACGCGTTCCGTCTGGCGTATACGTATCTGGGCTCAAGACCTGATGCCGAAGATGTTGTTCAGGATGTTTTCGTAAAGCTTATCAGATCCGATATCACTATCACTAAAGGCAAAGAAAAATCATATATCCTTACCATGACCGCCAACAGGTGCAGGGACTTCCTAAAGTCCGCAGACGTAGTCTTCAAAGCACCGTTCGACGATGCCATCGAAGTAGGGTCAGACATTGAGATAGATGAAGAAGATACCGAGATGTATGAAGCCGTATCCGAACTTCCGGACAAACTCAGGGTCGCAGTGCATCTTCATTACTACGAAGGCTACTCCCTTAAAGAGATAGCCGACATCCTGGAAATAGAACCATCCGCAGTATCGATGCGTCTTACCAGGGCAAAGGAGATCTTAAGAAAGAAATTTATGGGAGGTAGCAGCTATGCAGGATGAATACATCAAAGCTATCGAAAAAATACAGATGAATAAAGACAGGAAAATAGAAATGAGAACAGTATTGGAAAACGAACTGGCTTCCACACCTAAGAAGCCCGCTAAAACAACACGCCTCGGCACAGGCGCCAAGGTAGGAATCGCAGCAGCCGCAGTCGCACTCTCAATGGGTACGCTCATGGCAATCCCCTCAACAAGAACCGCAATCTCAGCAAGCGTAAAGGCATTCTTCCACATGGAGATCCCTGAAGGTGCAGAAGACGGCCATACAAAAGAACTCGAAGGAAGAGAAAACCGTGTTGTCCCTACAGATAATGTCGAAGAATCCGTAAAGGCAGAAATCGAGGCAGCAGTATCCTCACAGGATGAGGCAGCAGACAAGTACTTCAATGATGTAACCGTAAACGCTGATTACTATTCCGATCCTGAGCTCAACAAGTATGCCAACTACTATGCCCAGCAGGAATACAACATCATGGATATCAAAAAGGACGCTGAGTACATCGACAATTACAGCGATCTGAAGACAAACGACTGGTATTCCGACGGCTTCTTCGTAACCTATCAGACCGGTACGAACGCACAGCCCACTTCCGGCACGATCCTTGTTTTCAAGGCAACCGCAGAACAGCTCGAAGGCTTCATGAAGAACAATTACAACATCGTTTCTTATGAGCGCAAGGAGCATAACCAGAGTGCAGTTGACTATGACGGCTTCTGGACAAAGAGCACTGACTCTGAAGGTAATGCAGTCTATAAGGCTTCATGGACAGGACCTGAACCGGAGATGAAGATCGAACCCTCCGACTGCGCACGCTTCATGAACTTCACCATCACTTACGACGCAGCTAACCAGATCGTTATCTGCACAGTAGAAGAAGGCGGCGGAATAGGCTGATCCTTAACTTAAAACCCGACCGTTTGATTTGCAGGGCTGCACCTTTTACCGGGGTGCGGCCCTGTTGAGTTCTCCTCAACTGCGCGTTGTTTGTAATTTCAGGGGCGGAAGCATACGATATCATTAAGTTGCATGCAGCGCACTTTCGAAAAAAGGAGCAACGCAAATGGGAAATACGATTGGAACCAACATCAAGATATTCAGAAAGAACAAGGGCTTCACACAGGAGGAACTTGCAGACCTTCTGAGCGTGACACCGCAGGCAGTCAGCAAGTGGGAATCAGAAAGCAGCCTTCCCGACACATCGATGCTGATCCCTCTGGCACAGGTATTGGGCGTTAGCACTGACGCGCTTCTGGGATACGATTCACTCTCCGAGAATGAAGAGGTGATCGCAAGAGTTAAAGAGACTGTCAATGGAATGAAGAGCAGTGACGAAGGCAGAGCACAGAAAGCTCTCCGCATCTCTGAATATCTCGCGACAGAGACCACTCTTAATCCCGGATGCTTTGAGATCATAAAAGATTATGTGCAGGAGACCGCAAACCTCAGCATGTACGCTGATCCGGTACTCGAGAACAGTTTCCCGGGCGAAGAGGAAAGACTGGGTAAGCTCTATAAGGATGCAATAAGAAAGGGGGCTTATCTTATCGGTCACTGCGCAGACAGGACTCTTGTCGAGAGAACTCATTTCGCGGTCGCATGGATCTATATCCACATGAAGGATTTCGATAACGCAAGGGCTCATATTAATGTGCTTCCGAGCATCTCACCCGGATGTATCGCTGAGAAGATCTCCATGGAACTCACTTATTTCGAGAGCGGCTTCGAGAAGATGAAGGTTGATATCGCCAATAACTCTGTTCTTCTTTTTGATATGACCGCAAGCTTCCTCAACACTATCGCTCAGGACTACGGCTGGAACAGCGGAAAGGACGAAGCTCTCAGAATGATCGACTGGTGCGAAGGCATCGTCAAGGCGTATGCTTCAATGAAAGAAGCCATCTGCATCGATCATTATCTGAGGATCAGAAGGAGCCTTGCTTTCTTCAGACTCGTCGCAGTAAAGAGGTCAGGCGATAACGAAGGTGCAATAAAGCTCTATAACGATTTCAAGGATGAGATCAGCAAGGAAGATCTGACGGACGAACAGAAGAGGAAAGTAATCGAACTTCTCGACAACGATATAGCCCACTACGGAAAATACGCTTAAGAACAAAAGCAACTCCATAATAAAACCCCCGTATCCTGATTGACGGAGCGGGGGTTTTAATATGCTTGAATCTATCAGCTTCTGCCCTTTTTCTTAGCCTTCTTCTCGAGATACATCGCTTTGTCGGCCTTCTTCATTGATTCACCGACGCCGTGCCAGTCCTGGACCTCGCACGTTCCGATACTTGCGGAGAGCTCGAAAGGATATTTGCCGGACAGGTTGACCTGCCTTATGTTGTTGCGGACGTTACGGATGAACTTTCCTACTCTTCCCGGCTCAGAGATAACAAGAACTGCTTCGAATTCATCGCCGCCCATTCTGGCTACGAACTCGCCCTTGTTAAGCGATTCGTCGATGCACTGCGCAGTCTCCTTGATCGCGTCGTCACCTGCGTTGTGGCCGTATGTGTCGTTGATGATCTTCAGGTCATCCATGTCGATGGAGACTACGGCAATCTGTTTGATCATCTTTCCGTCCTTATCGAACTTCTCGGAGATCTTCTTTTCGAAGCCACGCCTGTTAAGCGTCTCAGTGAGAGGATCGGTAATATAGAGGGTCATAACGTCTGAGATACCGAAGAGCTTCTCTATGCAAGCGGGAAATGAACTCTCATGCCGCGCTTATCGTCTTCAAATCCGTCAGGGAAAACCTTCTCGTCGGAATACGAGATGCTGCAGAGCTTATTCTTGCCCCTGTTGGTAAAATACCCGACAAGCTCGCGGTTCTCTTCCCTGTATCTGCAGATATAACAGGACTTCATGCTCTCTATTGTCTTGAACTGTTCGAGCGTGATTTCCTTGCCTGCATCTTTTGTGAGGGCGCCCTCGAAAAGATCACCGATAACAACATATTCTCTCATGTTCTCGGTGTTGATCGATATCGTCGCGGTAAGATCCAGGAGCTCTGAGAAGATATCTCTTTCAACAAACAGGTCATTCGTACTCTCGCGCAGGATCAGGGTGCCCGGAACATAGATATTAAGATCGGGCTTCTTGCCTGCGATAACATCCTCAAGGACCTCTATCGCTGTATCCACAAAGACTGCATTGGAGATCTCGATCGTGGTTATGGACGGTATATGATCTGCCGCACCCTGTGCATTATCAACGCCACTGATCATAACATCCTGGGGTACCGTATATCCTCTCTTGCGGAGCTCGTTGCAGAGTGCGATCGCTTCGTAGTCATTGGAGCAGATGATCGCTTCAGGGAGCTTGCCGTTCTTCTTGATGAAGAAATCAGCCATCTCAGGACCCTGGTCGGACCAGTAATTGCCGTGGAAGATCTTCTTATCTGAGATCTTCTTGTCTGCTTCGCGCATCGCATCTTCGAATCCGAGTCTTCTCTCAATGGAGTCATCAAGGTCATCTCTGCCCGTTACGAATCCGATATCGTTCGTCTTACACTTATCGATAACATGCTTTGCGATATCGTGCATCAGCGCTCTGTTGTCAGGAACAACATTATAAAAACCGGGGATCTCTGCTCTGATGCAGACGACCGGCGGAGCGTCATTATCGGACAAAAGATCTTCAACAAGATCCTTTGCAACGCCCTCATGGATAAGTGTGTCATAGCATAAGATAACGCCGTCGTATTCATGGACGTTCGGCAGGGATAATATGCTCTTGTAACCGATGACATGAAGAGGGTTTTTTGTAGGCATGGAACAGATTCCGAAAACATCGATCCTGTAACCCTTCTCGTGGGCATAGTAATCGAGCTGCTTAAGGATACCCATAGCAAAATCTCTGTACATGTCGCCGATAAAAACACAAATTTTCATGACACTATTATACTCGGGGTTTTCAGACCTGAAAAGACGCTATTTACTGCCTTAGAGTGCCTAATTCAGCCTTTTCTTTGTACAGTGCCGTGTGCGGAATATTGCCGTTCAAAACGAACAAAGTATTAACAATATAAGTACGATTTTTGATGATTTAGTCAAATAAAGATGATAAGATGTCCTTAAATCTTTTAAGGGAGGATTTAAGAAAATGTTTTGCAGGAAATGCGGGAATCAAATAGCAGACAATGCTCTCTTCTGCAACAAGTGCGGAGAAGAGATTGATAGAGGCGAAGACTTTGAAATACCGGAGATGTCTTTGGCCGACAGCATCATCTTCGTCGATAATCTCAAATCCAGGTATACCGAGGTCGAGAAGATGCAGAAAACTATCATTGATAACGAGTCCAGGCTCATCAGGCCATTAGAATTGAATTACAGGTCTTATTCGTTCTTCAGGTTCTTCTGGAAGTATCTTTTATTTGCATTTATCAGCTTCTATCTGCTTCTGATCATTGCTGCACTTGCGGCTGGAAATGATACAGCCTTCAATATTTTCCTTGCCATTGCGTTTATTGCGCCGGTCGCATTGCTGATCACAGGAGGTGTTTTGTCTGCCAAGCGCCGCGAAGAGGAGAACGAGGCCATATTCATGGGCAATGAGCGTGCCAAAGATTCAAGGCAAAGACTTGAGAAGGAAACAGCTGAACTTAAGAATACGCTGGCAATTAAAAAGAGAGAACTATACAAAGCAGCAAGTGTTCTTCCTGAAGACTTCAGAAAGAGTACTTCAATGTCACAGATAAAGAGACTTCTTGAGTCAGGAAAAGCTTCAAGTATTAAGGAAGCTATCCTTATCCTGAGAAAATAATCTCTCAACAGTATCTTCTAAGCTAACGGTCGCTTCGCTTGTCTCCATTACCGGATCATCAAGCGGAGCGATTTTAGTAAAGCCCGCCTTAAGACATTCTTCGTATCCTTCACCTGTGATCCCGCAGATACCTATAACGGGCTTGCCGTATTTTCTGCCCGCCTCCATGACCATAAAAGGAGCTTTCCCGTTAAGCGTCTGGC
This sequence comes from Oscillospiraceae bacterium, assembly GCA_902782235.1. Lineage (GTDB taxonomy): Bacteria > Bacillota > Clostridia > Saccharofermentanales > Saccharofermentanaceae > Saccharofermentans. The sequence continues at coordinate 8,511 of CACZML010000129.1, forward strand.
TGTCTATCCTGCCCTCGCCGGTTATTACGATGTCGCTTTCACGGATAAGGTCTTCTGC
>CACZML010000130.1 GCA_902782235.1 Oscillospiraceae bacterium
CAGACATATAGTCGAAGGCATCTCATTAGGCGGAGTTAAATTGTAAGTCCGGTTTTCAGAGCTTTTTGAAAATAGAATACTCGGCCCAGCTGTACTGGGCCATATATTCACCCTTATAGGAATTGACCATTGTTGAGTCGCCTTCAAGATACTTGAACAGGTCGCACTCAATGCACTTCGGGTTTACGGCAATCTGGCCTCTCTGTCTGATGACCGCATCCTCCGAACCCAGCTCTAGCAAAGTATTAACAAGATCCTGCTTGAGTTTCTTCAAGTAGTCCTGACGGTCAGTACCGAAATCATCGTCTTCCCAGATGACTGCAATGATCTCATTATTGGTGCACATGGCACCTCTTCTGTCGATGAGGTACGCAAGGAGCTCCTTGGTCTTCTTATATCTGAACTTGATCGGTTCGCCGTGGCTGTAGACTTCAAAATTACCGAATGTAACCGCCTTCAACCTTCCTTCTTCAAGGACGTTGCCGTATCTTAAGGTCTCTAAAGCCTTCTTGACCTTCTCGGCCGTTACAGGCTTCATGATATATGCTGATGCGAAGATAGAGAAAGCTTCGCCCGTATAATCGCCATAACCGGTAACAAATACGATATTGACTTTAGAACCGTTCCTGCAGACATAGACTTCAGCATCCGATGTTTTCCTGAATGCATTTACAGTCTCATTCGGAAGGTTCTCTTTTATGCAGGAAACCAGAGCTTCCAACGATAATTTCTCATCATCTACAGCTATGATATTCATAAAGCATATCTCCCTTAATCTTTGGATACGGCTTCATCACCGTCATCGTCATCATCAGGCTTAACGTTGCTCTTCTCACCGGGGAGCTTCGGGATCGTAATTACAGCTGTCGTTCCCTTGCCCTTGGTTGAGAATATCTCTAATTTGCCGTTTACTCTCTTCTCGATCCTGACTCTTACATTCTCGACACCGATATGTGATCTGCCGTCATTTGCCGGCTTCTTCTTTGTATCAAAACCTACGCCGTTATCTATGACGTAAATGTAGTAGTTATCGTAGTCTTCGATCGTGCGGACGATGAGCTTTCCGCCGTTGGGGCTCTTTGCAATACCGTGCTTGACGGCATTCTCGACAAGGGGCTGGACAACGAGCATGGGAAGATGGAAATCCGTAGGTCCTATGTCGTATTCGATCTCAAGCTCTTCATCGAAACGGAGCTTCTCGAGATCCAGATAGTTCTTAACATGTTCAAGCTCCTTGCTGAACGGAGCCAGTTCATCTGATACGAGCGAATCGATGTTGGTCCTTAAATAGCTTGAGAAATCATCTATCGCAGTCTGTGCAAGCTTTGTATCCTTGGCGCAGAGATAGTAGATGATGTTCAGGACGTTAAATATGAAGTGAGGCTGCATCTGGGTAATTACCATGTTGAGCTGTAGATTCTCGATCTCCTCCTTCTTCTAGGCAATTACCTTGTTCTGGTTTAAAAGCACCATATTCTGCTGGAGCACTTTCTTATTAAGTTCCGACTCCATGATGGTGATCTTAACATTATTGACGATGAAGATGATAATGAGCGAGATGGCCATTCCGATGTTGGTAAGTCCGATGCCAGGCTTGAAAACAACCTGGAGGATTACCATAGTAAACGGGATCAAAATATATAAAAGTAAGCTTACGATCTGCTTGACCAGAAGCCTTTTCGCGCAGACTACGATCTGGAGGACTACCAGGACAAATAACACCGCGATGAGAACAAGCGCAACGTTATAATACGGCTGTCTCTGATAGACATTCTGCTCATCGATAATATAAATAATATGTGAACGAAGCGATAGCACGTGATACCTTTCCTGCCCTTGCAAGATACTTTACGTAGCCTACGAAAAGCGCGACCATCAGATACTGCAATATCATCGTCGCAAGCATGGAGATCGGGAATAAGATCTTCGCCCATGGCTCATTGACGCCCTGACTGATTACAACGCCAACGTCGAACGTCAGTGCCGCTGCAGCAACGAACTGCATTATACACATAACAGAATCCGCTCTGTTATTGATCTTTGTTACCAGGAAAAAGTATATTCCGATGCCGGAACATATAAGGATTCCCCAGATCTCAAAAGCTGCCAGTAAGTTCTCAATTTCCATTCGTCGTGCCTTCCGGTCTGCGCATCTGCGCTACTTCCTCAGGTGTCAAAATTCTCATATCTCTATAAACAAAGCATATAACATCAACTATAAACATTAAAGCACTAATTGCGATCATTAAAGGTGTGTATTTATCACACATGACCACAGGAGTCGTCATATCCTCTGTCAGGAAGAATGAGAGAACGGATGAGACCAGTATAAAGATCTCAATAGCAGTACCGGTATTTACCCTTAAGCGGAACCTCTTGAGCTTAGCCTTTATCTTGTCACCATATTTGATAATCGCCATAGCGTCAGCACCGCTGTAGCCATAACCGGAATAGAGCTCTCTTATCTTTTTTGCCGCCCTGCTCTGGCTGAACTTGAGCCTTGTCTTAGTGAAAGGCAGTATTACCACGATGCAGTAGATAACGCAGACGAGATTTAAGAAAGCCCAGTTGTCAGAACCGAAAGGATGGCCGATAGCGGTGAGTTTGTCGATAACAGAAGGAGTCTCTGGAGTATTATCACTGTTACCGCCATTCTCACCGCCGCCATTATTGTTAAAGCCGGGTAGGTCTTTAGCGTCAACCGGTGTGGCCTTGAAGAAGACGACGATTCGGCCGTTAGTAATCGCGGATTCACATGTGGAAAGCGCGAGGACCAGCGCGGGATCACCGGACTTCTGGAGTTCATCAAGGACTTTTACGCCCTCTTTCTCAAAACGCTCGAGCGCTTCCTTGTCAGAATCGCTCAGAAGCTTGTAGTATTCGGAATTTGAAAGTATATAGTTAACTCTCTCTTTGATCGTGAGAGCATCTTTATCGTAGACATTTTTATTGTAGGCATCTGTCATCATGACAGCGAAAACATCGAGCCTGTAATAACGGCCATTGGCATAAAGCCAGCCTGTTTTGTGCGATTCGAAATATTCCTTATCCTTATACTTTTCGAGGTCACCGAACATCGCACCATTATCCATGTGGTGACCGAAGATAACGTTATACGGATCGCTGAAATCGCCAGCATTGTCCGTCATAAGATAAATAGCACCGGTAATGCTCGTATTGCCGAAGATGTCCTTGGAAGCATATTCCAGGTCATCCTCGCCCTGAACTACCGGGTAATCGATATTAGTATCGTTGACCGAAAGCCAGCCCCTGGCATCCTCATTGACTTCCTTGAGTCTTGTAAAGCTGTCCTCATCGTAGTCGGTGCCGCTTCCGTCACCATTGCGCTTGCCGGAGTTATCATTTACTTCTACCGGCATAGGCTTATACTGCTTGAGCTCATAGGATGAGAATGCGTGCTGGTTGATATAGAAAGTATCGTAAAGAGAATATGCAGCAAACAATATTATGATCACGGCAACAACGGCTACGATAGCTCTCATAACCGTCTCGATGATCTTAACTATGCTGCATACAGTTTTCATCGTGTGCCTCTGTCTGATTCAATGGATTACAAGTTATTACGCCTTATGATCGTAACTACCGAGCCCTTGATCTCTTTTTCCTTTACCATGCCGTAATAACGGCTGTCCTCACCGCTCTCACGCTTATCAACAAGGATGAAATACTCGCCTTCAGGAACTGTCTGGGGGTATTCCTCATATCCTTCGAAGCGTGGCGTTGTATAGAAGATCTTGGGTTCGCTTATGGCGTTGCCGTTAACGATAAGTGTCGCATCATCCGTGATATCAACAGTATCACCGCCAACCGCAATAACTCTGCCAAGATAGATAGTGTCGTTCTTATTGAGAACAACGACTTCATTGATGTCGAACTTCTTATCAAAGCGGAAATAAAGGAGAAGGTCGCCGTAATCGATTCTGGGTGACATGTCATTTGACGGAGCCTTCATGATTCCGAAAACGACGCCCAGCATGAGCCATACGAGTATTATGATGATCAGAATACTAAGCAGCGAAAAATGGAGCGATCTCATCTGAGACTTTGCCTTGCCGATCGTCTTCTGCGTACCGGCTGCTGCAGCATTCTCCTCATTTCTCTTTTCGATTGGATTAATATTTTCGCTCATATGGCTACCTCTTACTGCTCCCCATTGGTTTTTTAAAGAAGGTACGGATGCTTTAAAGAGCATCCGCACCCCTTATATTTTAAACCGATAATCTGAGTTAACCGGACACCGGCTTATCTCAAGCCTGCTCCTCTTTTCTCTTTGTTGTGCTGATTACCATGAATCCGATACCGAATCCTAAGAGGATTACGAACGGAAGCACTGCCATTGCTACACCTGTAGGTGAGATGAGAACGTAAGTATTTGTGAATTCAACTGTCTTATCCTCACCTGCTTCACCCTTTGTTGTAGTAACTGTAACAGCATCTGTCGTAGCATCAGGCTCAAGAACTGCGTTTGCAAGATCAGTCTGAGCACCAGACGTTGTAACATAATAGATCTTACCTGTTACATTGTTCTTCTCAGAGATACCGACTGTTGTTCCACAAGGGATACCGGTATATGTAACGGAAGCATTGTGCTTGATAGCTGCTGTAAGGCTGTCTGCCATATCTGTAGCAGTTCCGTCAACATCAAGCTTAAAGGAACCAGTAAATGCAGCAGGCTTCTCGAAAGTTACTGTGAACGGGAATGCGTTATCTTCATTAGCTGTGTCGTTTTCGAGCTTCTTGCTTACTGTTACGTTATATGTATAGTAAGAATCGGCGTCGATTGTTGTAGATCCGCTTGTCGTCTCAACAAAACCCTGTGTCTTAACAACACTCTCAAGATTGTTGCCTGAATCAGATCCGTTGATATCGCTGTCATTGACGAACAAAACATAACCATAGATTATGAATTCGCCTGCCTGATCACCGTCTCTGACATATACATCGAGATAACGGATAACGTCATCAGCAGAACCAATTACGCCTGCAGCTTCTTTGCCTGAACACTGCTCTGTAATTTTATAACGATAGACACCTGCACCGGGGAATTCAACAGTTGCAAAATCAATCTCAATATCCTGAGTATTTGATTTACCAGCTGCAGCAGCATCTACAAGACTAGCACTGCTCCAGGAAAGACTTCCGGTAATAGTCGGTGAACCTACACCTGCTTTGGTTAATGTCTTTACACCATCTGCATCCGTAATCTCCTTGCCGGCAGAAGATGCGGCAATTGAATATGTATAGGTGACGTTCGGACCATAGACCTTTTCAGCTGACGGATTGTAAACCTTAAGTTCTTTCTTAATTACCAGAGTGGTAGTAAGAGTAGATGTTTTGCTGCCTGTTACACCACCGGACGGTAATGTCTCGTCAGCCAGTGCGGTCATACCCAGCATGGCGACCATAGCTGTGGCAACTAAGATGCTTGCCACTTTTCTTAATATGCGTTTCATAAAAGTATCCTCCTCATAAATTATCAGTTTTGAGTTTGTTTTGAGTTTGTTTTAAATTGTTTGATTTTTGTAGTTGTAATGATTTTTTTATACCATTCGGTTAGGGACAGAAATGGGACACTTCGGGCCTTTCCGGCCTTATACCGAAAAGTGTCACATTTTATTCATCGTTTGTACTTTTATCCTGCCCCCCTTTCCTCTTGCGCTCTTTCTGTACAACGGCTCCTGCGAAGCATGTTGAAGACAGGATCAGCATGATCATGAAGCTCATGCTGTTGTCCTTAACAGCCGTAGGTGCCACGAGCGGAAGTACTTCCTGTGTATTCGTGAATGTAATCGTAAGGTTTTCATTTGCTTCTACAAAACCTGTTGAATTGCCTGTGCCGCTAATCGAGAGTGTTTCATCGGGATTAGTAACTACGTAAGAAATCTCATAATCTGATTCCTCATCAGCTTCTTCTGTGACACTAACGCTCATTCCCTTATGAACGGTAAAGACTATGCTGTCAGTTCCGTTATCTGCGGGTGATAAAGTAAATGTGGCAATACCATCAGAACCGGTAACGATATCATCAGAAGTATCAGCAGTTCCCTTATCGCTCAATGTGTAGTTAGCTACTGCAGAGCCATTTTCTTTGAGCTCTAAAGTGAACGCAAATGTGTTACCGCTTCCTATTACATTCTTAATTACGGTTACATCAACTTTCTGTCTGATGTTGGTAAAGAATACGTACTTATCAGTATCAGCAGTGAAATTCAGAGATGTTCCGGGTGTCTTTTCTCCGCTGCTGTCATCAGTTGTTCCGATCTTATAGAATGTGCTGTACCTGCTGTCAGCGCTTTCCTCGATCTGAACTTTCGCATTTCCAGGAACATAGAGCAATGCTGTCTGGTTGTTTACCAGAGTGAAATTCAGCTTGCCT
>CACZML010000131.1 GCA_902782235.1 Oscillospiraceae bacterium
GAGAAGTTTGATATCATATTCATGGACCCTCCCTATAAGGACGTGCCTTTAAGGCTTGAAGAGGCTACAAAGCTCATAAATACCTTCGGTATGCTCAAAAATGACGGTATGCTGATCGTTGAACACGACAAAGACTGTGTGATTCCTGAGGAAGTTAACGGTTTAAAGCATGTTCGTTCTTGTAGTTATGGCCTGACAGTGTTAACATTTTTTAAGGATATTAATATTGGAGGATAATGGTTTTGAAGGTAATGCTCTTCCCCGGGACGTTCGATCCTTTTACAAGAGGACATAGAGACATTGCTAGAAGAGCTAGTAAGCTCTGTGATAAACTTGTTATTGCAGTCATGGAGAATGCTGCAAAGAAGCCGATATTTACTCCTGAAGAACGGGTAGAGCTCATCAAGCTTTCTTTGAAGAACGATAACCTGGACAATGTCGAAGTAATGGCATGGGGCGGCCTTCTGGTTGACCTTTACCAGCAGCTCGGATGCTGTGCTTCCGTAAGAGGCATCAGATCAGAGTCTGACTTCAGATATGAATCAGAGCACGCACTGGCTAACCGCCTGCTTTATTCAGGCTACGACGCAGTGCTCCTGCCCTGCAGAGACGACTTGTCGCTTATCAGTTCTTCAATGGTAAAGGAAGTAGGCTCTTACGGCGGAGACCTCTCAAAGATGGTTCCTGCCGAGATCTTAGATTTAGTTAAGGAAAAACTTTTGAAAGGAAGGAATTAATAATGGAGAACAGCAATTTTAATCAGGGCGGACAGCGCTATGACGCTATCAAGCACATCGACTATCTTATCGATATGGTCAAGGATGCTTCGAGCGTTCCTTTCTCCGATAAGTGCTCTATCGAGAGAACAGAGACGATCAATTCACTTCAGATCCTTAAGAATAATCTTCCTGCTTCAGTTGCTCAGTCCAACGATATCGTAGCAAGAGCTCAGGATATAATCAGCACAGCAAGAGAGAAGAATAAGAAGATCATCGACGACGCTAACCGCATGTATGCCATGAAGGTCAACGATCACGAGATCACAAGAGGATCCAGACAAATCTTACTGAGATCAACTCCACTCTTGACGAGACAGAGTAATATCCAAAGCTTTAACAACAGAATTACATGGGATATCTCGAAATGAGATATCCCTTTTTATTTGCCGTATCATTGCGGTACATATATCATCCAAAAGATTTATAATATCGTTAGAAATAAAACGAACAGGATAATAGGAGGTGACAGCAATGATATTGGGAATCGAGATTGAGAACTTCGATGTTTTCGATAAGGACAGAGCAGGAATACTTATAGATGACTATCTGGCTGACAAGGAAAACGGTACTTCTCACGATGCCTTCAGAGGCCTTAATGCTCTTATAGGCCGCAACAATACGGGCAAGACTTCCTTCATGGGCTGCATGGCTTTCTTAAGAGATACCATTATCCAGGGCTGCGCCGTGGCTTCCATAAGTTACGGAAGGCCGGGCTTTGCAAACATGACTCCTGATATTACCAATCCTTCGGTGTTCAGGATCTTCTTTAAGCTTGAGGATAAGGTCTCCTGCAAGCCGAAGTTCATCCAGTATGAGCTGTCCATCGTTACCAGCAGATTCAAGAGTCCCATCATCGACAGCGAGAAGGTAATAATCTTAGCTGATGTTGACGGCACCAAAAAGCCTCTTACGATATTGGATATAGAACAGGGCAAGGGCACGATCGTAAATCTTGAGGACGGCACATCAGGAAATGCGATAGGTGTTGAAGATGAGCACCTTACTGCATTAAGTCTTTACGGCAAGATCACCGGATACAGGGATTATGTTCTGCTCTACAAAGAGATCTATAACTGGTTCTTCTGCAGCTTCTCTTCGGAGGAACACAGCACATATTATTACGACGGCGGTGCGCCGGGCGGACATAAGCATCTTAACAGCACCGGTTCTAACGTCGGCAACGTGCTTGAATATATCCGCATGGAGAGCGAGGAAGAATACGAGCGCATCGTAAATGAGATCGAAGAGAAGATCCCCACGATGAAGAAAAAGAAGAACCTCCCTCTGGCGCTTAAGGAGAGCCCCAATAAGCTCTTCTTATATCTGCTCCTTCTGCGCGATTCAAGGCCGCGTTCAACGATCTTTATCGAGACGCCCGATAAGGATCTCTACCACGACATGGTAGACGTGTTAAGCGATGAGATGCGTGAATACACGATGAAGAACCACTATTGCCAGATAATGTTCTCAACTCATAATCCGTACATAATAGAGACCTTGTCACCTAAGGAGATATGGGTCTTCGAGCGTACTTTCGAGAAAGAATCCGGCGATGTACAGATACGCTGCGCAGGCGCTGATCCTCTCGTTATGGAGATGTTCCACCAGGGCGTCGGAATGGGCGCCATCTGGTACGGCGGACACCTTGATACAAAACCTGAAGACGACTGATAAAGGTAATATATGCTGATAGAGATACTTTCAGAAGATAAATCCGGAGCAGTCGTTGTAGAACGTCTTGCTGAACGGATAGTAGCTAACGAAGGACTGGATGTTCAAGTAAATGTCCATCCTCACAGAGGGTGCGGGAGCCTCCCCAAAGACTTGACGGCAAAGCCGCCCAAGTTTGCTAATTCGCTTTTGGATCTCCTGCCGTCCGAACTCCGCGCATATAACAAGATCTACGCAGGCAAAGACCTGATACTGATAATCGCCCTGGATTCCGACGATAAGGATCCGCAGGCTTTAAGGCAGGAGATATATACTGTTGCTTCCAAGTTTGCGCCTGACATAAGAAGCATCGTCGGAATAAGCACGGAGGAGATAGAAGCCTGGATATTAGGTGATAAGCAGGCTATATACGATGCTTACCCTGACTGCAATAAAGAGATCCTTGATTCTTATGAACAGGATTCAGTTTGCGGTACATGGGAAGTGCTTTGCAGAGCGATAAGCGATAATGCAGAGGAACTGATCGAGATCGGTTATCCTGCTATCGGCCACTACAAGGCTTTGTGGGCTGAGACCATCTCGAAATACATGCTTCCGCAAAAGAATGTATCACCGAGTTTCAACACGTTCAAAATGGCGCTTATAACTGCGCTTAAGAATCCTGTTCCGATCTACCGCAGGCGTGAGTTCTGATGGCAAGACATATCTACGTCCACAATCCTTTCTGCGCGAGAAAATGTCCTTATTGTGATTTCTATTCGGTCACGGATCACTCATGCGAGGAAGCGTTCTATAAGTCTGCCGTAAAAGAGGTTCAGTTGTTGGCTTCTGTCATTGACGAGACCACAGGAACAAATCCTCTTACCGACATCGATAACAGGGATACGGTGTATTTCGGAGGCGGCACTCCGTCTGTTCCTGACAGCAGGCTGATAACATCTTTATTGAAGGCGATTAAAGAGGCCTTTAAGATCGCTCCTGACGCCGAGATAACGATAGAGGTTAATCCATCTTCAGTAACATCAGAAAAGCTCACAGAGTACCTTCAGGCGGGTTTTAACCGCATATCCCTGGGTGTGCAGTCATTAGACGATGAAGTGCTTAAGACTTTGGGAAGACTTCACGATTCAAAAGGTGCCATCGATGCGATTGATAAGATCAGGGAAGCAGGCTTTATGAATATCTCTGCTGACCTTATTACCGGCGTTCCGGGCGAGACTGTTGAAGGAATAAAAAGGGACATAAGTATTTTCCGTGAGCATGGTGTGAAACACATAAGCACATATTCTCTGATGCTTGAAGAAGGAACTGCATTTTACGACAGATATAACAAGACAATAGAAGAATACATCTCACCTGAATTGGAGCGTGAGATGTACCACGGTACGCGCGCATTCCTGAATGAATCAGGCTATGAGACTTATGAGATCTCCAACAGCGCTATGCCGGGATATAAGAGCATACATAATTCGTCTTACTGGAACTCCTGCGAATACTTTGCGATAGGTGCGGGAGCACACGGGTATCTTGGTGATCTCAGATACGGCCACAGAGACGATGTGAGAGCTTACATAGAAGAAATGAATACGATTACGCCTGATATGTACAAAGCGTTTCTGGAGGGCAATGAGAGCGGTCTGAAGTCACTTTATGCTGAAGAGATACTCGGCAGGGAAGATAAGATGCGCGAGGTGGCATTCTTAAGGCTCAGAACGACAGACGGGATCCTTCTGGATGAGTTCAGAAAAGTATTTGGCGTCGAGTTCGAAGATGTTTTCGAAGACGCGGTAAAGACCAACATCTCTAAGGGTTTATTGGAGCGCAAAGAAAGAACGCTCCGGTTAACACGGAGCGGTCTTGATCTTGCTAATGTTGTAATCGAAGATTTCCTTTAGAGATTAGCCTTTGCAGCGGCTTCCTGCGCTTCTCTGTACTTGGCTTCGTCAGCCTTTCTGATAGCGGTACGCATGATCTTGCCGCTTGTGGTCTTGGGGAGCTCATCAACGAACTCGATAACTCTAGGATACTTGTAAGGAGCTGTTGCGTTCTTTACGTGATTCTGGAGTTCTTTTACGAGCTCGGGTGATGCCTTCTCCTTGTAAGCCTTGGTAAGGACTATCGTTGCCTTAACTACCTGGCCTCTCATAGGATCAGGAACAGCTGTTACTGCGCACTCGAGGACTGCATCGTGTGTCATAAGGGCACTCTCAACCTCGAAAGGTCCGATACGGTAACCGGAGCACTTGATAACGTCATCGTTTCTTCCTACGAACCAGATATAGCCCTCAGGATCTCTCCATGCTGTATCGCCTGTACTGTAGTCAGCGCCGGGCCACTGTTCAGCCATTGCTTCAGGATTCTTATAGTACTCACGGAAGAGTCCGATAGGCTTTGCAGATGCGTTCTTGATAACGATGTTGCCTACGATACCGTCTTCTACCGGAACACCGTTGTCGTCAAGAAGCTGGATGTCGTAGATAGGCGTAGGCATGCCTGTGGAACCCGGCTTTACATCGATCCAGGGGAAGTTTGCGAAAAGAACGCTTCCTTCTGTCTGGCCGAATCCTTCGCGGATCTCAAGACCTGTGTATTTCTGCCACTTGTAGAATACTTCAGGATTCAAAGGCTCGCCTGCCATTGAGCAGTGCTTGATGGAAGAGAAGTCATATTTAGTAAGGTCTTCCTGAATAAGATATCTGTAGATTGTGGAAGGTCCGCAGAAAGAGTTGAGCTTGAGCTTTTCCATGATCTCGAGCATTCTTGCTGCCTTGAACTTCTGTGTATCGTAAGTAACGTTGACTGCACCGCAGATCCACTGTCCGTAGATCTTGCCCCATGCGAACTTTGCCCAGCCGGAGTCAGCCTGTGTTAAGTGCCTGCAGCCGTCGTAAACCTGCTGCCAGTACTTGGCTGTTACGATGTGGCCAAGAGGGAGGGTGTAGTCGTGAAGGATCATCTTAGGCTCACCTGTGAGGGTGTAGTCGTGAAGGATCATCTTAGGCTCACCTGTTGTACCGGATGAGAAGTAGATCAGCATCGGATCGTATGCATGTGTAGCCTCGTCACCTGTGGGGCGTTCGAAAACAGGGGAGCTGTTATCGATATCATCTGTCAAAGATCTCCAGCCTTCAGGTGCCTCTCCGATAACGCTGCAGTACTGAACTGTCTTGCAGTCGGGACGTGCTTTATTAACGTGCTCGATGATCTGCGGATCGTCAGCGCATACGATCATCTTAACGTCTGCGGCATTGCAGCGGTATACGATGTCGTGATAAAGGAGCTGGAACGTTGCAGGGATTACCAGTGCGCCGAGCTTATGAAGACCTACCATCGTGAACCAAACTTCAGGACGCTGGCGGAGCATCATGAGGACTCTGTCGCCCTTCTTGATTCCTAAGTCCTTGAACATGTTTGCAACACGGTTGCTCTTCTCGCTTACATCCTTGAATGTGAAATGTCTCTCGTTGCCGTCGTCATCACACCAGATGAGTGCTTCCTTCTCAGGATCCTCCTTGGCATAAACATCAACAACGTCAAATCCGAAGTTGAAATCCTCCGGAACATTTATCTTGAAATTCTGTTTAAAATCCTCGTAACTGTCAAAATCAATTCTGTTTACAAATCTGTTTAATAAATCCATGGGTATTCATTCCTTTTCTACTTCAATATTTTTGCCTTGGGGTAGAACTGCTAAATCACTCGTTGATAATCGTGAGGAACTTAGCAGTCTCCGTCACGGCGCGCTGTCCGTGAGGCTTCTCAGGATTGAAGTAAATGGAATCTCCTGCCTCTAATGTAAATTCTCTGTCGCCTACGACTACCTTGATCGCGCCTTCGATGACATAGTTGAACTCCTGGCCGCCGTGACGGACGAGCTCAGCTGTCTCGGACTTGGAGAGGGTAACGATCATAGGATCCATCTGTCTGTTCTTGTAGTTGAAAGCAAGTGCGCTGAAAGAATAGCCGGGATAACGCTCGACCTTGATTCCGTTGCCGCCTCTAACCACTGTATAGTCATCCATTCTCGGAACGTCGCCTGTCATAAGGACAGTCGGATCGACCTTGAAAACGCTTGCCACCTTGTAAAGAAGGCTGATCGGGATCTCCTTCTCGCCGTTCTCATATGCTAAATACTCTTCCGTGCTCACGCCGATCTGCTGTGCCACTTCTTCGGCTGTTAAGTCAAGGATGTCTCTAAGCTCTCTGATCCTGTCGGATATCTGCTTAATGTATTCGTTCATATTGGCCTCCAGATGTTTCAAGTAGCTTTTCTTTTCGTGCGGTTGCTTATTATACAACATTTTTTGCGCACATGCTTATTTATAATATAAACGATAAACAGACTTTTCTGTCTTAACAGGCGATTTTTTTGTGGTTTGAGATAGAAAACGGCGTTTTTCTGTCTTTTTTCGCGAAAAA
>CACZML010000132.1 GCA_902782235.1 Oscillospiraceae bacterium
TGTAGGTGTAGGCTCTGTGATTCCACGCTCTGTACCAGCAAGCTTAGCTGTGAAGCCTGAGAGGAAGTAGTACTTTGTCTGCTCAGGTGTGAGGATGGAAACAGGAGGGAGTACGCCGAAAGCGTCAGCTGAAAGGAAGATTACGTTCTCAGCTGCAGGACCTGCAGAGATCTTGTTTACGTTCTTAGCGATCTTCTCAATGTGGTCGATAGGATAGGAAACACGTGTGTTCTCTGTAACGGACTTATCAGCGAAGTCGATCTTGCCGTCATCAGCTACTGTAACGTTCTCAAGAAGAGCATTTCTCTTGATTGCGTTGTAGATGTCAGGCTCGTTCTCCTTGGAGAGGTTGATAACCTTAGCATAGCAGCCGCCCTCGAAATTGAAGACGCCGTTGTCGTCCCAACCGTGCTCGTCGTCACCGATAAGGAGTCTCTTAGGATCTGTGGAAAGTGTTGTCTTACCTGTACCGGAAAGACCGAAGAAGATTGCTGTGTGCTTACCTTCCATGTCTGTGTTAGCAGAGCAGTGCATTGAAGCGATGCCCTTGAGAGGGAGGTAGTAGTTCATCATGGAGAACATACCCTTCTTCATCTCACCGCCGTACCATGTGTTGATGATAACCTGCTCACGGGATGTGATGTTGAAAGCAGCGCATGTCTCAGAGTTGAGTCCGAGCTCTGCGAAGTTCTCGATCTTAGCCTTTGAAGCGTTGTAGATAACGAAGTCAGGTTCGAAAGAAGCGAGCTCCTCGTCTGTAGGAACGATGAACATGTTCTTTACGAAGTGAGCCTGCCAAGCAACCTCAACGATGAAACGGATAGCCATTCTTGAATCCTTGTTTGCACCGCAGAAAGCATCAACTACGAAAAGTCTCTTGTTGGAGAGCTCTTTCTGAGCGATATCCTTAACAACAGCCCATGTAGCTTCTGTCATAGGGTGGTTGTCGTTCTTGTACTCGTCTGTTGTCCACCAAACTGTGTCCTTGGAATTCTCATCCATAACGATGTACTTATCTTTAGGGGAACGACCAGTAAAGATACCTGTCATAACGTTAACGGTATCAAGCTCAGTAACCTTACCTACCTCATAACCTGTGAGGCCTTCCTTTGTCTCTTCAGCAAAGAGTGTCTCATAAGAAGGATTGTAGACAATCTCGGTAGTACCGGTGATGCCGTACTTTGTCAAATCAATGTTTGCCATAATCGGTAACCTCTTTCTTCAAAATTTAACAAAGTAATTATATTACTTTTAACTTGAAATAGTGTTGAAATTTTTCGTGTTTTTACGTCACTTTTGTTTGAGAATTGACGGTTTATGTCAAAAACCCGATTCTTACCGTTAGAATGATTTTCACTTAAATGTCAGTTCAAGTTACGGAGTATATCCTGAGGCACTCATTAGAGAATAAGAGGCGGTAATTGTCCTCCAAAAGCTCAGGTGCGGCGCCCGATCTGTCGAAATAAACGAGGTAATCCACACCGAGCTCCTGTGCTATGGCTCTGGTGTCAGAATTTGTGAACAGTTCCTCGTTTTTATCGGTCTGGGCCTTCAGATCTTCAGCAGTCTTGCCGCTGTTCTTGGCATATACATATGATTCAATATAGAATCTCCTCTCTGAGAAGCCGGAATAATAATAGAATTTCCAGTCCGGGCACGGATCATTAATGGCAAAAAGGGCATCTTTATCAGTGTTTTCCTTTATCCAATTGATTCCGTCGATCTCGCTTTGCGTCAGCGTCTCAAATCCGGCTGTTCTTTCCGGATTGAGGATCGAGCAGACCATCGATGCACCGCATAAGATCACGCTAGTGCCAAGGATCACCGCCGAAGTAATGACGATGCCTTTCTTTTTGTTGTTTCTGACCAGCTCGAAAAAACTGACTGCCGTCAGATATACGAACGGAATAGAGAACATCAGGAAATAGACCCTGTTCCTGTCGAGCGAGAGGAAATATGAGCCTCCGATGCTAACGCAAGCACAAATAGCCGCAAATACCGCCGGAAGATCGATCTTTTCGCGGTTTTTCCTGAACAGACTCACAATAAAGTAAGGAATCATAATAACAAAAGGTATCGCCGCACCGGCAAAACAGCTGACAAGACTTATCGGAATCGTCAGCAGCGCATACTTCGGATCAGTTGATCTGTCGGCAAATACCACATCCTCAGGCATCTGGATATTGTATTCAAAATACTTCAGGATGCCGGGCTTATCCGTATAGATATTCTCTTCGTTGATGGCTACGTTCAGGAGTGTGAACCAGATCAGGGCAAAGGCGGCCATGACAGAGACCAGTAACAGTACCTGATTGAGCTGAATCTTCCGCCTGGCTATAGAACAGTAGATCACAAAGGCAAACATGGATGCCGCAAGAATAAGCGCAAACGGACCTTTTGTACCGGTTAAGACGACGCCTAACATAAACACGATCAGAAGGTCTGTGTATTTAAACTCTTTCTCGTCTGAACTGTTTGAGAGGATATGAGCCATAGCAATCGCAGCCGGAAGCGCAAACCCTACGTTATTAAAGTTATTCAGTATATTTGTGGTGAATTTTGTCGTCCAGGGATAGATCGAAGGGAAGAATACGATGAATATAGTAACTATGAAGCTTAAAAGAGGCTTCTTTGTTTTCGATTTGATCCATGAATATATGCCGGGAGCAACCAGCGGGGCGATGAGCAGAATTGGATACCTGAAGATGCAGTTCCAGATCTGTGCAGGGAAGATGAGCCTCAGGATGGCATAGTAGAGATCGTTAAAGTAATGGTATTTGAAGGTCATTCCCATTACTCTTGTGTCTTCCATGTTCCCCGCGCGCGTCAGGATATTAACGTTGCCCATGTGGTACGCATAGTCAAAATGAACGTCACAGAACTGATCGGGCACGCTTGAGGCCAGCACGACATAGCCGGCAACTGCAGTTATTGCAATGAGAACAATATAAGGAAGGCTCTTATCCAGAAGGCTTATATTTAATGACGGCTTGGGCAGTTTTTTCAGATTTTTATATGAGAAAAAGACAAGCACAATAGTAATGACCACCGGCGTCAGCCAAATTAAATGAAGAGCCCCCAGTGCGTTCAGCAGGTAATATTGACCTATGAGAAGGGCAAATCCAATATAGAAAGCGATGATCAGAGATTGAGCACGGAATCTACGTATAAAGCTCTTGTCGACGGCATTTATAAGGAGAAAGCCGGGTAAGAATACATAGAGCACGGAAAACAGGATAAGATATCCGCCCTGAGCCTTAAGCGTTAAGTCGAAAGTGACAAATCCGATCAATACAAGAGCAAAAATCAAAACAGCGATTTTAACCGATTTCTGATTAAGTGTTTTCAGAAGGCCGCTCATGCTTGATCTCCTTAAGTTAAGTAATCTAATTATAGAATATATTTGATATAATTCACTAAAACATTTATGGGGTGGTCATATGTCTAAATCGCGAAAACCGGTCAACAAGAAAAAGGTCATCAAGATCGTCCTTATCAGCCTTGCGGTCTTTATAGTATTGAATTTCATCGGTGCCGGCATCGGAACCTCCACATCGATCACGCATCCTAAACTCGAGTCTTATGAGAACCGCGAAAACTACACTAAGCAATGGAAAATGTGGGGTAACTTCGACTCCTATGATAAGGATAAATATATTGTTAAAGGCAAGGACGGTTTTGAGCTCCATGTTACTTCGGTTTCTTCACCCGAAACGCGTGGAACCGGCAAGTATGTGATCATTTCCCACGGCCACAAGAGCAATCAGATGGGCATTGTTAAGTTCGTCGATCCCTATATTGAGTTAGGTTTTACCTGCATTATCTACGACCTTCGCGGCCACGGCGCCAATGAGAAGGCCATCTGCTCCATGGGCGGCTTTGAGGCGGAGGACTTGAATTACCTGATCGAAGATACTGTCACGAGATTCGGAGACGTTGATATTCTTGGCCTTCAGGGCGAATCCATGGGATCTTCCGCGTCTCTTAATGTCCTCCGATATACCGACAAGGTCGACTTCATTGTTTCCGACTGCGCTTTCAAGAGTCTCAAATATATGGTCCATGACATGTATAACGATATGTATCTATATCCTTTCGGCGTCTGTGCTGATATCGGATTTAAGCTCCTCTACGGAATCGATGACGCACAGGTAAGCGGTATCGATGCTATTAAGGGCAAGACCGTTCCGATCCTGTTCGTACACGGCGAAGGAGATACCTGGATCGATGTCGACAGCAGCAGGGATATGTATGAAGAAGCTAAGAAATCTGCATATTCCGAGCTCTGGCTTGTTCCCGAGGCCGGCCATGCCGAGTCCAGAGATAAAGCAGGCAAGGACGCTTACAGAGATCATATTGAGAATTTCCTTATAAATGCAGGGGTAGTATCTGTCGACAGTGAAGCCCAGGCTGCCTGATTTTGCCCCTGAACTTCGAAAATAAGGCTGCCAGAGCCAAAATT
>CACZML010000133.1:0-1100 GCA_902782235.1 Oscillospiraceae bacterium
CTCACTCGGATTTGCAGCTCTCGAGAATATCGAGTACGTATTCTTAAGCGGCTGGAGTGCAGCGATCATGCGTATGTTCACGGCTGTTCCGGGACACGCGTGCTTCGCGGTATTCATGGGATTTTTCTACAGCAAGGCGAAGTTCGCGAGCATCACAAACAACAAGGGCAAGAGTGCCGGATTTACTGCACTTGCAATGATCGTGCCGATCGTTCTTCACGGCATATATGACGCGATCCTCATGGGCGGCGGAGCTGCAGGAGAGATCCTCGCAACGGGTCTCAGCATTGTCGCATGGATCTTCTTTGTCATCGCCTTGTTCGTCGTATCGATCATTCTCATCATCAAGACATCCAGACACGATTTCTGCTTCGTAACTCTGCCGAATCAGGTACAGACTGTTTACAGCCCTGCGAGCAGCTGCGGTTCAGTAAACCAGCTTAATTTCTGCCCCAGATGCGGCAGGCAGCGTCCTATGAACATTGTCTGGACATGCCCTACATGCGGCACTCTCTCCGCATATAATTTCTGCGGCCGCTGCGGCACACCCAAGCCGCTCTGATATAATAGAAACAAGCCGTTTCAACAAAACATATGGAGGATAAGACTATGGAAAGAAAGTACTACGAAGACATCGGTTACAAGCCGTTTTTGTTCTATGTCGTTTTCGGGGTTTCCGCTAACGAACTTGAGATATCACGCGAAAAGCACAAGGTTGATGAGATCCCTGAAGGCCTTGATGTCATTGCGTTATCGCGCCCGGAGCATTCGGATTACCTTGACGGACTCCTTGGCGGAGACATCGGAAAAGTCCTTAAGAATGCCAACAGCGATCTTTATGAGACTTGTGTGAAGACTGAGAAGGTCGTTATCCTCAAGGGCGAGATCCAGAAGGACAGCACGTTTGATTATATGCGCAATGTCATCGGCATTATCCAGGCGTTCATAGACAAGGGCGCAGCCGGCGTTCTTGACCTTATGACGTTCACGCTTTATTCGACTTCTGAATGGAATAAGAGATTTTTCGCCCAGGACGAAGTAAATGCGCAGAATCACGTGCTCATCATGTTCTCAAAGGAAGAGAACGGCTACTGGATCCA
>CACZML010000133.1:1114-8734 GCA_902782235.1 Oscillospiraceae bacterium
CCCGATTACGGCATCAGCAATGTTCCTGAGGATAAGCTCGAAGAATATAAGCAGGTCGTTGACCAGCTGGTCTTCTACGGCGGCCAGGGAATCCTTTTCAAGGGCCAGGCAA
This sequence comes from Oscillospiraceae bacterium, assembly GCA_902782235.1. Classification (GTDB taxonomy): domain Bacteria; phylum Bacillota; class Clostridia; order Saccharofermentanales; family Saccharofermentanaceae; genus Saccharofermentans. The sequence goes on from CACZML010000133.1 coordinate 1,227, forward strand.
AGATCCACATCCGCAGCGGCAAGACTTTTACGGTCAAGCCCGAATTCGTCAACGACTTCGAAAATGACGATTACAACAATGCGTACTATAATGTAACTGTACTTGGGGAAAATGAATAAAGCTGATCCTTAAGGGAGGGTAAAGCTTATGAAGATCGAATCCAAACATGGTTCTGCCAAGCCGGCTTATGCCGCTGTTGCAACAATGCTCGCTGCCACGACACTTGTTTCAGGCTGCGGACTCCAGTATGCAGGCGGTCTAAGCGAAGTTGAACTGGACGGCGACGTAACGTGCGCCACTGAAGAGACGATAGCGTTGCCTTCACGTGATTATTTCGAGCGCGTCAGCACCGAATACACACTGTCCGACATTATCAGGGAGATCGGTGAATATGACCGCATGAATGATACCGATGAAGTCCGTTATGAATGGGATATTGGCGATGATAAGACTGCCGTTGTGTATTTCGATTCAGAAGACAAGGTGAAGACAGTCATGATCATATCCAATGACACGCCGGAGATTCTTTATGTACGCAACAAGGTCAGTGAGTCTTCAGCTGAGGAAAGCACTACTTAAACTTTTTTGGGGATAATTTTATGAAAACAAGACATTTGTTAACTGTTATTTGCGTGGCAGTGTGCGCTGTCATGATCAGTTCCAGCATGACATCTCTTAGCCCGGTCATCAAAATAGTAACCGGCATTATCGGTGTGATCTTCAGCGTCATCCTGCTCATTCTGGGAATTCTTGAACTTAAGGAAAGAAACCGGTAAAACAACCCGTGTAACATTGTTACATCCCCGCAGTATAAGGCAGAAAGGGCATTTGAGCGTGCTCCTTTCCGCGTGCGCCGCGGACCCATTCCTCACAAAATATTCATACTTTTTCTATTAGATTGTTCATTTTTGCGTGCAAGAATATAAATATAAAACCAGCGGGGAAGCAGGTTTTTGGAGAACCGGAAATAAGGAACGCACACAAGATGGAAGCCGCAACGAACAAAAAGCTGACTGAGAACAGGAAGATGGAGACGCTCGATAAGGCGTTTCATTTCCTTGTTGAGAATGCCTTTTCATTTACTGTTGGAGTAATGGGTCTCGTGCATGCGGTGCTGATGGTCATTTACTGGATCGCAGGTGTAACGCCGCTCGTACAGTTCAATCTCCTGAGCGTCATCATTTACATTTTCTGCTTCATTCTCTGCCGGTTCGGTCATATCCTTCCTGTTTATGTAAGCATAATCCTGGAGGTAACGGTCTATTCGATCGTATCCACATATTTTGTGGGCACAAGATGCGGCACATACTTTTTCCTGTTCTCGATAATCCCGATCATCATCTACTTTGGAAGCAACCTGTTTAGTGGCAAACAGAGATGGGGCGTCGTCGTGATGCTCGCACTGAACTTCACGGCATTCGTCATCGTTTACTTCAGCTTCTATTACCAGGAGCCCGTTTATGAGGTTCCTTCGTCGATAACGCTGGTATTGGTTATGTTCTCTGCGTTTGCGATGGTTTTCGCGACCATCTTCTACAATGTAATGTATATCTACACGAGCGAGAACAAGGTTACGAATCTTGAGCTCAAGAACCAGCAGCTCTCGCTGGACGCGCATGAGGACGCGCTGACGAGCCTTCTTAACAGAAGAGGCTTCCTGCCGCTCGTAAAGTCCCTCATGGAAAGCAAGGAGAAGAGATTCTGCATCGCTTTCTGTGACCTTGATGATTTCAAGCGCGTTAATGACTCTTATGGCCACGAGGCCGGCGACGAAGTCTTAAAGCACACCACCATGATGATCAAGCAGGAGCTCCCCGGCTGCGATATCTGCAGATGGGGCGGCGAGGAATTCGTTATCCTCTTAAGGGATAACGATCTGGCTGCCGCAAGGAGCAAGGTGGAAAGACTGAGGAAGACCATTGAGTCCAATCCGACTTCGTTCTTCGGTAAGCAGATATTTGTTACGATCACGATCGGCCTTGAGCAGAACACACCAAAATACAAGACGCCTGAAGCCCTTATCAAGAAGGCTGACGAGCGCATGTATTACGGCAAGCAGCACGGTAAGAACGTGCTGGTTTTTGAAGATGCCGAATAAGGTGTAAAATCATATCTATGTGGAATCAAAGACCTCTCAATACAGCAGGACCTGATCCTTTCGGACTGGCCCCAAAGAAGAACGGCGAAGGCAAGCTCTCCGCCGAATCTGTTAAGTGCCCTACATGTGGTTCGAATATCGTTTACGAGCCTGAACTGGGCTCCATGATGTGCCGCAATTGCGGAAATATTTATTCACCCGATACAATGGAATCCAGAGGCTCTCTCGGCATCAGCAAAGAGCACGATTACATGGGTGACAGCGACGTGAGCGGAGACGATAAGAAGCGTCACGAGATCGTCTGCAACAGCTGCGGTGCGACGCTCATCGCCGATGAGAACACGATGTCCACGATGTGTCCTTTCTGCGGCTCGCCCGCGCTCATCACAAGAAGAATGACGCGTGAGTTCAAGCCGGATTACATTATCCCTTTCAAGATCGATAAGGATCAGGCTAAGACGATCGCGAAAAACTGGCTTAACACCAGAAGCTATGTCCCGTGGGGCTTCAAGAATAAGTGCCGCCTTACCAACATGACGGCTCTCTATGTGCCGTTCTGGCTTCTCGACTGCGTTGTTCACTCAGAGATGGGCGGCACCGGCAAGAACGGCGGCCGTGCTTTGGAAGTAAATGCGAAGATGGCATACCATGTAAAGGGTGTTCCTTTCGATGCCTCCGTAAAGATCGCAAACAAGCTAATGGAAGCTATTGAACCTTACGATTACAAGGACATGGTCAGGTTCGAGAGCAAGTACCTGCAGGGATTTTACGCGGATAAGTACGACCAGGTTCCGACTGACATCACGAACAGGATCGTAAGAAGGATCGATAAGTTCTCAAGAGATGAGATCGGCCTTATCTCCCACAGATATCAGGAATTCGAAGTAAGATCAGAGAAGAACCTCACATGGATGAGCGATGCTTCAGTTAAGTACTGCCTGCTTCCTGTGTGGTTCATGACCGTCGAGTTCGAAGGAAGCACATATCAGTTCGCGATAAACGGCCAGACCGGCGAAGCGAGCGGCCAGGTGCCCACGACGAGCACTGCTGATAAGCTCTACAGCATCGGAAAGATCACAGACAGCGTCTGGAAGTTCATCCCCGTTGCGCTCTGCCTGCTGATTCCGGTGATAATGTTCATAATCTCGTTCAACAGCTCATTTACCGGCTCAATGGAACAGGCACCTCTGATGCTTGCGCTGTCAGTGATAGAACCCATTCTGGTTGTACTGACGGTGGCTTTTTTCGCGGTCATATACATATGCAAATACCTCTCGAAAAAAGTCCGCGAGAAAGCTGACAAATCCAACGATTACGATGAGGATCCCGGCCTGGATTCATATCTTGATTCCACAAAACCTGCGGATATCGATGTCAAAGAGACTGAACTCCGTTTTGCGCACCTCGTAACCGACGGCGAGGGAAATCTTTACGGCGCGCGCACTGTCCGCTGATATCCGCTGAATTTTGATGTATAATCTCTACCTGTAAGTATGCGTATCCTCTCATAAGGATGCCTCGTACCGCAGATATCTTTCCGAAGAATCTGACGGAGGGTCCGGAGAAGAGAAGCCTGCTTGCAAAAGTAACTATATCCTCGTTTGGGAGGAATAATAACTAAGGAGGTTTAGTCATGGCTAAACAAAAACTCAACAACAAGACCATTGCGGTCTTGGGAATTCTCATCGGACTCATCATCCTCATGGCATTCACGCCGGTAGGTTACCTCAGAGTTGGTGCAGTCTCAATCTCATTCCTCATGATCCCCGTAGCAGTAGGCGCGATCGCAAAGGGCCCCTGGGCAGGCGCTCTTCTTGGCACCGTGTTCGGAATCACGAGCTTCGTTCAGTGCTTCGGCATGGATCCTTTCGGAACTTACCTCGCAAGCAAGAACGTCTTTTTCACATTCATCATGTGCATCATCTGCAGAGCTTTGGCAGGATTCCTGGCAGGCCTTGTTTTCAAGGGTATTTCCAAACTTACGAAAAACACACTCGTAAGATCATCCCTCACAGGCCTTGCTGCTGCATTATTTAATACGATCCTTTTCCTCGGCGCGCTCGTCCTTCTCTTCGGTAAGGCAACAACCAGCGAAGCAATGGGCATCGGCGATCCTTCGATCGGCGTCATCGCACTTATCGTAGCAATCGCAACAATCGTAGGCATCAACGCCGTCCTCGAAGCAGTCGCATCCTTCATCCTTACAGGCGCTGTCGGAGCTGCACTCTTCAAGGCAAAGCTTATTGAAAAGTAATGTAAAACCAGTTGCGCTTTACAGTGCAAACTTATTGAAAATAATTGGAAACCTGTAGCACCTTAAAGTGCAAACTTATTGAAACCAAATCGGAGGAACCGCATATGGTACTTGCAATCGATGTCGGAAACACTCACATAGTACTGGGCTGTTTTGAGGAAAGAGAGCTCCTGTTCACCGAGCTCATCTCGACCGACAAGACCTGCACGGATCTTGAGTACGCGACGCTTCTCAAGTCCGCGCTGGAATTCAACGGCCGCAGCTTCGATGATGTTGACGGTGCCATCATTTCCTCAGTCGTTCCGCGCGTCACAGGCACGATCAAGAAACCGGTCTTAAGATCAAGATCGATAACCCCGCACAGTTAGGAAGCGACCTCGTTGTTTCCGCCGTCGCGGGCATCAAGGAATACGGCGTTCCGCAGATCAATATCTACATGGGCACTGCGACCGCGTTCTCCCTGATCGACAAGGACAAGAACTTCATCGGCACTTCGATCGGCGCCGGCATGGGCATTGAAGCAGAGGCTTTAAGCAGCAAGACTGCGCAGCTCCCTGACATCGCTTTTGAAACGCCCGAAAAGGTCATCGGCACAAACACGATCGACAGCATGAAGAGTGGCCTCATCTACCAGAACGCCGCCCTCGTCGACGGCATGATCGACCGCATCGAAGAAGAGTACGGCAGTGAGTGCGTTCTTGTCGCGACCGGACGCTATGCATCTATCGTGACACCTCTGTGCAAACACAAGATCATCCACGACAAGGACCTGCTCCTTAAAGGACTTATTGAGGTGTATTACAAGAATAAGTAACAACTGTTTGGATATGGGTTTGGGAACTGGCTCCTTTTGTGGGGCCAGTTCTTTTTATTTCTGTGGGTGGTGATTACGTACTAAATCTGCAAAATGCTTTTTTAGTACGTAATTTTTTGGCTGGAAAGATGCTTCTGAATTCCAAATTACGTACTAATTCTCGAAAACTGTTTTTTAGCACGTAATTCTTCCTCGCTAACCCGGCTGGGGAGGGTATTTTTACGTACTAATTTTCGAAAGCACATTTTTAGTACGTAATATTTGGTTTAAGCAGCGCATTTATCAAGAATAATTACGTACTAATAATGCGAAATGAGTTTTTAGTACGTAACCGGGCAGGTAACCGGGCAGGTCAGACATACACAAACAAGGTGTAAGATAGTATTCATTCAGGCGGCCGGCTGGGCACAAAATCTCACTCTTCAGGTGACTCAATGAGCTTGTAGTTCGCCTTGAAGTAGTCGGCGTCTACGAAGTTAAATCTGATAGAAGTAATTTTTCCGTCCTCATCTCTGTTGACGGCATAGAAGACGATAACGGCGTTGTCCGGAGCTGTCTCCATTGTGCCCCACAGGAGGGCGGAGAAATATTTTTTGGGATCGTCTTTGTTGATCTTCAGCGCGCCGTTGTCGACTAAGAATTTGATCTCTTCGATCTCAGGATCGTCCTTGCGCCAGATCATGAGGGGCTCTGCGATCTGCTGGTACCAGTCGTCTTCGAGATGCTCGTGGTTTTTCTTGAACCAGTCGCGCTCGCAGGGTGAAGGGAAGCCTGTGCTGTCCACCTTGAAGAAGTCGCCGGTGTTTGCCATCTGGCCTTTGCCTTCAGTAGCTTCCTTGGAGAAGACTTCGTAGGTTCCGTCGGGGTGGGCGATGATCTTGCCTGAGTGGATCATCTGCTGTTCCATGTCTGTGCCGGCACCAAACTCCCAAGCCTGGCGCTTAGTATTCGATTTAATTGCAAAAGATGATTTCTTCTTACCGTCTGCCATATCCGGGATCTTCCTTGAATCAAAAAGCCTGCAGCGCGGGTAGTGTCTATTATGCCTGCAGCGCGGGCGATATCCTATTCCTTACAAACCGCACTCATTATATCAGAATCACTTGATAAATTCTTGTGTGTTTTATCTTTTGAACGCTATTTATCCGGCGGAAGTGTATAATGACTTTATTGGTGGCGGATTTAGGTTTTTTGTTTTCTTTTTGCAGGTGATTTCTATGAAGCTGAGAACCAGGAAAATACTGTTCATGATCGCGGCTTTGTTATCAGGCCTCTCGACGCTTATGCCGTTTTTGATCGTTCATCACGAAGGTATGACACAAAGAGGTTTTCCGGTCGAAACCGAAACGACGATAAAATTCACGCACTGTTATTACGGCATAGCGATACTTGTTGCGGCTATACTGGTTATTATTTTCGTGCTCATGGAAAAAAGGATCGGTTACACGATCGCCACTGTATCGGGGGTCATTCTCGCGATCTGGGGAATTTTCGACATGATGAATTACAAGATCATTGAGAATGGACAGATCGACATAAAGGGCGCGTTTTATTCGCCCTTGAACGGTCTCAAATACAACTCCATTCTGGATGTCAGGAACGGCGCCGGATATTATCTCCTGATCGGCTCGATTATATTCCTTCTGGTGATGATGCTGATAAATTTCGCGAAGGGCGATGAGGATGATGAATAAAAGCAGGCCTTTTTAAGAACCTGCTTCTTCTTCCAAAACGTTTTTCTTTTGTTTGTCGACGACCGATTTGCCGACCCATTTCTTCTTGTACCAGTAGTACATGACGATGAGGCCTCTTATGCATTCATCTGTTGCGGTTCCGGCGAAAATTCCTGCCACGCCGACGCCCATGTAAACGCCGACGAGCCAGCCTGTCGTAAGGCCAAGACCCCAGTTGCACAAAAGCCCCATGAGATGAGAAGCGGGAAGATGTATGCGCCGGCAGCTTTGAGGCTGCAGACGAATGTCATGTTAAGGCATCTGCCGATCTCAATGAAGATATCAACGATCATGATCATCTGGCCAAGAGCGATGATGTTCTCATTCTGCGTGAAAAGCTGCAGCGTGTATCTGCAGAAGATAGCATTGAGTGATACCAGCATGATCGTGATAGGCATCGATGTCCTAAGCGTTCTGAATACTCTCTTATACGCAGCTTCCTCTTTGCCCGCGCCGACCAGGTGACCCGTGATGATCTGCGTCGACATGGCACATGCGTTCGAGAAGATTATCGCGAGAGATATGAGCGTGTTGCAGTAAGCCCTTGCGCAGACGGCGTCATTTCCCATCGCGTTAACGAACGAGAGAAGCATTGTCTGGTAGAGGTTG
>CACZML010000134.1 GCA_902782235.1 Oscillospiraceae bacterium
ATCCATCTGGAAGCGGTAGTCATGTCGTCAGGGTATTTTTTCGCAGATTCAATAAAGTCCTTAACGTTGTGCGGATCAGTCTCGAGATCAGTTGACATCATGAGAACGTGTGAACCTTTGGCAGCTTCGATTCCATCCTGAACAGCTCCGCCTGCAAATGGCTTCGTCTGATAGAGGATAGACATCGGGATCCCGGCTTCCTCAGCCATGGCCTTGCCCTTTTCGATTGCTTCCAAACTCTCCTTAAGCGTTCTGTCACAAACAATTGCGATAAACTCTTTTATATCCTTGTGATCACATTCTTCTAAGATGATCTCAACCGTTTTTATAAATGAGAACGTCTCATTTAACGTCGGCAATAGAATCGTTACTGACTGAAAATTACCCATTATTCCCTCCAACCAGATCAGCGACTTCCATGGCATCGTGGATGCAGATGTCCATGTTCTTATAACTCCATGTGCCCCATCTTCCCAACAGGAAAAAGCTCTGATCCTCAGCAAAATAATCTCTGATGAGAGATGTCGCTTTTCTGTAGTCTTTATCATGGATCACATAGGCATAATCCGTGAATTCGCTGTCAATTATATTATCAAAGCCAAGTTCGCGGGGCAGGACATTGCCATCCTTATATAAGTTGTCATCAACGTCAAATCTGTCACCGATGATCTCTATGGCACCGCAGCCCCTGTTCTCATCAGGCGTTATCTTCGGTGAGAATGAACTCTGATAAACGATCCTGTGTGAACGGTAATCATGTGAAGGAATATATAACCATGAGATATCCGTTTTCTCGCAATCGAAAAGAATAGTCGTAAGGCTGTTGAACTTCAGCTTAGAAACCGCATCTTTTATCTGCTCAGGCAGGTTCATGATCAAAGGCAATACCGGAAGCGGTATCGTCGAAATGATCGTGTCATAGCTTTCCTGGCCATCAATAACCCAGTTACCGTCAGCCTTCTCGATGGAGCTGATCTCATAGGAAGTCTTTACATCAATACCTTCAGCTATTGCATTTACTAAGGCCTGGATACCTCCATCTAACGGATAATAAAAGGTTGAATGAGGCATCTTGCGTTCAGTGGGATCTTTAAGCAGAAGCGATCTTTTCATCTCTTCTTTTGTCGGAAGCGGCATCTTGCCCTGCATCCAGTTGGTCTCCATATCATGAAGCGGATAATTCCAGATCTTCTCGTTATAAGGGATCATGTAAGCATTTGCTATGCTCTCACCAAAATTCCAGATCAGCCAATCATAGAAATTATCAGGCTCCGGTCCGTTTCTTGACTCAAGGAAATCCCTGCAGCATTCCTCCGCTAATTTGGGATCGAGTTCACATAAAGATAATTCAAAAGGATATGAAACATACCTTCCGCCAAAATATATCTTGGAATTGCGGACTGTATACTTCCATTTGTCTTTTGGAAGGAGGGAAAACACCCAGTCAACAACTTCGGGATGCTTTGAATTGAAGATATGACCGCCATGCATGTCATAAGTATAACCGTTAGTGACCCTGGTACGGGCCAAACCACCCACATCAGGATTCTTCTCATAAACAGTAACTGAATGCCCCTTCTCCTTAAGCATTCTTGCTACTGATAAACCGGATATACCGGCACCCAACACCGCGATTCTCAACAGATCCCCCTTTTGTGCTTTCCTATAAAAAGCCATTAAAATGATATAATATCTTTTATGATTAATAAAGACCAAATGACTAGCGCCAGATCATTGAACTCCAATTCACTTAATAAGATAAGCAACAAGGCTTTTTTCTTATTGCTCGTTTTCTCAATTGCCCTTCAATTGTTCAGATATATCCAATACGCTGTTCATCCCAGAGTTGAAGAGTGGAACACCCAGGAATTAACGATGAGTTACAGGTATGGCTTCATCAGAAGAGGCTTGCTTGGAACAATAACTTATTTTCTTTACGACGTCCTGCACATCGATTTTCTTAAGGCGGTCAGTATCGTACAAAGTCTCGGCCTGATCCTCTTCACCGCTGCTTTTCTCATTTTCTTCTGGCGTCTGCTTAAAGACAATCAGGATAAATCCTTTTGCTTTATAACGCTGGTTCTAATTTCGCTTAACGTTTGGGGATTTCACTTCAAATTCTACGGACTTCTCGAATCATATATGGTCTTTCTGACATTCCTCATGGTGTATTTGATACTGAAAGGGAAAGCCATGTTCCTGATTCCCATCCTTGCAGGCCTTTGCGTGATGATACATGAAGGCTATCCCATGATGTTCTTTGGAGTCATCGTATCTCTGATTATCTACAGATTCTGTTATGAAGATAACGACAAAATGAAAACCAAATACATGGCTGTTTTATTGTTTACATGCATCGTTATAGGCGGCCTGTTTGTTTATCTCTATATTCTTCACCCCAGGATCGAGAACGCCGATACCGAATTGATCCTGGAGAACAGCAAAAAACTGTTGAAAGTAGATCAGATCAACGCAACAAGCATGCGCATTATCTGGTTCGACAATAAACAAGCTCTGACCGGCGAGAATTCGGATACGATCATGTGGAGTGGTGCCACCCCCACGATCTGGTTTTTGATGTTCATACTGACACCGGTGATCAATTGCATTGTCTTAAGTCCTTTGATCATTTTGAGGATACGTTTTTGGAGGAAGATCATTAAAAATGAACCCGGTAAAACCAGGAGAATACTTCTGACCGTTTGCAGCCTCATGGTCTTTCTCGTGCTTCCGCTGTTGATCGTTCACACGGATCAGGGCAGGTGGTTCTATTCAGTTATTATTTCTGAGATAATACTTACTGGGGCACTGTCGTTGATGAATAAAAACAATGAACGCTTAGTATTATCGGAAATAACAAGACTTTCCCTGCCGAAAGTATTATTGCTGGTTTTCTACTGCTTCTTTTATTTCAATTCAGATATCTTCTTCACTTCTGATGCGCTCAAAGCCATCGTGGCTCTATTCTTCTGAAATCGTGTCTCGTAATATTTCTTTTTTTGGGGGGAAAATGGATAATGGATAAAAAAGATAACCGGACAGTCATTTCAGAGCGCGGCTCCGGCTTGCTGGATAAATTAAGTAACAAGTTCTATTTTTTGTTGCTTATCTTCTCGATCCTTATTCAGTTTATCCGCTACTTTGAGATAATCGCACTCCCGCAAATAAGGGAATGGAATACTCAGGAATTAACGATGAACTACTCTTATGGTTTTATCAGAAGAGGAATTCTTGGAACATTTACCCAGTTTTTCCAGAACTTGTTCAACATGGAGTTTGTTTATGCGGCAAAACTCGTACAAGGCATCGGAATGATCCTTTTTACCGCTTCTTTCCTTCTGTTTATCTGGATACTGCTCAAGGATAACAAGGACAAGACCTTCTGTTTTGCCGCGCTCGTTCTCGCATCTTTAAATATGTGGGGATTCAACTTTAAACTGTATTGTCTTATGGATACCTACATGATCTTCCTGACATTTATCATGGTGTATCTGATAATGTCTGACAAAGCATTATTCCTGATACCTTTATTTGCCGGCATTTGTGTTCTTATACACGAAGGTTATCCGATGATGTTCTTCGGAATAATCGTATCGCTTCTCATATACAGGTTCTGCTATTCGGACAATAACAAGTCCAGGATCAGATACGCAGTCATATTCGTTATAACCGGCCTGGTTGTAAGCGGTCTGTTCTTATATCTTTATATGCTCCATCCACGCATCGAAAATGCTGATATCGAGCTTGTCCTGAGCAACTGCAGAAAACTTCTGGGCGATGATACTGTCGATTTGAGCAATCTCCGTTTTATCTGGCTCGACGGCACAATAATGACCGGCAGCCAGCATGCCACTTCAGTAATGTGGATTGACGGAGAACCGACAAAATGGTTTTTCGATCTTACAAAGATAGCCTTTTTAAACGCATTGGTATTAAGCCCCCTGATCTTTATGACGGCAAGATTCTGGATAAGGATCATTAAAAATGAGACTGTTAAGTACAGAAAGATCTTGCTTCTCCTCAGCAGCTTAATGGTATTCCTTGTAATCCCTCTGATCACCTCTCACACAGATCAGGCCAGATGGTTTTACGATATCGTTATTTTCGAGATCATAGTAATCGGCTCTATTTGCCTTATGAACAGAAACAACGAACGTTCTGCGCTGTCGGGAATAACAAAGATCACCATACCGAAACTTGTTTTGATACTGTTCTACTTCGTCTTTTACTGGAACACATATATTACCGTTATCTCGCAGTTCCTGCTTCCATCCATATTAGGATGGTCAGCATTGTTTATAACCGGCTAAAACATACTGCTGATTAACCACGGATCGGCTCTACATCAGAGCGGCGTATTATTCGCGTTCCTTAAAAGATCCAGAAGTATCGCAAGGCCCTGGCCCTCGTCACCGAGCACGAGAAGCCTGTCACCTGGATTAATATCGAAGATCTTTCTGGCCTTTGAGGGAAGAACGATCTGGCCCTTATCGCCTACCTTTACGATCCCGAAAATGTGCTTCCCCTTGGGCGGCACGGCAAGGCCTAAGCTCTCGCTGCTTTTAGAATCGTAATTCAGAAGGTCGTCGATCGATACACCGAAAACATCTGCAATAAGCTTGCATTTCTCAATGTCAGGCAGGGATTCACCGGTCTCGTATTTGGACAGCGTCTGCCTTGAGACACCGATCTTATCTGCAAGTTCCTCCTGCGACAAGTCGTGGATCTTTCTTAGTTCGACAAGATTATCCTTGAACATTTTTCTTCTCCTTCTTTTTAGTGATTCCCAATACAGCCCATCTGTAAACAGGTATTCTCGAGATAACAAAATACAGTGCGTA
>CACZML010000135.1 GCA_902782235.1 Oscillospiraceae bacterium
AATAATGCAGAAAGTATAGCCAGTGCAGCAAAGGAATTCGTTTCTTCACATGACCTTTTATCATTGGATTTCAGCGGATACAGAAAATGTCATATCGGAGATGAGGATGACACGGAGAAGTTTCCGGTACTGAAAGAATTGATCAGCAAAGATAAGTATGGCGAGTATCTGGGAAGCTTTTATAATCAACTCAAGAACGAGAATAGTCTTGATAAGGAACACTCTGTTTATGCTTATTTTGATGATGATTCCAGGGTGATGGCCATCGTTCAGAATCCTTCAGCCCCAAGCTATGCTCTCGAGTTTTTCGAGTATTTCGAAAACTATTATGTCGGATTAATGTTTGTAGCAATTGGCTGGGCATCGCTTGGCTTATCAAATGATAAACCGGATTTCCTGATTGGGAGAGTCACATATTATGTTTATGATGAAGACAAAGTCACGCGTATGATTACAGCCCATGACTTAAGTTCAATCAAGAAATTCAGGATAGACACTGCGGAGTTGGCTTATAAGGATGGAGAAGCTGCTATCATTAGCAGCACAGCGCGTATATATAAAACACTTAAGAAAGGTTTTGTATTAGATAAAGAATGGGACAAGCTCAATCCTCCTGCTGATTCTTCCTCCAGTTCCAAAAGGCGGATCGATAACCAGAAGAAACTTTGCAAGAAGCTTGAAAAGAAGATCGACCAGGATATGTCACTCGATGAGGCGATACAGGCATTTTTTGACGTTGTTGCTGAAGCAAAACCTAACGACGAGGAGATGCTGCTTTACGAAGTCGGATGCTATTCGTTTGGTGCGGATACAGAGAACTGTTATTTCTGTCTCGTCCGTCAAACGCCTTCGCCTGACGATGAGTTCTATCAGATGCATCTTGAACTTCAGTATGATATCTGTGATGAGGTGCGTTCATTAAGTGAATGTGAGTGGTACGAAAAGGGTGACGATGACCTGCAGGAGTATGTGAAGAATTCCGAAGCATATAATGTGCTTAAGGATAAGCCGATAAAGAAAATAAGTGTCTGGGCTGATGAGACCTGATAATTAATGCGGGGTAACAGATGAGGATAAAGTTCATTATTTCATATGGTGCTGGTGAAAATAAATACGAACCAAAGTATGTTTGTCCGATATGCTCACAAGTCGGATTAGCATTTGATCCTGCCGAAAAGAGTCTTAAATCGTATAGTCAAAGCTGCCTGTGTTGTGGCTACCATGACAATCCAATGCACCCGGAATACAAGGAGACCTGGTACGATTCGTGGCTGGAATGTGGTGCCGAGAAACTGTACGAGAAGCCTTATGAGGAAAGGCGTGAGTATTATTCGAGAATCGTATATGCAGATTACGCCAAGTATCGCTATGTCTTATCCGATGAGGAGATCGAAAAGCATGAATTCGATGAAAAAATATTTACTCAATATGGTTTTGTAAGTAATTCAGACAGTTCAAAGAAATCAGTGTTAAAAGCGATGACGGAAGAAGCTGGCAATTCGATTATAAGACCAATACGATCTTCTATCTTGATGACACGGAAAAGTTCTTTGCCGTTGGAGAGGAGCCTGATAGGGGCAGATACTTTCTTTTCGCAAGTGAAGATTTAACAAAACAGAGTTCCGGTGACAGGCGATACAGAGGTGGTTTTATCGGGTTTATTCCGGATCTGTTTGGAGGATACTATTCACTGGATGATGAATGCGTTCTTACAGATCTTGAGGGCAAGAATTATTATTTCAATTTAGTACAGGAATGATACGCAGAAAAAGGGCGGGAAGCTTACTGCTGTTGACCGCGTTACAAATGTTATAATAATTTTATTCTGATAAAGGATAGGGATAGGGTTATGGCAAATCAATGGTCAAATGAGAGCAGCGATATTTTCGAGAGATTCGCAGCAGGGATCGACGATGCGTTAAGCAAGGGTGAGAGCCTGGACTGTGCTGACCGCGATCTTAATTACGGCATTAAGCTTCAGCACGACAGGCTTGAGAAGCATGGCGTGACCATGAAGATGGACATAACGCCGAGAGGCCTGTGGACGGAAGGATTTAAGTTAGGGCGCTTTCAGGGCGACGATCATTTCGAGTTCTATAAAGAGAGCCGCACCTGCAAAAAGGATGAGTCCTATTACAAGAACGGCAGGCGCCTTTATAGAAATGTGGACAATTACAAGCTTTCCCAGACGGTAACGGATTTTGCGACTGAGGAGAATCCAGCTGACAGACAGTACAAATGTCCTTCGTGCGGAGCTGTATCTACAGTTGCGCAGCTCGTTGCAGGGTGCCCTTACTGCGGAACCAAATTCAAGATGTCTGAGTTCTATCCGAAGATAACCAACTACTATTTCAATCTGGACATCGGTTACAAATCAGGAAGGACTGCAAAGATCTGCAAATGGTCGATCCCGATCACTTTTGCCGCAATAATTACTCCGTTTCTTTTGTTCAGCTGCAGTGCTGCGCTCGCAGAGCACCGCACTGCCAGTCCATGGGGTATTTTCATGATAGGCCTGATCTTGGCTTTGATCTTCGGCCCCACTTTCGGTTACTGCATTGCTTACTGGATAGATAAGATGAAGTATGAGACCAACGATGCCAGAAGCAACAAGATGTCCACGATCTACAAGGGGTCGAGAACGGCCTTCAAAGATTATATGGAGAAGCTCTCTCAGGAGTATTCATATGAATACTTTGCCGATAAGACCGTTGCACTGATAAAGATGCTCATATATTCCGACAAGCCGGAAGAACTGACATTCTATAACGGTCCGGCATTAGATCCGTCACTCCAGAATATCCTGAATGTCACGTCATTAGGTGAAGTAGGTATCACGAGGATGGAAGTCATCGGTGATTACGTTGTCGTTAATGCTAATGTGCATCTTGATGACACTTACATAAACGGAGAACAGATCCGGGTTGTAAATGACATGTTCAGAGTCGTCATGAAGAAGAACATCACAAAGCCGGTTAACCTAGGCTTCAATATCACGAGCCTTCATTGCCCGAGCTGCGCAGGTTCTTACGATGCCACAAGGACAAAGACCTGTCCTCACTGCGGCTCTGCAAACAGGATCGAGGATGTCGACTGGGCCGTGGATTATCTCGGAAGATAAGCATCGTTTTAAGGAGGAGATAACATGGGATTATTCGATAAGTTTAAGAAGAAAGAAGAACCCGAGAACATCGGCCCCATGTTCCTTTACAGCGAAAAGGAGATGGAGGAAGTAGACGCCTATATCGCTAAAGCTTTCGGAAAGTTCGAAAGTGTTTTCCATGAGCTTGTCTCTCCTGATGTGCATCTTGATGTCTGCTTTGTTCCGCCAACGGATGAAGAGCCCTTCTACAAGTTCGTCACGATGGGTGCGGGCGCTTATGAGATGAAGATCCCTGAGAAGTGGAAGGACTGGCATATCGAGCGCGCGGAATACGTTATTTACGTTCCCAAGGACTGGAAGATCAACAGCGAAGCTATGAACGACTACTGGCCGATCAAGGTGCTTAAGGATACTGCGCGTCTTCCTATCTGGTGTGATACATGGCTGTCTTACGGTCATACGCTGCAGGCAGATGAAGAGGGAACCGCATATGCTCCCAACACGAGATTTAACAGCGTTGTTCTTGATTTCTGTGAGAACCATCAGGGCGAAGTAAGATTTGAGACATCTACGGGCAAGACGATCACTTTCTATCAGGTGATCCCGCTTTTCCCTGAGGAACTGAAGTTCAAGATGGATAACGGCGATGCAGGTACGCTTTTCGACAAGTTCGAAGAGAAGGGAATCGAATACAAAGTTGTAGACAATAACAGAAGAAGCGCGTTGGAGTAACACATGAAGATCAAGACCAAAACGATCAGCTACGATGAAGCAATGAGCCTTCCTTCGTGGGAGCACAAGCAGCCGAAAAAGCCATCCAAACTTCTAGCAACGGTAGCCCGCATAGCACTTGGCGGAGAACTCAAACAGGTTGATTTCTCATGCGAGAAGATCGACATGGAAAGAGCCGGCGACGGACCGTGGATGATACTCATGAATCACTGCAGCTTCACCGATCTCTCTATCGCTTTTGAAGTCTTGAAGGGACGCCCGTTCAGCATCGTCTGCACATCTGACGCACTCGTTGGAAAAGAAGGCCTGATGAGATCTTTAGGATGCATTCCGACGCGAAAATTCGTCTCCGACATGTCCCTGATCTCCGACATGGATTATGCGCTTACCGTAAATAAAGCAAGCGTTCTCATGTATCCTGAGGCTGGTTATTCTCTTGACGGTACAGGCACAAGGATCCCCAGAAGACTTGGCGTTCTTCTTAAGAAGCTTAAGCACCCCGTCGTCATGATCACCACCTTCGGTGCGTTTACTAGAGACCCGCTCTATAACAATCTCCAGAAAAGAGATGTTAAGGTCACATGCCAGATGAAGTGCCTCTTCACGGCTGAAGAGCTTGCAAATACTAAGGTAAGGCAGATCGATGAGATCGTCGACAAAGAGTTCACGTTAGACTACTTCAAGTGGCAGCAGGACAACAAGATCGAGATAGATGAGCCCTTCAGGGCGGATGGTCTTAACAGGATCCTTTATAAGTGCCCTCACTGCATGACCGAAGGTGAGACCGTCGGCAAGGGCATCACTCTTAAGTGCAATAAGTGCGGCGCCACATACGAACTTGATACTCTTGGAAGACTTAAGGGCGTTAACGTCGAGCCCAAGTTCACGCATATTCCTGACTGGTTTGCATGGGAAAGAGAGCTGATCAAAGAGGCGATCGAGAACGGCACCTATAAGCTTGATGTTCCGTGCGACATCGCGATCTTAAAGGATTCCAAGGCTCTTTACATGGTCGGCACAGGAAGGCTTCAGCACGACAACAACGGATTCATTTTGGACGGCTGTGACGGCAAACTCCATTACGAGCAGTCGCCTGCTGCTTCCTACAGCGTTAACTCGGATTATTTCTGGTATGAGATCGGTGATATCGTATCGATCGGAACCAACGACTGTCTATACTACTGCTTCCCTAAGGAAGGCGATATCGTCGCAAAGACGAGGCTTGCAGCTGAAGAACTGTACAAGCTCTCAAAGGGAAAGACTTCGTCGGAAAAAGATTAAACCTTGTTGAACGTTCTCGCGAACTTCACGGGATCTAACTGGTAGAGCTCCTCGCCAAGTGCGTCGCTTGCTTCTATGAGCATGCGCTCGTATGTGCACTGCAGGGGCGAGACCTTGTTCTCATCGCCGGTATTCATTCTGTTCGCGCAGCCGCAGGAATTTGTGCAGCGCTTAACGAGATCACAGCCGATGCATGTCTCGGGGGTGGAGGCTCTTTTCGCGATCTCGATAACCTTTGCATCGTTTATGCCGTCGAAAACATTGCCCAACAGATATTTCTCATCGCCGATAAATGAAGTGCATGGATAGAGGTCACCCTTAGGTGTTACGGGCATCTGTCTGACACCAAGATGGCAGCGCTCGGCAGGGTTCTTATCCTTAATGCATTCGGTGATCTTCGAATAGATAGGGCCTACGAAAATGCGGTCGTTCCTGATGAATAATTGCTTGATATATTGGCATGTCTGATCGAGCTGGTCCTTTAAGATGTCAAGATCTTCGTCAGTCCAGTTGACCTTCCTGCCGTAAGCGAGAACGAATGAGAGCTTCCTGAATCCAAGCTCGTGAAGATACTTAACTGATTCGGCATAGTGCGAGACCGAGACTGCCTGGGGCGCGATCGTAGCCATTGCAGTTGATTCGGGAAGATATTTTAAAAGGAGCTTTGCCTTCTCTTCGACTACGGAAGAAGTCGGCTTTCCGCCCGCAAAAATCCTGCAGACATCCTGGGCCGTGCCGTCGAAAGACAGGCCGATGCCCATTTTCGCTTTTGCTGCGCGTCTTAGGAATTCATCGTCGAGAAGGGAGCCGTTGGTGGTCATCTTGCAATCGAATCTGATACCGGTCTTTTTGGACTTTTCCTTGCAGTAATCGAGGGCCTTGTAGATCAGTTCTTTCTTGAGCAAAGGTTCACCGCCAAAGAAACACAGGCCTGCTCTTTGGCCTCTCGAGAAGGCAAGATCGCAGGCCGCAATGAGGACATCTTCAGTCATG
>CACZML010000136.1 GCA_902782235.1 Oscillospiraceae bacterium
AACGGTGGAAGCTGAGAACAATGCGGTCGGTGAGAAACCGCAGATACAGATAACTATCGGATAAGCTTTTGCATACTTTTTAAGAAACGGGGCTGCCTCTTCAAGAGGCAGCTTTTTTGTGTTGCTGAGAAGGCGGTGTGAGACTGCACCTACAGACAAAAACATGAAAAATAGAGTTTTTGTCTGTAGGTTTTGGTGTTAGAAAGCCGAAATCAGGGGGGACCTGCCGACAAAATTGAATCAAAATCCAAAAATGTCTGCAGGTTAATGCCGATCTGCCCTTAAAAATGCGAAAACCTACAGACAAAAACAAGCAATTTCTTTGTTTTGTCTGCAGGTCGCTTTTCGAGCACTAAAAAGGGTGTAAGTTCAGATCACGTTATACCCTTCGTTTGCGAGGACTTCCATCGCTCTCTCAAAGTTCTCTTCCTTCACAAGAATGTAGTCCGTGTTATATGTCGACACGGCGAAAATTCCGATCTTGTTTTCTGCAAGTATTGAAGAGATCTTCGACAGGATCCCGATCAGTGAGAAGTCCAGCACACCCTGAATTCGGAAGCCTTTCCAGCCGTCATCTCTTTCGAGCGTACCGGAGGGGCAGTCAGAGGTCTTGCAGACAAGGGATATCTCTTCGTCCGTGCGTGCAGCAAACCAGAATTTCCTATCCGGAACAAGGTCTTCCAAAGAATTCAATTTGCATACTGAGAACTGATAGGGTAAACGCTTAAGGTCCATATGGATTACTCCGCATTATCGTTCTGGTAATCTTTCCAGGCCTTCTGGAACTTGAAGGTGTAGATGACTGCATAGACGCCGACAAGAGCTACCCACCAGCCGCTGAACTTGCCGTTGCTTACAGAGGTGACAACGACGTTGAGCACAGCGTAAGCTGCGAGAACAATAGCTGCGACTCTGCTCTGAAGAAGGTGGATCAGAAGAGAGCAGGCGAGGACAAGAATGACGTCGAGTATTGTGAAATAATTGCCTGTCTGGATAACACCGAAATACAGTGTAAGACCGGCAATAACATATCCGATCACAGCGCTTGAAAAGATGTTATATCTGATAGCGTTCATCTGTGGTGTCTTTAAGAATTCGCGTCTTGTCATGTTGATCCTCCTGAAAAACTTTATTGGCATAAATTATATCAATAAAAGGTGTTACAATGGTGTAGCTGATCAAAAATCGGCAAGGGGGATAGTTAATATGCGCAAGAATGTTTTTCTTATCTTAATGTTTGCACTTCCGCTCCTGGTATGTTCAGTATTTGCAACCATAGCTGGGCCTTATTACATCGTCAATAAGAGCAGGGAGGAAGTTCCTGATACGACATCGGTGCTGGTCTATTCCGTTGACTATGAATTCGGCGAATTTAACCGCACTTATGCAAAAGGGAGAGGCATCGTTCCAAAGGATAAGACGGTTCAGGTGACCTTTGACAAGATTCCTGAGATAGCCTCGTGGGATGGCGTTAAGGACATATATGTCCGTGACATACAGGTCGACTTCGATGATTTTTCCGACCGGGTTCATGACGGTGAAGCTGTAAAAGTGGCAGTGCCTGTGGATACTGTGGTTCATTTTGGCGATATCACAGGCATGGCTTCCGCATATGAAATGAATTATTCCGAGGATATCCCGCTCTATAACGGCGAATATGCGGTCTTCAGATGCAGCGAAAAAAGAAACGGCAGATTAATCGAGAATGTCGCAGAGCAGCTCTGTGAAGAGCCGGATTGCTGCCTCTACTACAAGTACGACCCTGAGACCTGGGAAGAATTCTATTCAAAAATAGAGAGATATATTTTTGAGACAGATATGTCGGAAGATGTGGAGATGCTAATTACCACTGCGTCCGCAGATGCCGCAAAAGATATCCAGATCAGGCTGGTGGAAGAGTTCCCTGCATCCAATTACGAATCGGCAGAGTTTGCTGCAGTCTGGAATGAGCAGTACAACAAGGACATCAGAAATAAGATCATCATTGCAGGTGTCATTACCGGCGTCATTCTTATAGGCGTGGAAGTGCTTTTCGCTTTTTTAAGGAAACCACGCAAACAGGCAGCCTGATGTCTGAAAAATACCCCTCTATTATCAAAGAAAAATGTACTTTTTCTTTAATGGTAGAACTTTTCGCTTCTGATGATATAATGACTATCGGTTTATTGCGGAAAGGGTAAGTTTAGGTTAATGCAGAAGCTTTTATCAGTAGCGATCCCTTCCTTCAACTCGCAGGATTACGTTAGCAGGGCTATCGAGAGTCTCTTGCCGGGCAGGGAGCAGGTGGAGATCATTGTCGTTGATGACGGTTCGACAGATGATACTTCAAAGATCGCTGAAGAATATATAGAAAAATATCCGGATGATGTCCGTCTCATAAAGAAGGAGAACGGCGGTCACGGTGATGCAGTAATGGCAGGTCTTAGCGCAGCTACAGGCCTTTATTTCAGAGTCCTCGATTCAGATGACTGGCTCGATGAAGAGTCTCTTCACAAGCTTTTGGGCGTATTAGAAGAGATGCGTGATCCTGAGAAGGCCGCAGATCTTGTTATCACCAACTATGTTTATGAGAAGGTCAACGAGGGCAAGAGGTGTCCGATCAACTACCGTAAGACTCTTCCTGTGGGCAGGCTCTTCGGATGGGATGAAGTAGGCAAGTGGGCCACGGGTTCTTATATCCTGATGCACTCTGCGACATACCGCACGGAGCTTGCCAGGAACTGCGGAATGAAGCTTCCCAAGCACACTTTCTATGTAGACCATCTTTACGTATGCTACCCCATGATGAAGGTCGAGAAGATGTACTATCTTGATGTCGATCTTTACCGTTATTTCATCGGCCGTGAAGACCAGTCAGTAAACGAGAAGGTCATGTTAAGCCGCATGGACCAGCAGCTTAAGGTCAACCGCCTCATGCTCTATGAGCTTGATACGGATTCCTTGACGAACGATGCTCAGCGCGAATATCTGTATTACTACACGGAGATAGTAACACTTGCGACCGTCTCATTCCTTTTGCGTCTTCATACGAAAGAGGATGAACAGGTAATGCAGTCTTTCTTGGATGAGATCCAGGAAAAGCGCCCCGCGTACTACAAGTGGCTCACCAAAGGCCCGTTCACAAAGCACATGATTGGACCTGTCCGCAACTGGCCCCACTGGATAAGCTATCCATTACACCGTTTAGGCTACCAGATAGCAAGAAAACTCTTCGGGTTCAACTGATCACTTTTTCGAAGGCTTGATCGAGAGTCCTATAAGTCCCAGTCCGCTTCCTACAAGAGGCATCGTAAAGCTTACGAAACGGGACAGGAGCATTACGCTTCCCAATAATGCTGTCGGTATAAGATCCGCATAGAATAAGGCATATCCGTACTCAGTAACGCCTGCAGCGCCCGGAAGCGGCAATGAGGATACTGATATGAAGAGTGATGCCTGTGTGCGGAGCACCGTAAACCAGTCAAGATTAGTGCATCCGATCGCATGTGCGCAGAAGAAAGTGACTGAGTGGAAGAGAATTATCTGAATAAGTGAAGTAATAAGCATCTTCACGAATACCATCTTGTTCTTTCTAAGAAGGCTTGCTGCCTTTCTGTATGAAGCAAAAGACCTTAAGAACTTGAATCTCTCGCCGGGCTTGATGCCTCTGACCTTAATGAACCAGAGTCCGATTCCGATGAAGAATCCAGCGAGTTTTCTCGTAAAGAGAACGCAGATAAGGAATGCGATTATCGCAAGGTTTAAAGCAAATCCGATAGGGAAGACATAAGCAAATCTGCCTTGAAGTTTAAAGACTTCGCCATGGGAGCAGATAACGCCGATAACGCCGAGGAATACTGCCGCGCACTGGAAGCTCAGGAGTGCGCACAGGAGCGTAAATGCGCTGTGCGATACCTTCAGCTTGTCCTTGGCCATGAAGTAGAGCTGGCCGGGCTGTCCGCCTGTCGATGAAGGCGTGATGGAGCTGAAAAAGAACCCTGCGAAGGAGTACTTCATCATCTGTGCAAAAGAGATCTTATAGCCGTCAAGCTTCAAGCATCTTCTGATATTAATACCGTCAGCAACCGCATAAAGTGCCATGGAGGCGACTGCAGCCAGTACCCACCAGATGTTAGCATGCTTGAGCGTTCCTATGATGTCCTGTCCTTCAAGTTCTTTATAGATGACGCATACAGTCGCTCCGCCGAGAATGAGCAGGAACAACGCGCCAAGCCACAAAGACTTTTTCTTCAGAAGACCCATTTAAAGTATCAATCCATCCCAAAAGTATTAATCAGATAAGTTATTTTAGGTATTTTTCTTTTAGTTTTCAATTATAAGGTGCGGTAAATT
>CACZML010000137.1 GCA_902782235.1 Oscillospiraceae bacterium
ATCGCTTTCCTTGCAGATGCAGCGGTCATGTTCCTTACCGGCGGAAGCGCAGCCGACTGGTTCTACTATGGAATGCTGGCCGTTATGTGGCTCGTAGCAAGCCTTACTGGTCTTCTTATAATCGTTCCCATAGTCAAAAAGAAATTCTCGGACAGCCGCTTCTACGGATCCGTGACCATAGACAAAGCGCCTAATATTGAGGAATACATCAATCTTAAGGATCAGTTCAAAATGGAGGTCAGAGATACTTTCATCTATATGTCTTCGAAAATGGATGACGACAATCTCAAAAAGTTCGCCGAAGAGCCTCTGTCAGAACGCGTTCTGAAGAACATTTTCAAGTAGATTAAATTTTCCTTGACAGCTCTGGTTTACAAGAGTAAACTAACATTGGTTTATATGAGTAAACCAATGGAAATACTGCATTTGTAAGGGAGGGCTTATGGGAAGAAGATTAATATCGGTCTTGTTGACCGTTGCTATAATTTCAGGTTTTGTTCTTTATGGCAGACCGGTAAAGGCTGACGAGGTGGATTACTCCAATGTAACTCTGGCACAGCTCGTTAATATGAAGGATGATCCTGAAGAACTTGCTAATGTTCACGGCGTTGCCGTATCGGCGGAAAAGTCAGACAAGAAGCTCGAAGAGGCAATAATGCTGATGACAAAGTGCCCCAATATCGAGAGTATCTACATCTGTGTGGATGGTCTTAAACTGGACAAGGAATTCTTCAATAATCTTTCAAGTTCAAGATATATCTACATGAGTCTGCAGTGGTGCACGGTCGACTTATCAGGCGTGAAGAATTCTGACATAAATAAACTGTATCTCTCGGTATGTACTGTCGAACACTATGAGGAAATCGTAAATATTGAGAGTCTTGAGACACTTGTACTCGACAGCATAAACGGTTTCTGCCGTGCAGAATACAGCAAACTGAAGGACCTGGAATACTTAGGGCTTAACGGACACCATATAGATGACTATCAGGATTTCTGCAAGGAGTGCTCTCATCTTGAGATACTGAGCCTTGAATGCTGTAACTTAAGAAACAGCGATACCAGATATATAACAGCTTATATGAAGGATCTGGAGAACCTCAATCTTTACGGCACTTATGTTGATGACATTACATTCTTAAAGGACCTTCCGTACTTAAGCTTCATCTACCTTCCCTGCGGTGTTGATAAGCTTGATGTTCTTTATGAATTAGATGATCTTGAATGTGTTTCTTTCGATTGCTATACCGAGCTTTTCGTGGACGATAAGCTGGTACAGTTCTGGGAAGAAAACGAGATCGATTACACCAAATATGAGAAGGATACGCGCTCGAAAATCGACAGCCTCGTTGCATCGATGAACATTCCCGGGAATGCAACCGACAAGGAAAAGATCGAGAAGGTAACCGAATGCGTATTGCTCAACATGAATTGCCAGATGACGGATGTCTCCCAATTTGCAGGCACATCTCTTGATGCATGCTTAAAGTTCAAATCAGGCGTATGTCACGACTATTCAACTCTCTCATATACGTTATTGAAGTATGTTGGCGTTGACGCTTATCTTATCCACGGTTACGCATTGGATGCTTTCGGATCCGCTCCCGGTCCTCATGCCTGGATAGAGGTTTGCGTAGACGGCGAATGGTATGGAATAGAACCCATGTGGATCGATAACGACGACGAGAATCCGACTACCAAAAAATATAAGGAACAGTACTGGTCACTGTTCTACATGAGACCTACCAAGGTAGACGACTGGAATGCATGGCCCAAGAACGGCGATTTCTCCAAGTGCCCCGAGAAATGTTTTGCCATGCATCACAGAACAATGAACGATCCTATGGATACGCTTCCTCAGGGAAAGAATACAGCAGCACCTGAATATAAGCAGTACAAGGTCACGTTTAAGAACGAAGACGGTTCTGAGCTGCAGTCCGGCCAGGTCACATTCGGTGATGCGCCTTCCTACACAGGCAATCCGCCGGTCAAGGCTGAGACAGAGCTGTACACATATACTTTCGACGGCTGGAGCGATGGCACGAATACTTACAGTGCGAACGACGCACTTCCTATAGCATTGGACGATGCGGTTTACACAGCAAGATATTCACAGACAGAGAAAGTCATCGAAGCACCTGTAATAGAAGAAGCTGAGCCTCAGGCTGCAACGATCACACCTGCAGTCTTCATCGTTACCGGAGCAGCAGTAGTTCTTCTTGCAGGAGCAGGTGTAGTTGCTGTAATCTTAATTAATAGGAAGAAAACAAAAGCAAACTAAGGATCCTGATTTTAAACTGTGAAAGACCTGATCGTACCAAAAAGGCTCTGCGCCGGTGATACCGTCGCATTGATCTCGATCTCCGGCGGCCGTGCCGGCGATCCTGATATGCTCGCAAGGTATAAGACAGGCAAATCCCGGTTAGAAGATATATTTAGCGTAAAGGTAATTGAGACCCCTCATGCTTTGATGGGGTCCCAATTCATTTATGAACATCCCGGGAAGCGCGCGGAAGACCTTATGTGGGCGCTCAAAAACGATGAGGTAAAAGGCATTATCTGCATCATGGGCGGCTGCGAATCCTACAGGGTTCTTCCGTATATCGATCCTGAGGTTATTCACGATAATCCAAAAGTCTTTATGGGTTATTCCGACATTGCGTCGTGGATGGCAGTCTTCATGTATGCAGGCGTCAGAGCATACTACGGCCCCAATGTCCTAAACCCGATCGCGCAGCCCGGAAGCCTTGATAAATATACGGAAGAGGCGATCCGTAAGACTTTATTCTCGGGAGATGTAATAGGTGAGATAAAGCCGTGTGAGAGATATACCAATACCAACTGGACGGCCCAATCAGGCGATGAGATCGAATGGACTGCGAATACCGGTTATAAGGTTCTTCAGGGTGAGGGCAAAGTCCGTGGAAGACTGATATCCGTTTGCGGCGGTCCTTTATGGCAGATAATGGGAACGAAGTATTACCCGTCAAAAGAGATGTGGGAAGATTCGATCATTGCGATCGAGCACGGACTGGCATTTAATGCCGAGAGCGATTTTACCGCGTATCACCAGCTCAGCGCCTATGCCGCTTCGGGTGCTTTTGATAAAGCAAAAGCAATACTTACAGGGCCTTTGAACGAGAAGATGGAAGAGATCCTCCTCAAAGTGATCAACACCGAGATAGGAAGATCAGATATGGTGATAATCGAGAATGTTGACTTTATCCACCGCGTTCCGATGACGGTCCTTCCGACCGGCGCTCTTACCGAGATCGACTGCAGTAAGAAGACTATAACGATATTGGAAAGCGGCTGTCTATGATCCTTATCTTCGACTATTTCGAGACGCTGCTTAACAGCAGGAGCATTGATTTTAACCGTGGTCTTAAGGTGTTCTGGGAGAATTACTATCAGGACAAGTGTGCGTTTGAAGACATGAAGGCATATGGTGAAGAACTGTTCCATGTACTCCTCGAAAAGCATAAGGAAGGCAATGAATATCCTTTTGTGAAGGAAGAACTGCCGCTTTATGCCAAGCGCTATGGCGGTGATAAGCTTGATATGAGTTATACCGAGGAAGCGGATTTTCTGATGCTCTGCAACGATTTTGAAGTAGATCCTGCGATTGCTGAATTTCTTAATGCATGCAGCGGAAAGAATATCCCTATGTATGTCTTATCCAACAGCGGTTTCAGGGGTGAAGCTCTGATGGAGATCCTTAACAGATGAAGCTCTGATGGAGATCCTTAACAGATTTGGGATCGGAAAGCATTTCAGTAAGCTCTGGTCCAGCGCTGATTTTGGAAGGATAAAGCCATGCAGGGAGTTTTTCGAGCAGGCAATAAAAACAGCGCTTGTAGAGAATCCTTCAAATACACGCGGGGACATTATCTTTATCGGCGATATGTATGATTCAGATGTGATCGGCGCGCACAATGCCGGGATAAAGGCGGCGTGGCTTAACAAAAAGGACGGAAGCGATACGGATGGACTTGCGTCATTTAACTGCACATCAGCAGAACAGTTATTCAATATTCTGGCAGACTGAATATCAAAGCCTGCCGAAGGGACAAGTATTGAACAGTAAAGGACAAACCTGTTTGAGATAAACCTCAGACGGGTTTTTCTTTTGCGTTGACGTGGTACAATCTTCCCGGTGTTTAATTATGAAGAAATACAGTTCGCGATATGAAATGATGACAAAACAGCCTGTACCGAGCCTTATCATAAAGCTCGGTATTCCGACCATGATCAGTATGTTCGTTACGACCATCTACAACATGGCGGATTCTTATTTTGTCGGTCAGATAAATACTTCCGCAAGCGGTGCTACGGGCGTCGTTCTGGGCCTTATGGCCATCCTTCAGGCAGTCGGCTTCATGTTCGGACACGGAAGCGGCAGCATCATAAGCAGAAAGCTCGGACAGAAAGATATCGAGAGCGCGAGGAAGTTCTCTGCGACAGGCTTTTATTCCGCGCTGTTTGCAGGATTCTTCTTCCTCATATTTGGAAGCCTTTTCCTGACACCTTTAATGACGCTTCTCGGCAGCACACCTACGATCCTGCCTTACGCCAAGACATACGGAATCTGTATTCTCTGCGCCGCTCCTGCGCTTGTATCGAGCTGCGTAATGAACAATATCCTAAGATACGAAGGCCGCGCATTCTTTGCCATGATCGGCCTTACTTCAGGCGGCATACTTAATATCTTCCTGGACGCAATCTTCATGCAGAAGATGGGCATGGGAATATTCGGCGCGGGCCTTGCGACTGCGATCTCACAGTATGTCTCATGGATACTGCTCCTTACGATGTTCATATTGAAGAAGACCCAGACGTCACTTAATATCAAATATGCGAAGTTCAACATATCTACTCTCGGAGACATAATAACCACGGGCCTTCCGAGCCTTGCACGCCAGGGTCTGGCAAGCATTTCGACTATGGTACTTAATAATGCTGCAGGCGTATATGGTGATGCCGCTATCGCTGCAATGAGCATTGCAAACAGGGTCACGATGTTTATCTTCAGCGCGGTTCTTGGTATCGGTCAGGGCTTCCAGCCTATCGCGGGATTTAACTTCGGTGCGAAGAAATATTCCCGCGTCCGTCAGGGATTCTTCTTTACGCTCTTTTTCGGAACATTGCTTCTTGGCTGCGCTTCTGTGGCAGTCCTGCTGAATGCAGGCTCATGCATCCAGATATTCAGAGACGATCCGGAGGTAATAGCCATCGGCATTCCGGCTTTGCAGGCGCAGTGCGTGGCGCTTTTTTTCGTGCCCTTCCAGGTATGCAACAACATGATGTTCCAGAGTATCGGCTATAAGTTCAATGCGACGTTCCTGTCGTCCTTGCGCAACGGTCTGTACTTCATACCGGTTATCCTGATATTCAGCGCTTTGTGGGGACTTACAGGAATCCAGCTCTCGCAGGCCGTTGCAGATGTCTTAACGAGCTTTACATGCATACCTTTTACCGTTACATTCTTTGCCAAGCTGCCGAAGGAGGAACCTGAGGATGGAGTTTGACCAACTGATCAAGCGCATTAATGAATTAAGCAGAAAATCCAAGACAGAAGGCCTTACGCCCGCTGAGAAAGAAGAGCAGACAAAGCTTAGAAATGAATACCGTGCACTGGTCATAGGGAACCTGTCTTCACAGCTGGAAGGCTTGAAAATAAAGCATCCTGACGGTTCCATTACTGGTGTGAAAAAACAACAAGGTTGACACTTTTATCCCTTTAAAATGCCGCATTTAGATTTTTCATGCTTGTTATAATACCCCCATTATCTTTAGGAAAGATGGTGGATAAAAGGTATGAAAAAATTAACTATGATTACTACGACAGCATTGTGCATGGCAATGCTTACGGCCTGCAGTACTTCTAATGGGACTGCAACATCTAACGGGACTGTAACTTCTTCTGAGGTGCCGTCGTCTTCTGAGACTACTACAGAAGCGGTAGCTCCCGATGAGAATAAGATGGTTCCGCCCTCTGAAGGACAGCCGGAAATTAACACTCAGGATTATGAGGCACAGTTAGATCTCATTGCATCTAATTACGATTCTTTGGATGAGAAATATCCTTACAATGGGGAAGCATACCCCGTGTATTTTACGGTAGCGGATTTTAATCACAACGGCAGATTGGAATTCATTATCACAAGCGTCCAGGGTTCCGGATTATTTTCCTATACACAGTTCTATGAAGTATCTGAGGACCGTTCCAAGCTGGTAAAGGTGGAGAACGCTGCTTTCTCGAGCGAGATGCAGGATGCTACGAGCGACTTTACTCTTAATGCTACAAATACCGCTCATTCCGCGGTGTACGACTGCTACAAGAAAGATGGAGAGTATTTCTATATGCTCCAGGATTTCACCTCGTCAGGATGGCAGGAAATGAGTCTGTGGTTCTCATCTTATTGCTTCAGAGACAAGATCAAATGCGATACGATCGGAGGCAGCAGCGTCTTAGCCGAAACAGGCTCAAAGAAGGTTAAAGTATGGCTGAAGGATTCAGCTGACAAGCTTTTTACAGACGGTGAGCAGTACGAGAAGGCATTGAATGCATACTGGGAAGGATACGAGAAACAGAAGAACTGCGAAGTAAGGTGGGTACCTTTTGGTGAGAAGTCACTCTTTGCAGATGGACTCAAGGAATCGCTCAAAGGATTTGATCCCAATTCTGATAAGCAGTCCGAATTGTATCTTGATTACAAAGCATTCTATGAAAAATACTACGAAAAGGACTATGAATTCGTAATTCAGGACAAACAGGAAGTTTACGGCTAATGTTAAAATAAGCGAAAGCCAATGTTTTGAAGGAGCCCGAAGATGGTAGATATAGGAAACTTTACGTCCGCATCTTTTGAGAACTTCGATATTGATCTGGTTCAAAATGAAGTAGGCGGCGGCACGGTTTCCATCGAGCAGATCGACGAGGCGATGGGAAATAACCCGGATGCCGGATCGATCGTCATCTCCGGCTTAAAGCAGGACACTTTCGAGTATTTAATTAAGCAATACGGCAAGCAGTTTAACGCGATCTCTTTTTGGAAAAACAAAATGGTTGAGGACTTATCTCCGCTTGGAACTCTAAGCGGAATTAAGTTCATCAACTGGTTTTTCAATCAGAGATCCGTTTCTTTATGGGACATGAGCGGGAATAAGTCTCTGAAAGGCCTTGGCATATATGACTTTTCCAGATTGCATGACATCAGTGAGATAAGGACCGCGCCTGATCTGGAATTCTTCGGGCTCGGAGATATTGTCTGGGCAGGCATGGTAATTGATTCCTTAAAACCTGTTGCTGACTCCACGGTCAGGCATTTCGAGTGGTGCGGAAAGACCGTTTCTGACCACGATTACAAATGTCTTGCCAAAGGAAAAATCGAAGTTCTGGACATAAATCCTACGAGATTTACGATGGACGAACTGACCGATCTGTTGGCACTGTTTCCGGAGACCCTTTCAGGCTGCATCACGATACCCTACGTTACCGGAAGAATCACAACAAAAGACAACTCCGGGTGCACAACGTATAATTATCTTTGCAAGAACAAAAAGGTCTGCGTCGCCGGAAAAGACGATGAAAGATTTCAGAAATACCTTAAGGATTTCGATGCCTTACTGAAGGAGAAACGAAGCAAGGTTAAGGACCCGGTTTGAACATCATGCTCACAGTACTCAAATACGGAAATACAAGCACATTTCTTATCAGGGGAACAAAGGCAAATCTCCTGATAGATACCGATTATGCCGGCACGCTTCCGGCATTCTACAAAGCGATCAAGGACATCGGCATAAAGGTGTCCGATATTGATTATGTCATGGCAACGCATTACCATCCGGATCACATCGGACTCATAAGCGAACTGATGGACCAGGGCGTGAAGCTTTTATTGATAGAGTCTCAGGTGCCGTATGTGCATTATTCGGACCATATTTTCGCG
>CACZML010000138.1 GCA_902782235.1 Oscillospiraceae bacterium
CGTTATAAAAGCTTTCTGCCTCTACGAAATAGCTTCCCAATTTATACGTTGAGGTAACCGATTCAACGTCGTGATCAGTCTCAGATACACTGATAACATTGCCGGTATCAGCGTCAAGGACTTTCTCGTAACGAGTGCTTACGTAATTGTCGGGTTCTGTTTCCACAGTGGAAGTGTAATAGGACTTGATCTTTCCGTTGGATGCTGTAACTTTATCGATTTTATCTGATGTGCCCAGGCCCTCGCGGAGATCGATCGTACGGATGCTCTTGTCAGTCTCAAGGTCAATTACTGTTACGATCTCAATATCGTATTCGTTGCCGCTCCAGGGGGTGCTCATTTCCCCGGTGTCGGGCTGTACGTATTGCCCGGTTGTCCTGATAAGGAGCCGCTTCTCATCACAAGCGAGAACGTTCTGCTGAAGAATGTGTAATTCCTTTGCCTTGTCGACAGGAGAATCAACAGTATAGGAACTGCATTCAAACCAGGGTGTGTCAGAGGTGATCTTCTTTCCGCTGCGCTTGTCTGTTTTATTCTTATTGCATGCGGCAAAAGGCAACACGACCGATACTGCCAATAGTGCAGAAACAGCCTTCAAAACTTTTCTGTTCATGATAACGACTCTCCTTATATCCCCATATAAGATAACTTCGAAAACTATACTAACAAAGGTTTTGGCCTATTTTGTGGGAATTTTGCAACATTTTACATTGTCAAATTGTATATAAGGCAAAGACTTTCATTCCCGGAGGGATATATGGGACATAGTAACAGGAAGATCAGGACTGCTTTGTATATAGGGATCGGCGCAAGCATCCTTTCCGTGATCGCCCTTGCAATGGTTGTGCTTTATCCGTATTTTCTGGCAAAAGACATGAGATCGAATGGCAGGGATCACGTGCAGAAGTACGCCACAGAATACGATCTCGATCATGGAGAGATGAGGGACGTTCTTGATAACTGGAATATAGCGAAAAGATCGAAGAACGACGGTACAGTATTTCTTAGCATCTACAGGATCATGGGATTGGATAAGCCTGTGGATTATATGCATTTCGAAGTTTACGACAGCGAGGCAGATGCTGAAGTAGAGTATTTAAATCTCAAGAAAGAGTATCAGACATATAATTCGAATTTCCGGGACTGCAACGGATATTTCAAATCCGATGAACCCTATGTTGATGATGCAGCGATATATAAGATGGTATTCCTCAAGGACAATATCATCATTTTTGCTGATCTTTCCGTGGATAGCCGCTGGCCTGAAATGGAACCTGCTCCGGCAACTGATAGCGGCAAAACAGAAGAGCCGACATCCAACCAGTTTAACAGGGCAAGCCTAGAGAACTATATCATCAAAAATCAGGATGCCATCAAGGTATACGTTTTGGAAATCCTGCTTAAGAGTTAAGTCTCTTTATCCGACATCTGCTCGTAAGTGATGCCGTATTTAAGAGCGATATCTCTCGCATAAGAGCAGCAGTCAGGTTCGGCGCGCTTTAACATGAATGTATTCTTATCGTCTTTGCGCTCCATTATTATGCTTATGATATTGCCACGGCCGTCCCACTTGTCCATCTCAGGAATGTCCTTTGCGAGATCATGAAGATGCGTGTTGAAGATTACGTATGTGCCTTTCTCCTTAAGGACTCTTATGAGGTCCCTTGCAAGGTAGACACCGTCTGAAGATGATGTCGTCGAATAAGTCTCATTGAAAAGAATGAGAGTGTTTTCATCTGACTGGTTTACGATCTCCTTGACCCTGACGGCTTCCTCGCCGAGACGTCCGTAATTGATCGTAAGATTCTCATCTATCGGGAAGTGCGTAAGGATATTCGTAAAAGGCATTCCGGTAAAAGAATCCGCAGTAACGAACAGTCCGTGTGAAGCCATGACGGAAGCGATTCCTATAGCCTGTTCGATTATCGTCTTACCGCCTCTGTTAGGACCTGTTAGAATGAATATACGCTCGTCTTCTTTGAAGGAGAAATCATTCTTTACGATGTCTTTCACACCTTCGATTGCAAGCCTTACATTGTATAAGCCCTTGATGTCAAATCTTACATTCTCATCGATAACAGGGAAGCAGAGGTTATAACCCTTGTCCTTAAGACCTCTTCCGAATCTTGCCATTGCAAGATAGAATATCAGGCCTTCGTACATTCCGGTGAGCTCTTTGGTATCGCAGTCAGCATATTTGGTAAATGTCTTCTGTATATCGCTGAAGTGCTTTTTTAAGTGCTTCTGGAGCTTCGGAGCTATAGCCTGGAGAAGCGGATCGGGAACTCTTCCGAGCTTGGTTCCGGTCTCGAAAGGTGAGATCAGATTCATCGCTGTGAGCCTCTCGACAACACCGTATTTAGAGACAAGCTTATGAGGAACGAATTCTATCGCTGCAACGTTTTCGATATTGAAATCTGTCGTGAAGTTAACGGAAATATAGGCTGCCTGTACGCCGCCCAGATCGTTCTTCATGTCTTCGAGATCTTTCTTCAATGCGGAGAAGTCTTCCGAGTTTACGGTCTTATCAAGATCTTCTCTAAGCTTTGTCAGACCTTCAGATTTGATCTCATGTTCATGGAGGCAGTTTGCGAGCTTCTCGGTAACATTAGTAAAAACTGTCAGTTCCCTGATGTCTTCCAACAGGTTATAGAGATTGACCTCATTTCTCCTCATTTGCTTATAGCTTCCGCCATAGTATTTGAGTGCCATGATGTCGTGGGCGCAATCACTGATCTTATCGCACAGTTCTTTGTTGCCGATCAGATCCTGGACAATGCTGCTCCTGAATCTTATGTCATCAGGCTCTGAAGGTATCTGCGAGAATATCTTCATTACGTTCTCGCGGTCTTCCTTCATGGAACATGCGCAAGCAACGATATCTTCCAATGCCAGATCCTTAATTGTTTCCTTCGGTAATGCTATTGTCTTCTTTGAAGAACCCTGCGAAAAGAGTATGTCCATGATTCTGTTTTCCCCGTAAATGCCAACCAGCCTTAAACCAACTTTTATATTCTAACATTATCAAAAGTCATTTTGTGAATAGAATGACGGGCGTAATGGTATAATCATATTGTTTATGTGGGATTTGCCAAGGCACTTAATGGGGGAAATTAATATGGGTGCATACGAGATCATCAAGCTCGCCTTTGTAGCGGGAGCGATCATTCTGATCATTGTAGGAGTGGCGGGAAAATCAAGAAAGAAAAAGGCAGGCGACGATTTTGTGGCGCAGTTTAAACAGCAGCATCCGTTCGTAGATGCTGCAGCAGGCGTCACGGTTACAGACTATGAAGAAGTTGTCGTAAACCGCGATACAACTTTCAAAATGTGGAAAGCAAGAGACATCGCTTTTGTTAATGTAGTGTCTGCGATGTCAGGCTTCGGAAAGCCGCAGAGATACATTAATTTCCTTGACTCAAACAAAGAACCGTTAGTTGGAGAACTGTTTGCACCTAAGGGCGTTGTGGTTCAGAACTATCAGAACAGCGACTATATCTGTGTCATCGGTGATAACCAGGTTAAAGATGTCTATGAACTTATAAGCAGACACAATACTTATACCAAGCTCACAAAGGACGGGGTAGAGCAGTTTTGAGAATCGCAGTAATTCAGGCCAGCTCACAGGCAGCAAAAAATGAACTGATCTATTCTGCAGTTAAGAAATATGCAGCTGGTGCTGAAGTAATAAACTTCGGCTGTTTTGGCAATGAGGAGACCAAGTTCAGTTATATTGAGATCTCTATTCTTGTGGGTCTTCTTTTATCAAGTAATGCTGTTGATCTTGTTGTGACCGGATGCTCTTCCGGGCAGGGCATGATGCTCGCATGCAATAACATGCCGGGTGTTCTTTGCGGATATATCCCGACGCCGATGGATGCCTATCTTTTCGCGCAGATAAATGACGGTAATGCAGTGTCACTGCCGCTGGGTGAAGAGTATACATGGGCTGGTGAGGAGAACCTTGATAAGACTATAGCCAAGCTGTTTTCCGAACCGTTCGGACAAGGTTATCCGAAGAGTGAGGCGGAAAGGAAACTTGCAGATACAAGGCTTCTCAAGAACATCAGGAATTCTTCGCAGGTGAAGATGACAGAACTCTTAAAAACCCTAGAAAAACCTCTTTTAGATAAAGTATTATCGAAGAAGGATGTAGTAGAATACGTGCTTGAAAACGGCAGGGACGAAGAACTGTCTTTGCTGATAAGAAAAACATTTAAGGGGTAAATATGGAAGTACAGACAGGAAAGATAATCAGTGCGCAGAAGGCACCTACGCACTTTATGTTAGCGACACGTCTCTCGGCAGTGGGCATCCTGCTGGCTGTAGCATTAGTATTGGATCTTGTATCATTCGTACTCGCGATCATCGGATCTGCAAAGCAGGAAGAGCCTAAGACAAAGATGACGGTCATAATTAAGGCACTCTTTATTCCGTTCTTTCTGATCAACATCACGCTCTATGTACTATCGTTTTTGGGAATGCTCAATCCGTTCCTTATGTGGGCGATCCCGCTTGTTATGGTCATCGGTGTATGCCTTACATATGCTTATATGTTCATGTCGAGCTGGCCTGACATAATCTACATGATCATCTACCTGATCAAGAATAAAAGACGCCCAAAACTCGGAATGGTTTTAGGCATCATTTTCGAATTCTTCTTTGTGTTTGATATCGTAGGCGCGATCCTTATACACAGGGCATATAAGAAGAGCCTTGAAGAGAATATCTGATCAGAGAAGCTCGCTTAATTTCTTACTATACAGATAATCGTGAACGATTCCGTCGAACTCTTTCCACATGGGAAGAGTTTCGCATTTTTTGCGCCTCGGACAGTCGTAATTCTTGTCGGCAAGGCATGCAACGGAACAGATCGTTCCTTCAAGAAGGGTAAGGATCTCACCGACGGTATACTTCTCGGGCTTTTTTACGAGCTTATATCCGCCGCCTTTGCCGCTTAAGCCCTTGATGAGGCCGCCTTCGACCATCTGCTTTACGATTATCTCCAGATATTTCTTGGAGATCTCCTGTCTGTCGGCTATATCCTTGAGCGGGATATAGCTGCCGTTATCGTTTTGAGCAAGGTCTATCATGACGCGAAGACCGTATCTTCCTTTAGTTGAGATCATACCTATATCCCCCTCAAATTCATGTTTCACCCATTATAACAGTAGGTAAAAGGGTAAATCAATACCTAAAACCTATTGACACAGTAGGAAATAGGTATTACCATATCGCCAGACATGTACAAGAGAGGAGAATCACCTTGATATACGCAGATAATGCCGCCACTACGAAGATGAGTGACGCGGCCATTCAAACACTCACAGATCTTTTGAAAGACACCTACGGAAACCCTTC
>CACZML010000139.1 GCA_902782235.1 Oscillospiraceae bacterium
TGGCTTCAAGATTGCTATGCAGGCTCTCGACGGCGGCCGTATCGGTATCGCTGCACAGTCTGTCGGTCTTGCACAGGGTGCTCTCGATGCAGCCATCAAATACTGCAAAGAGCGTAAACAGTTTGGCAAGCCCATCACTGCTTTCCAGAACACCCAGTTCCGTATGGCTGAAGATCAGGCCAACATCAATGCCGCTCGTCTCCTGACCTGGCAGGCAGCTGTCGCGAAGGACAATCACGAGAACTATGGCTTCTATGCTGCACAGGCTAAGATGTTCGCTTCCGCTATGGCTAACGATGTTTGCCGTCACGCAGTCCAGTACATGGGCGGCTACGGCTACTGCCGTGAGTACGGCGTAGAGCGTCTGCTCCGTGACGTCAAGATCACTGAGATCTATGAAGGCACAAACGAAGTCCAGAAGATGGTTATGTCCGGTTCTATGCTTCGCTAATCCTTCCGATTTACAGGCTGTGGTTTAAAGCCGCTTAGTCCTGAAAATCTAATTGAGGGTTGGTAAGATACTATTTACCACTTGCCTCTAGACAGGTGGTAGGTATATCACATATTATCAAACCAAATATTAAAGAAGCTGGTCTGCTCCCCTCGCATGACCAGCTTCTTTTTGCGCGAAGCAATGAGCCATGCACGAGAAAATAGAAAGCCCGCTTACGCGTGCTCGCACGCAGTAAGCGGGCTTTCTATTTTCTCGTATACGGCGAATGCCGCGACAGCATCATCTCCTTCGGAGCTGAGCGAACACGCTTTTCTGTTCGCGACCTGTCGGCATGGCTCATTGCGGAACGCAAAATACATGGCAATCACGCGTGCTCGCACGCAAGAAGCTGGCTCTAATATTTTGCGTATACGGCGAATGCCGCGACAGAGAACACAAAAACCCCGGCCTACGCGTATTCACACACGTAGGCCGGGGTTAATATTCCGGTCAAATAACTTAACTACTTAAGTGTAATCTTCCTGCTCCTTATACAGGCAGCAGATCCGACCCACTGTCCGCAGTTATGATCTATGATCTATCTAACCGTTGTCATGAAACCTTTGATAAGGTTTTTATCGACAGATTACAGAACCTCTGCGAATGTCTGGATCCTGGTCCTGAGCTGCTCGAAGGAAGTGGACTCCTGATCGATCTCGACCTGGATGTGCTTGACGCCAGCTTCCTCGAACTGGAGAAGAAGGATGGGATAGTCAAACTCTTCGGGATCGCAGAACTTCATCATGCAGACGATAACTGCGTCAGCATCATACTTCTTAAGAGCGTCGATCAGCATGCCGCCCTTAGGCTTGTCAGCGTCTGTTGCAAGGGAGCAGCCGTCGAAAGCGTTCCATGCTTTTGCAAGAGCCATAAGCGGATCTTCATCATACGCGACATCCTGACGGAAGTTTCTGCCTTCCTGTGCAAGATCGTCCCATACGATTGCGAAGCCGTTCTCTTCAAAGATGTCGAGAACATCGTAGGGCTCCAGAGTGATGCCGCTGACAACGACCTTCTTGCCGTTGAAAGGAGCCTTGTCGGCAGCCTTGATGGCCTCGTTCAGCTCTTTCAGCATAGCGGTGTGTTTTTCTTTAGGCATGAACCAGCGAGCTTTGATAACTGCATGGCGGTCACGAAGCTTGATCAGGCCGGGATTCGCTGCTACGAGATCACTGAACTCACGGCAAGCCGCACGGTTCTCGTTGTAGATAGCGATACTGTTCTGAAGAGCCTTCTTTGTGATCTTCACGCCGAGGATGTCCTCGAGCTCTTCTTTGATGTGAGCATACTCTGCGCGGCAGAATACGTTAGCTGCGGTCTGAGCATGTTTCCTGTTCTGAGGATGTGTGAAGACGATCTGAGGAGCAGAGCCTTTCCACTTCTGGCTCATGCACTTAAGGGTATCGCAGGGGACGGAGAAAATGACAGCGTCAAGCTCGTCATAAGCGCCTTCCAGCTGCAGCTCCATAACGGACTGCATGATGGAGCATGCGAAAGGAGGAAGCAGGGTTCTTGCTTTGGAGATCTGCTTGCCCTGAGCGCCCCACATACCGATCGGGAGATAGCCAGCAGCATGAACGATCTCTTCAGGACAGTACACAGGCATAATGCCGACTGCACCCTTGCCGGTCTCTTTCTTAAAATCATCCATCGCCTTCTTCGGATCATCAGCGATTGCCTTGAATTGTGAAATCAATTCGAAAATTGTACTCATCTATTTCTCCTTTACTATAGCCGATGTCATGTCAACTTTTCATCGATAAACTGATCGGGAAAAGCATTATTCATGCGATAAATTCATGACCTTTTTGGAATGATGCGCTTAAATCAGACTTATGCCTGAGCATCCATCATCTCGGACAGAGCCTGCACACGGTTCAGATACTGAGCCTCAGAGAAGACGCGAGGATCCGTCTGGTCGCCATCGAAGCTGACGAAAGGAATGCCCATCTTCTTGTTGACATACTCGCCGCCCTCGTTGTTCAGAAGGCCCATCAGCTTGCAGCTGCGGTTGAGGTGCATGACCATGCCATCGCTCTTGGAGTTGCTGACAACTTTGTAGAATTCTTCATAACGGTTGGAGCCGCAGGTGTTGATGTAGACCTTTGTGTAGGCCTCAGCCATGGACTCGAAAT
Organism: Oscillospiraceae bacterium; assembly: GCA_902782235.1. Classification (GTDB taxonomy): domain Bacteria; phylum Bacillota; class Clostridia; order Saccharofermentanales; family Saccharofermentanaceae; genus Saccharofermentans. The sequence goes on from CACZML010000139.1 coordinate 2,629, forward strand.
CGCCGGGTGTGTAAACGAGACTCCACATGCCGGGATAGCAGGAGCCGGTCATGACGGAACCCTGAGCCTTAAGGCCCTTGAAGGTTGCGCCCAGGAATGTCCAGACTGCAATGCCTTCCCATGTTACACGATGTTTCTCAGTGGAGGCATCACCGAATGCATACTTGCCGGCTTTGTCCTTAGCTTCGAGCTCATCGCAGAAACGATGGAAGGTGATCTCGCCGTAATCTCTGGAACGTGCGCAGACGATCAGAGCCATGTAGTTGAACAGATCGAAACCGTTCAGAGGTGAAGGTTTGCGATATGCATAAGCTGCAATCTTGTTCCACCAGTAAACAGTACGCTGGGTCTGCTCCTGAACCTTCGTGAACTTGTCATAGTCAAATGCACGGCCGGTGAACTCCTCGAGCTGTTTGATGGCTACGCGGAACTGATCAGCGATGTACTCTTTGCAGTGACGAGCTACAGGCATGCTGTGGTTGAAAGGAACATCGATGATGATGCAGGGGATGTTCAGCTCTTTGGCAATGTTCTCATACCATTTAAGCAGAGTATTGCAGATGTTGTTGCAGGTGATTACGATATCCGGAAGCGGAACATAAGCAGCCTTTGTGGTCTTCAGAAGCTCGGGCTTCTCACCGTTCATGGCTTCCTGCTTCAGCAGCTCCATGTAGCCGAGGTTCGTACGGGCATAAGAGCAGATATCGATGTTGTAGCCCTTCTTATCTGCTACTTCCAGAAGATCCATGGAAGCTTTCCTTGCGCCTGCGCCTGCAGCGTGGGTCTCAGGATAAACCAGAGCGATGTCCATCGCTACGCAGAATTCCGGCGGTGCCACAGAAGCGGACCAGCAGACCGGTTTGCCGGCCTTCTTGGCTTCCCAGGCTTCCTCATCGAGCTTGGCCTGAAAATATCCAAGCAGCTCTTTTGAACTGGCTTCGTTGATGTTGATGCTATCCATCTGTTTTCCTCCTAAAAATCAATTATATTGATAGGTCCATTGATGAATCCCATTGAACCTGCAGCAGTCTGACGTGACCAGCCGTTAAGCGGATCCCATAAGACCGGGCAGGAATTCAATTCATAAAAACGGGGCAGCAGTCCGCTTCCTGCCCTTAGTCCTCAGGCAGCCACTTGACGTTCTCATACGCAAAAAGAGCTGCGCCGAGAGCACCTGTCACCTGCGGATTCTGGGCGACGATCACGGGCTTGTTCAATTGCTTCCTGATGGCATCTACCGCGCCCGGGTTCTGGGCGACACCGCCGCACATAACGATATCATCATTTACGCCCACACGATAGACGAGCGAGCATGCCTTACTTGCGACAGACTGATGAACACCTGCGACAATGTTTTCTCTTGAAACGCCCTGGGAAAGAAGCGAGATGACCTCGGACTCCGCGAACACGGTGCATGTACTGCTGACAAAAGCCCATTCCGTTGCTTTAAAATGGACATTACCCATCTCGGAGAGGGGAATTTCCAGAACGCGCGACATTACGTCCACAAACCGTCCTGTTCCCGCCGCACATTTATCGTTCATAACGAACTGGCCGATATTTCCCTTCGCATCGAGGCGGATCGCTTTCGCGTCCTGTCCACCGATGTCGATGATCGTCCGTGCTTCAGGGTGCAGGAAATA
>CACZML010000140.1 GCA_902782235.1 Oscillospiraceae bacterium
CAAGATTTGATGGAAAAGTATCCAGCTAAAAAAGCATGCCGTTTTTAGGGATATTAATAGTACTAAAAACACCCTGCACCGGATGGCACAGGGTGGATAGGTAGTGTTCTTAGTAGTTTGCGCAGATTTGCTTGTTGTTTTTCTGTACGACGAAAGACTCAAAATATATGAGAATTTACGCCAACTTTTGGGCGTAAGCCCGTCGTCAAATTTTGAAGTGCACCTCGCAAACCAATAAAATCAGGGCTTCTCAGTCGATGGGCTTCATTGTCGGGATGTGAAAGACATCCCTTTTTATGGTCTCTACTGGTCACTAAATGTCTCTATTTCTGACTTGTGAAAATACCCTCATCGTATATGTATCTGTATGTATCTGCAGGTGTTGCTCCGAAAGATGTATAAAAAGATGTAAAGATGTAAGTGGATGTTGTTAGTGACAATGAAGAACATCTGTAGAGGTAAGGATGGATGTATAGATGTAAGCAAAAAAGGACCTGGCATCATCATTGCCAAGTCCTCTTCACTATTCATAGCTATGGATTATTAACTCACCCTAAACGATCCTTCGAGGCTGTTGAATTCCTTGTCTAACATTTCTTGTGTGCAATCGGCATAGATATCCAACGTGGTTTTGATATCCCTATGCCCGAGAACTGTTTCTCTTAGCGCAGTAACTGCCTTCCAGATGGCATTTCTGGAGACACCGAGCTTAGCGGCGATCTGCTCGCCGTTATAATATATTCCCTTATTCGCCTCGAAAAGCTTTAACAGTTCGTCCTTTGTAGTCATTTTTATTGTCTCCGAGAAGGAAGATATCACTTCTAAAACTCATAGTCAACCTGTTTTGCGTTGTGGGGTGACTATTATTTCGGGAGGCCTTGATCTTCCTGAAGTGTCTCGCGCTTTAATTCAAGAGCTGCAAGACTTAACGGGCGACTCTTGTCCTGAAGGAGCGATATGCTTCTTGAAGGAAGTTCATCCACAAGAGGAATAGGGAATATCTTTTTTCTTTCTATAGAAGGCATGGCCAGTTCCTTAGGTACGAATCCGAGTCCCATGCCGTGTTCGACGATAGGAAGGATCTGGTCGGTCGTTGTGACTTCGATCGATGGCTTAAGGATTATGTCGTCCTTGAGAAACAGTTCAGTAAGATATTGGAATGATGTTGAGTCGTGGCTTTGTGTGACGAGTGGATATGAAGAAATCTCCTGAAGAGTGTGTTTTCGAGTAGAAAGGGAGATATAAGGTTCACCGCCTATGATGATCTCCTGAAAGGATTTGACATGCGTTGCTTCGAGTGAATCGGAGACCTTGAGCGGTGACGAGATGACGGCCAGGTCGACAAGGCCCTGTTCGAGAGCATTTACGCCTTGCGGGGTAGAGTGGTTGAACACGCGGATCCTAATTCCGAGATGCTTGGCCTTGAAGCGCTGAAGGATAGGGAGCATGAGAACGTGAAGAGCGATCTCGCTTATGGAGACGGAGACACTTCCGTTTTCGAGGAGACGGTCTGAAGTTATCTCGTCTTCACCTTTTTCGATATGATGATAAGCTGATTCTATATGTGAAAAGAGCTTTGCTCCTTCAGGGGTTAAGGTTACGCCTTTCTTGGATCGGACGAAGAGTCTGCAGCCAAGTTCAGATTCCAGCGTGTTTATGACGCGTGTGATGTTAGGCTGGTTGTTATGAAGAAAACGCGCTGCCTGAGTGAAACTTCCGTGCTTTCCTACAAAGTAGAATATCTTGTAATAATCCCAGTTACTGTTCATGATCGACCTCATATGATTTTTGTATGACTGACATATGAAATATACTTTATACATATTACATTGCTTGCATTATAATCCAGTTAGAAATAAAAAAACAAGGAGGACTGCATATGGCACGATTCACATTACCTCGTGATATCTATCACGGCAAAGGCGCACTTGAGGCGTTGAAGAACTTCAAGGGAAAGAAGGCTATGATCTGCGTCGGAGGCGGATCCATGAAGCGCTTCGGATTCCTTGACAAGGCTGAGAGCTACCTTAAAGAGGCAGGCATGGAAGTTGAGATCTTTGACGGTATCGAGCCTGACCCGTCAGTTGAGACAGTCATGAAGGGTGCGCAGGCTATGCTTAAGTTCGAGCCTGACTGGATCGTTGCTATCGGAGGCGGTTCTCCTATTGATGCTGCTAAGGCAATGTGGATCAAGTATGAGTATCCAGATTGTACTTTCGAAGATATGTGCAAGGTATTCGGTATTCCTGAACTTCGTAAGAAGGCTCATTTCTGCGCTGTTTCCTCTACATCCGGAACAGCTACTGAGGTAACCGCTTTCTCCATCATTACTGACTATTCCAAGGGTATCAAGTATCCTATCGCTGACTTTGAGATCACACCTGATGTTGCTATCGTAGATCCTGAGCTTGCAGAGACAATGCCTAAGAAACTCGTTGCTCACACAGGTATGGATGCAATGACTCACGCAGTCGAGGCTTATGTTTCCACAGCCAACAGCGATTACACAGATCCACTCGCTATCCATGCTATCGAGATGATCATGAAAGATCTTGTTCCTTCCTTCAACGGCGATATGGAAGCAAGAGACAGAATGCATAACGCACAGTGCCTTGCAGGTATGGCTTTCTCCAATGCACTTCTCGGAATCGTTCACTCCATGGCTCATAAGACAGGTGCTGCTTTTGCTGATTACGGTGCACACATCATCCACGGTGCCGCAAACGCTATGTACCTTCCTAAGGTAATCGCATTTAATGCCAAGGATGAGACTGCAAAGAAGCGCTACGGCGTTATCGTTGACTACATGGGCATCGCTGACAAGAATGCTTCCGATGATGAGAAGGTCGCAGCACTCATCGCTTACCTGCGCAAGATGAACGATGACCTTAACATCCCTCACGGAATCGGCACATACGGTGCTGACAGCTATCCTGCTGAGAAGGGCTTCGTACCTGAGGAAGTATTCCTTGAAAGACTTCACGACATCGCTGTAAATGCTATCGCAGATGCATGTACGGGATCTAACCCTCGTCAGCCATCCGTTGAAGAGATGGAAAAACTCCTTAAATGTTGTTACTACGATACTGAAGTAGATTTCTGATCTGACTTCTGTAACTGAATAAACGGAAGAAAGGGGGCTGTCTCAAAACTAAATTGAGATGGCCCTTTAATTTTGCAAAAGAAAATGGGTCCCGAAGGGCCCATTTATTGTTAGAATTAATTTGTGCATAAAACTCTAACATTACAGTCCGACTATAGCAAAAACGGGAGCTATATTCAACTGTCACTTCCAATTCAAACCGAATGTTTAATTCCCGTAGACGATTCAGTGCGACTCATAGATCAGGTCTTAGAGGAGATAGATTACAAAGAATTGTACCTGACCTACTCGTCCGAAGGACGAAATCCTGCAGTCGAACCGAAGACTCTGTTCAAGATAATGGTATATGCATATTCGCAGCATATCTATTCTTCGCGAGAGATAGAAAAAGCCTGTAAGTTAAATCTGGCATTTATGTATCTGCTCAGAGGAGAAAAGGTTCCTGACCACAATACCATAGCAAGATTCCGCCAAAAGCATCTAACGCATTGTGTAGAAGGCCTGCTTACTCAGCTGGTTAATCTGTTGGCTGAAGCAGACGAGATACAATTTGAGAACCTGTTTATCGACGGAACAAAGATAGAAGCCAATGCCAACAAGTATTCCTTTGTATGGCGTGGTTTTATTGAAAAGAGCGAAGCAAAGCTCCAGATAAAGGCAACCAAATATCTCAAAGAAGAATTGGGCATCACTGTTGTTCCCGAATACATCACGGCTCAGTATCTTCAGAAAGTGCTGAGTGATCTTGTGCTGATAGCAGACTGCCAGGGAACTGAATTTGTTTATGGTTCAGGCAAGAGAAAGACAGAATTACAAAAACAGATAGAAACAATTGAAGACTTTAAGACCAGACAACAAAAGTACGAGACTGCCCGGGCCACCTTTAAAGGCAGAAACAGTTATTCCAAGACAGATAAAGATGCGACCTTTATGCACATGAAAGAAGACTATATGCGTAACGGTCAGTTAAAGCCGGGATATAACATCCAGGCAGCCGTTGAGAGCGAATACATAGTCGGAATAGATGTATCAGCTGAACGAACAGATGTCCGTACTCTTATTCCTTTTCTGGACAAGCTTAACAGA
>CACZML010000141.1:0-4119 GCA_902782235.1 Oscillospiraceae bacterium
TATCCGGAAGATTACTTTGACCAGTTGTTGTTCGAATATTATTCAGGCATTGCAATCTGCATTTATACAGGCTGGTTTGAAGAAGCATTCCCGGAGTCGATATATGTTAACGGCAAGAATTATCTTATGATTTATGTGGATACCGAGATCGATCACGTTCAGGGATATCCGGGCGGAGATGCTGTTCTCAAGATGTTCCTTGGATCGAATCCAATGGAGGCTGAACTGATCTGTGATATCTGGAAAGCGACTGAGAAGGTAATATCTCTGCGCAACAAGCATTATGAGAAGCCCGCGTTGACGGATTCAAACTGGACGTCAAAGAATTACAAAGGATTTAAGTATCTGAATTCAAAAGATAGCGGAAAGCTCACCACTTATGCAAAGAAGACAAAGATGCAGTACTTCCTTTGCAACGAATCGCTGATCAACTCAAAATCAGACAGAGTTCTGTGCTATGAATACATGATGCTGTACACACTTACGGGAGGTAAACTGATAGCTGACAAACCGACATCAGAGTGCCTTGAAAAGCTCCGTGAGTTGAAAAGAGGCATAAGGCAGGAATTCGATACGACCAACTGGCCCGGCTGGACTTCCTGGGAACGCGCAATGATCAAACTGTAAAATGAAAGACGGTGTCCTAGAAGGGCACCGTTCTTTTTACTTGCGTTCGTCTAATACTTTCTGCGCTCTGTCCTGAGCTATCTTTATTACTGTGGTAAGGTCTTTCTGACCGAGGAAATATGCGGGCATTTCCTCTATGAGGACGATGCTTATGTCGGCATCGACAGAGTTAAGGCCTGAGCAGCTTGTGATTATATTTTCGAGGTTGTCGATATCCCGGGAAGAGAAGGTGATGCGGTGATCATTAGGGTCTCCGCCGCCTTCGAAATATTTTCCGTAACCGTCTCCGTTAATGTAATTGAGAGCAGCTTCTGCGCCTTTTCTGAAAGCGTCACGGTTCACAACCATATTATTGCCTAATGCCAGATCGTTCTGAACTTCATCTGACAGAAGCAGTTTTACGAATTCTCCGCATGCATTTACATCCGCAGCGTGTGCTGATACGGCAACAGAAAACTTCAAGGTTGCCAGTGGGCCGCGGCCGTCAACTGAAGGGTATCCTAAAATGGCGGAGCATCCCTGAAGCTCTGCTGAGGTCAGCAGGTAATCAGAAGGACTATGACAATTCACACTTCTTACGCCGGGAGCGTACTCCGGTTCTTCAATATAGCTGGAAGTAAAATCTCCCCAGGTCTTTGCTTTCTCGCAGACATTATCTTTTACAAAGGCCGCGAGGTCGGCAAATTCCGGACTTGAGAAATCGGCTTTGCCGTTTACTATGAACTTGTTGCGCATTGCATTGAAGAGGAAAGCGAAATAGTACGGCTGGCCATATTTAATGATGTCATTGCCGTTGAGCGTCTCATTGAGGAATTTTGCGTATTCGGCTGTCGTAAAACCAACGCCCGACGCACCGGCATATTCCTGCTTTGTCTGTAAGCCGCTGACTTCAAACGTGACCGGAAGGTTATAGAGCTTGCCGTCGGTCCTGCATGCGTCGATTACGCTGGTAAAGTATTTTGAAGAGCCAAGACTGTCTAAGAAAGGCGTCAGATCAGCAAGATAAGTGCCGTTGTTAAGCTGGCCTAAATACGCGGCATTGAGCAGTATATCAGGACCATCCCCGCTCATGATGTCCATAGCGAGCCGGGTGCTGAGTCTTGAACTGATATTAAGATCTGCCGTGAAGTAATCGTCTTCACTCGCAGCTGCATATCTTTCCGTTTCAGACTGATCGTAGCGGTTTGTCATCTCGATATAGTAGTTGCCGTTAGTGTTATTGAATTTGATTATGGCATCGCCGATCCTGCCATCGATCAGGGGCTGCGCTGAATACATCTCGAGAACGGTCTTTCCGGCGTGAGGATTCTTCTGGGCTTTTGTCAGTTCGATGATCTCGAACTTGTTCGAATTCTGGTCCTGCCCATAGACGTACTTGCTGCTGTCTTCTCCGGAAAGAAGTATCTTATCGCCTTTGATGTCGGATATCTTAAGACTGTTGAGTTTATAGATGTTTATTCCGCAGTTGCTGAAATCAAAGTATTCTTCGAACTTTTTGGTCTGGAAATCGACCTTTGATATACCGGTTGAGGAAGGGATATAGACGGAGCCGTCGGAACCCTGGCAAGAGTCGGCACATCTGTCTATGTCGATCCATTCGTATTCCGTAAGATCTGCATATTTCAGAGTCAGAGCCTTAAGATCCAGCTCGTAGAATTTGGTCTGGATACCGGTTTTTATAGGGATTACCGCAGTGGAAGCGTCCTTCAACGCGATGAAATAGATCATCTCGATGTTGTCTGCTTCCTCTTTTAGCTGGACGGTATTCTCGCTTCCGTCAGGAGATGTTACTTTAAGATCGTAATAGCTCAGCTGGGCATTAACATCAAATTTCCAGTCAGCTACTATGGTGTATTTGCCGAGCTTATATATGGCAAACGGGGCTGTTCCTTCGGTAGGATCATAAGATCGTGTCTCGATCAGCTTGCCGGTATCAGCAGAAATAACATTCTCCTTGAAAAGGATCTCAGTCCTGTCGTGCTCTGTATATCGCTGGAAAACCTTTCCTTCGGAATAGGATGTCTGGCTCATGCCGGAACCCGGAGCTATGCCTTCCCAAAGATTTATGGTCTGAGTGGTTTGCTTTGTTTCCCTGTCGATGACGGATGCATAAGCAAATGTAAATTCCTGGCTGTTCCAATCGCCGGAATAATCAACAGGGCGGACGTATTCGCCGGTTGAACTGACAACCAGATACTTATCGTCATATCCGACAATCCATTGCTGAATGTGTTCTGTTTCCTTAGTCTTATCAAGCGGCGGTGTTAGATCATACTGCGTGCTGTCAAACCACGGAGTATCCTCGGTGATCTTGGTGCCGCTTCTTTTCTTCTGCGGATTCTGCGGGTTTTGATTGTTCTTTTTCTTGTTGCATGCTGCCATTGGCAGGACGATAGCAACTGCCAATAACGCGGATACAACCTTCAAAACTCTTCTGTTCATGTTAACTGCTCTCCTAAATCCCCATCTAAGAATTATTTTCGAAAATTATACTACCAAATGCACCTTGAATTACTTGCGTTCATCCAGGATCTTCTGGACCCTGTTCTGAGCTATCTGTATTACTGAGTCCAGATCTTTCTGGCCTGAGAAATAAGCAGGCATTTCTTCGATCAGGACTACGGTTATTTCCGGATCTCCCGAAGCACAATAAGAGCAGTTCGAGATTATCTTCTCAAGATCATCAATGTTCTTATCGGTGAATGTAACACGTTTCAGGGCGTAATCCAGATCGGAGTTACTGTTATAAAACTTATCGGAGTTTGTGTATTCGATATCGGCAGCTGATGCTTTTCTGAACGCTTCACGGTTAAGAACAAAACCTGACATTGCAGCCTTTGTCTGAATCTCTTCGCTCATGATGATCTTAACGAATTCACCGCAGGCATCAATATCTACTGCGTGAGCAGATACAGCAACAGATGTTTCAGCTGAGACTGAAGGACCGCGGCCATCGGTGGAAGGTATTCCTAAAAAGCGTTTTGCACCGCCCAGATCAACAATATAATTCAGATAATCGTATGTACTGTTGCAGGACTTTGCCATTGTTCCCAATCCCCGTAACGTATCATCGGTAATTTCTGTGCCGGTGTCAGGCTGCTCCGGGACATTGTCCTTGACGAATCCTGCAAGTTCAGCAAAGGCGGGATTTGTGAAATCAGCTTTGCCGTCAGCGATGAACTTATCGCGCATAGCGTTGAAGAGTTCGAGGAAATAGTATTTCTGCTCATTGCTGAGGACATCCGTGCCGTTTAATTCTCTATATAGGAATTTCTTGTATTCATTTATAGTAAAACCTGTGTCTGAAGCAACTTCAATGCCATATTTTGTCTGTATTCCGGAGATGCTGAAAGTGACAGGCAGATTATAGAGTTTGCCGTCAGATTTAAACGCATCGATGATGTTGGTGAAATATTTAGACTGATCCGGAGTGCCGATGTATGGTGTCAGATCAGCAAGATATTTACCGCTGTTAAGCTGATAAAGGGAAGC
>CACZML010000141.1:4136-4950 GCA_902782235.1 Oscillospiraceae bacterium
GTATCTTTATTGAGCTGAGACATGACGGCCTCGTCTCTGGTTGCTGTAGGGTTTATCCCGGATTCAGCCTGATCGTAGCGGTCAGTAACCTCGATAAAGTATTTATCATTCTTCCCGTTGAATTCTGCGATAGCGTCACCAACAAATTCATAGTCATAATCGCTGCCTGTGTAAAGCTCTAAGATCGTCTTTCCTTCGTGCGGGTTTTTCTCAGCCTTTGTAAGTTTGTAAACCTCGAAAATTCCTTCTTCTCGGCTGTTTGAATTGAACGAACTTGAAAACCTTGTAAGAATAAAAGTGTTTCCGTTGATATTGACGAGATCAGATCCGGAAAGCTCGCTTCTGTTGACTCCGCAGTTACTGTAATTGAAGAATTCTTCAAGCTTTTTGGCTTTAAAGTTCAGCTTATAGATGCCGGTCTTTGTTTCGCGGTAAACGGTGCCGTCAGAACCGACATGCTCTCTTGCGTGAAAATCTTCAAGAAGCCAGCTGTAATCCTTTGCATCAGCTCTGGTTATTGTCAGTGATTTGAGATCAAGCTTATAAATGCTTTTTTCTGAATCTGTATATGCCGGGATGAGCGCGGTAGATTCATTTTCGAGACCGATGAATTTCATATAAGAAATGAGGTGATTGTCATCCTTAAGATCTACTGTAGTTGTATTACCGTCAGGAGCAGTTACGCGGAGATAATAACCGCCGGTCTCAGATGCCTCGTTATAAAAGCTTTCTGCCTCTACGAAATAGCTTCCCAATTTATACGTTGAGGTAACCGATTCAACGTCGTGATCAGTCTCAGATACACTGATAACAT
>CACZML010000142.1 GCA_902782235.1 Oscillospiraceae bacterium
TGTCAGCCTGGCCTGTATTGAGGTAGGTAATGATATAATTAATATTCCGGCGGGATTGGGTGAGTTCTTTACCCCGTCGGTAATGTTCAGCAATATAAGTATTTCAGGCGAGTCCTGATCTTAAACAGAAGGAGAATTACCATGAGCACAGTTGACACGATCGCACTTCACGGCGGTTACAAGCCCGGTAACGGAGAACCCCGCCAGGTACCTATCTACCAGAGCACAACCTGGAAGTATGATACCTCCGAGGATATGGGAAAGCTTTTTGACCTTGAGGCATCCGGATATTTCTATACAAGACTCCAGAACCCCACAAACGACTATGTGGCAGCAAAGCTCTGCGAAATGGAAGGCGGCGCTGCGGGAATGCTCACATGCTCAGGCCAGGCTGCTAACTTCTTCGCTGTATTCAATATCTGCGAAGCAGGCGATCATTTCATTGCTTCAACTAACATCTACGGCGGAACATATAACCTCTTCGGCGTTACATTCAAGAAGATGGGCATCGAGTGCACATTTGTTGACCAGACACTGCCTCTTGAAGAGCTCCAGAAGTACATCCGTCCCAACACAAAGTGCGTATTCGGCGAGACCATCACCAATCCTACGGTTGATATCCTCGATATCGAGAAGTTTGCAAAGCTTGCCCATAACAACGGCATCCCGCTCATCATGGACAACACGTTTGCAACACCCGTCAACTGCAGACCTATCGAGTTCGGATGCGACATCGTAACTCACTCCACAACTAAGTACATCGACGGCCACGGATCTTCCGTAGGCGGCGCCATCATCGACTCAGGCAACTTCGATTGGATGGCTCATGCTGAGAAGTTCCCCGGACTTTGCACACCTGACGAGTCTTATCACGGAATCACATATGCTGAGAAGTTCGGCAAGGGCGCTTACATCACAAAGGCTACCGCTCAGCTCATGAGAGACTTCGGTTCCATCCAGTCTCCCCAGAACGCTTACTACATCCAGATCGGCCTCGAGTCTCTTCCTGTACGTATGGCACGCCACTGCGCTAATGCCCAGAAGGTTGCAGAGTTCCTGTCTCAGGATGACCGTATCGCATGGGTCAAGTATCCCGGACTTGAGTCTGACTCTCAGCACGAGCTTGCTAAGAAGTACTGTCCCAAGGGTACCTGCGGCGTTATGTGTTTCGGCGTAAAGGGCGGAAGAGAGCAGTCCATCAAGTTCATGGACAGCTTAAAGTTCGCTACCATCGCAACACACGTTGCCGACTGCAAGACATTACTCCTGCACCCGGCATCACACACACACCGTCAGCTTACAGACGAGCAGCTCAAGGAAGCAGGCATCCCTGGCGACCTCATCAGATTCTCCGTCGGTATGGAAGATCCCGATGACATCATCGCAGACCTCAAGCAGGCACTGGATAAGATCGGCTGATAAGTAATTAAGCAAATAAGCTATAACTAAAACTGCCTCAAGAGTAGACGATTACTTGAGGCAGTTTGTTATTTAGTGATAAATGTCTGTTCAAGACTGCGGTTCGTCTTTAATAGATTTGTTATCGGTGTTCTTGCGTCTATCTCTGATATCAGTTATTGCATCTGAGAAAGAACGGGTGTTTCCGTTTTTGATGTCTTTGAGTCCGTCGTCAATAAGACTATAAAGAGAAGAACCGTGGTTTGTATCAGTCATAGAAAACACCTCCATGCATTGAATAATATATATATTAGCTCACTCAACAAGGAAGTATCACTTGTTTATTAAAAATGTCCGCAAAACAAAAGCGTTATTGAGGAACTCGTTGTATAGGTATATTGTTCTTGACTTTCTTGCTTGGATATAATACGCTAGCAAGCAAGAAAGTCAACTTGATAGGTGGTGATCGAATGAAAGAATCGGATCAGATCCTGGAACTTGTCAGACAGAATAACGGTGTGATCACTACTGCTATGGTAGTAAATGAAGGCTTCTCCCGTGGAAGCCTGAAGTATTTGGCAGATATCGGAAGGCTTGAACATGCTGCCAGAGGTGTTTATACTTTGCCGGAAGCTTGGGAGGATGAATTTATTAACATTCAAAGCCGTTATAAGAGAGGCATTTATTCGCTTGATACTGCTTTATTCCTATGCGACCTTACAGACAGGACACCAGTGAGGTTTCATATGACATTCCCATCAACATATAATCTTACTAATCCAAAGAAAGATGGCATAGTTTGCAGCGGTTCAAAAGAACCGTTTTATAGTCTTGGAGTAACTGACTTGCCCACTCCTGGAAGGAATACTGTCAAAGGCTACTGCGCTGAAAGAACTTTGTGTGACATCCTTAAGCCGAGGAACCATACTGACGTTCAATTGGTGACAAATGCTTTTAAGCGATATGCCGCAAGAAAGGATAAGAACATACCGCTTCTGTCTGAATTTGCCAAAGTTTTACGTGTTGAAGAAAGACTAAGGTCTTATCTTGAGGTCCTGCTATGAATAATGCTATGCAGCTGAAAGCAATAATTAAGAATATTGCGAAGAAAAAGAACATTTCTGCATCGCTTGTTCTTCAGAACTATATGTTGGAGCGGTTTTTGGAAAGGGTTTCTTTATCGCAATACCGTGATAATTATGTCGTCAAAGGCGGATTTCTTATTGCTTCTATGGTCGGACTTGATTCCAGAGCAACAATGGATATGGATGCGACAATAAAGGGGTATCCGGTTAACGAAGAATCATTACAGAAAATGATTGAAGATATTATTGCTGTTCCTGTGAGTGATGATATAACCTTCAGATTTATGAGTATCGGTGAGATCCGAGAAGACGATGAGTATTCAGGTTATCGTGTAGCACTAAGAGCGGATTACGGGAAAATGGCTGTGCCGTTGAAACTTGACATTACTACCGGTGATAAGATAACTCCTCGTGAGATTGATTACAGCTATAAACTGTTGATGGAAGACCGTAGCATCAGTATTCTTGCTTATAATCTATCAACCATTCTTGCAGAGAAGTTAGAAACTGTAGTTTCCAGGGGTGACCAGAACACAAGACCAAGGGACTTTTATGATGTGTTTATTCTGACTAAGCTTCGAGCAGGAAGTATTGATATGGCGGATCTTAATGCTGCTCTCAAGGCAACATCAGAAAAGCGTGGTACAACTGAGCTGATGAAGAAGTATCACGAGATCATGCAAGTAGTGAAGAATAGCGATGTCATGAAACGTCAGTGGGACAATTATAGGAAAGACTTTGATTATGCTACAGGAATTGAGTTTGAAGATACCTGTGATGCTGTTGTTACTTTAATGGACAGGCTATTTGCTTGAGTGAGTAAATACTGATCTGTTCGTCATTTCTTTCAGTTTGTCCGTGATTCAGATAAAGAAAACAAATAGAATCGGATCAGGATAGGAATTGAAAGGCTAATAGAACCATGAAAATACTCATTTGCGGTATTACTTTGGCTGCCGTTATGGCATTGGCTGCATGCGGGAATATTGCTATAGGCACAAGCGTACCTGAAAGCACCACGCTAGCGCAGACCACATCCCAAACAACCGAAGAGACCACGGCTGCAACCACCACAACTACAACTGAAGTGACAACAACAGAACAGCCAACAGAAACAACAGTCTCCGAAGCCAAATACGCTTACGGCGTATTCTTAAGCGTCACCGGGAACTTAGACAGGCTCAAAGACTATGAGACAGTGGTCATAGACGCTCAGCACTTCACAAAAGAACAGATCGAAGCATTCAAGGCGAGAGGTCATAAGGTATATTCCTACATCAACATCGGCTCTCTTGAGAACTTCCGTCCCTACTACAAGGAGTATAAGGACTTAAAGCTCGGCAAATACGAGCACTGGGATGAGGAGATCTGGATCAATGTCGCTGACCAGAGATGGCAGGATTTCATGCTGAATAACATGATCCCCAATCTGACAGCCAAGGGAATAGACGGTTTCTTCGTAGATAACTGCGATGTCTACTACAACTACAGGAAGCCCGGGATATTAGACGGCCTGACAAGCATAATGAAAGCCCTGGTCGCAACAGGCAAGGCGGTTCTCATCAACGGCGGAGACTGTTATCTTGACGCTTA
>CACZML010000143.1 GCA_902782235.1 Oscillospiraceae bacterium
GTCACATGGGATCAGGTGCGCCTGGGACCTGCTGAAGCCACGGGTGCATTTACATGCTTCGCATTCCTTTTGTGGCTTAGGATCGCTGATGACCTGAAGGACTTTGAGACGGACAAAAAACTGTTTCCGGACAGGCCCTTGCCGAGTGGAAGAGTATTCAAAAAAGACGTCATGGTCGCATGCGTTATCGTGCAGGCGATCGCTGTCGCACTGAACATTATCTTCATGCGCGAGAACCTGATCTTCTTCGTCATCCTTTATATCTACGGATACCTGATGAGCAAGTGGTTCTTCAAGAAAAAGAAGATCCAGCCGAGCCTCCCGCTCGCACTCGTTACGCACAATCCCGTACAGGCTTTTATCAACCTCTACATCATTGCGTTTACGATCTATAAGTATAATCTTCCGGCGTTCTCACTGACGAACATCATGGCGCTCTGGACGCTTTATTTCCCGGCGCTTATCTGGGAGGTATCACGTAAGATCAGAGCCCCCAAGGACGAGACGGAATACACCACATATTCGAAGCTCTTCGGCTACAAGGATTCCACAAAGTTTGTCCTGATCTTAACGATCCTAGACATCATCACAAACTTCATCCTCGTATGGAATCTCAACAAGATCTCTGTTGCAGTATTAGCACTCCTTGTATCCTGGATGACATGGAAGTTTATCCAGTTCATGAAGAATCCGGAGAAGTTCGTACTCGTAAACAAAGTTGAACTCTACACATACCTGCAGGAATCGACGATGCTTCTTACGATCGTCTGCTTCATAATCTTCGGAAAGATCTGATATGTACGGCTCTAAGATCGACAACCTCATAAAGCTTCGTGACAACGGATTCAATGTTCCGGCATTTACCGTTGTGCCTTATGAAGATGCGGTCAAAGAAGACCTTCAGTTTGAGCTGCCTTCAGATGGCAAGCTCTTTTCCGTAAGGAGTTCAGCCAATGTCGAAGACGGCGAATTCCAGAGCTTTGCAGGCCAGTTCGATACGTTCCTGAATGTATCGCGCGATGATGTCGCTTCGAAAATAAAGACGATAGTAAATTCCCTTAACAGCGACAGCGTTAAGGCATATGCAGAGTCTAAAAAAATCGATGTTTCCGACATCAGGATGAACATTATCGTGCAGGACATGATAGATTCCGAAGTATCCGGCGTCCTCTTTACAGCTAACCCTCAAGGCATCTTGAATGAGAGCGTTATAACTGTCGGAAGAGGTCTTGGTGAAGGCATCGTCTCATCCAGAGTTGATACGACATCTTACTACTACAACCTTACTGATAAGATCTGTTATTTCGAAGGCAAGGAAGACCTGATATCACAGGACAGGATCGAAGAGCTTATCGGTATCTCAGATAAGATGAAGCCGCTCTTTGGCGAGTATCTTGATATCGAATTTGCAATCAGGGACGATGAGGTATTTATCCTTCAGGTGCGCCCGATAACAACGCTTAAGACTGACGATCCGCTCATTATGGATAACAGTAATATTGTCGAAAGTTATCCCGGTATATCTTCGCCTCTTACGACTTCATTTGTGGATCTCGTTTACAGCGGAGTCTTCAAAGGCGTGTGCGGAAGAGTCCTTAAGAACGATAAGGAACTGAACAAGCACGAGGACGTTTTCCTCAACATGACAGGTCACGTAAACGGCCGTGTTTACTATAAGATCAGCAACTGGTATACGGTTATAAAGTTCCTGCCGATGAGCAAGAAGATCATCCCCGTATGGCAGGAGATGATGGGCGTGCGAAATAAAACATATAACGAAGACGATGTTAAGATCGGTTTCTTCACGCGCATCGCAACGTATTTCAATTCAGTTTATGAGCTTTGCGCCGTTCCGAAGAACATGCGAAAACTCAACGAGAAATTCATCGTAATCAATGACGATTTCTACAGTAAGTTCGATACTTCTTTGACTAGTCGCGCTGTTTAATGACGTTAAGGTCAAGCTTTTCGACTGCTGGGACGTAACGCTTCTAAACGACATGTATTCATTCATCTTCACGGGCCTTCTCAAATCACGCATGAAGAAGAAATACGGTAAGGACGATAAGGAAATCAACGAATACATAAGCGGCATTTCCGACATCGAGAGCATGAAGCCTGTCATCGAGATCACAAGGCTCGCGCTCGAAAAAGATAATATGACCGAAGAAGAGTTTGCAGCCGCAAAGAGAGAATACATAAGGCTTTACGGCGACCGCAATCTCGAGGAATTAAAGCTCGAGAGCAGGACGTTCAGGAGCAATCCCGAGCTTCTCGACTGGCGCATTAACCAGTACAGAAAAGACATGGAGCGCCTTAAGGCAACATGGGACAGCTTCACGAGGAAAAAGACTACCGAAGATAAGTACGATGCGCTGACGAGATTCTATGTTAAGAAGAGTTCTCTCGGCATCTATAACCGCGAGATCTCAAGGCTTAACAGAAGCCGCATTTACGGCATCGTGAGACTTATCGTCGATGCACTTGGCGCGAAATATAAAGAGCAGGGCCTTATCGAGAAAGCACACGATATCTACTACATGAAGGTCGACGAGGCATTAGGCCTTGCAAGCGATCCTAAGGATATGAGAAAGACCGTAAGTGACCGCAAGGACCAGTATAAGCTCTACAGGGAGCTTCCGCCTTATTCGAGGCTTATCTTTGCTGAAGGACCTTTCAACAAGCGACACGCAAATGTTAATTCCTACCACAAGAAACTCAAGGATAATGAGCTCTTCGGAGTGCCCTGTTCAGGCGGCATCTGCGAGGGTGAAGCACTTGTAATTACTGACGTAAACGACACGGGCGATGTGAAGGATAAGATCCTCATAACGAAGATGACAGATCCCGGCTGGGTATTCCTTCTGACGCAGGCTAAAGGTGTCATCTCCGAGAAGGGTTCGCTATTATCTCACACGGCGATCATCTCAAGAGAGATCGGAATACCTTCGATCGTAGGCGTCAAAGACCTTATGCTCACGATACAGACAGGTGACCTTATAAGAATGAACGGCGATAAGGGAAAGATAGAGATCTTAAAAAGGAGCAGCGATACATGAAACTGGTTAAGTTCGACAGGGAAGAGAATTACATCAAGGATTTTGTGAAGCTTGCAGTCACGATCTACGACTCTTACGACAACATGGAAGATCCTGATTCGATAAAGAAGATACTCAAAGGCGAGCACCCTCTGAGCAAGTATTTCTCTCTTGCAAAATTCCTCGTATACGATGACAGCGGCGTTGTTAAAGGACGTTTCTGCATCACGTCTTATGAGGGTGATAATACAGCATATCTCGGATTTTTCGAATGTGTAAACGATGCGGAAGCTGCAAAGTTCTTATTTGACAGCGCGTACGCATATTGCAGCGAAAATGGTTTTGCAAAGATCCAGGGTCCTGTCGATGCATCCTTCTGGATCAAGTACAGACTTAAGATCAACAAGTTTGAGACTCCTTATACGGGTGAACCTTACAACAAAGATTACTACTTGAAGCTCTTCGAAGACAACGGTTTTACTGTCGCCGAGCACTACACATCACATGCTTTCAGAAGCGTCGGCGAGGAGTATAAGAATCCGAAGTTTGAAGAGCATTACCAGGAATTTCTTAACGCAGGATATGAGATCAGGAGTCCTAAGGAAGAAGAGTTTTCGCAGGCGATAGATGACGTCTACAGACTCGTAACTGACCTTTACAGCGACTTCCCGATCTTCAAGGACGTTAAGCAGGAGGACTTCAGGGAAGTCTTCATGAGCTATAAGCAGATAATGAACATGAGCATGACCAAGCTCGCTTACTATAACGGCAAGGCTGTCGGCTTCTATGTCTCGATCCCTGATTACGGCAATCTTGTTTACCATACGGGCAATCCTGTTAACATCGCGAAGATCCTCATGACGAAGAAAAAGCCGAAGCGCTATGTAATGCTCTACATGGGTGTTGACCAGCAGCATAGGGGTTTGGGAAAAGCGCTCGTTTACGCGATCATGAAGGAACTGATGGCATCAGGGCTCCCGAGCATCGGCGCGCTCATGAGGGACGGCAAATTAACACAGACATATGCGAACGGTGACATTACCGGCGTTTACGAATATGTACTTTTGGAAAGGACGATAGAGAGATGAATGAACTTGAGAAGTTTTTAAGAGCGGACTATGAGAAGTGGAAGGACAACGATTATCTCCACGAGATGGTCGACGGCAAGTATGTAGGTATTACGATGGGCGAATTTATCGAGAAGGTGAATTACCTCGGAACCTATCTTGTTAATAACGGTTATAAGGGCAAGAATATCGGTATCTACAGCCCGAACTCGATCGCTTGGATGATCGCAGATGTTGCCATCATGAACTATGTCGGATTAAGCGTCGGTCTTAATAAAGACTGGAAGGACGATAATCTTGATTATGCGATCGGCAAGTGTGAGATCGCTCTGATGCTTTACAGCAAGGGATTAGAGGACAAGATCAACGCCGTTAAGGATAAGTATCCGTCAGTTGAATTCGTGTGCATCGAAGAGAATTTCGACAGGATGATCGATGAGGGTAAGGCAGCGTGCAAGGAGCTTTTCGCGCTTGAATCAGTCGATGAAGACAAGCCTGCAAAGATCGTATTTACGAGCGGCTCCACATCTTTCCCGAAGGCAGTTATGCTCTCGATCAAGAACATCTACTCGAGCTATGAGGCGCTGGGCAGAAGAATCCAGGTCGACACGAATGACGTCTGCTACCTGTTCCTGCCTTTGAACCACACATACGGTTCGATCTTCAATTTCCTTTATTCCCTGGTATTCGGTTACAGCATTTACCTCACAGGCGATATCAAGAATATGGCTCAGGAAATGATGATGGTAAAGCCTACCGTCTTCTGCGCCGTACCCCTTGTCTGCGTTAAATTCTGTGAGGGCGCAAAGGCAATGAACGTACCTTTGAAGATGCTCCTTGGCGGCAGAATGAGATATCTTTTTATCGGAGGTTCGTGCCTGCCTTACGACATCCGTCAGGCATTCATCGACCAGGGTATCAACCCCATGAATGCATATGCGTTGTCTGAGACATCTTCGGGCTTTTCCATCGACTATCCTGACGTTACTGATATGGACAGCGCCGGAACGCTCTTGGAGTATGTTGACGCGAAAGTAATCGATCCTGATGAGGACGGTATCGGCGAGCTCGCGATCAAGGGACCCAACGTTTTCCACGGTTATCTTAATGATCCCGAAGCAACGAAAAGAGCCTTCAACGAAGACGGTTATTTCCTCACAGGCGACCTCGGCAAGATCGTCGGCACCATGGTCTATGTTAAGGGCAGAAAAGACACGATGCTCGTTCTTCTTAACGGCGAGAATGTATCTTCCAAGCGGATTGCAGACAAGGTTAAGGAAGCAGATCCGAGGATCGCATCCGTTAAGGCTTACATCAGAGATGACCTTCTTACATGCGATATCTTCGTAAAGGATAAGTCCTTCATCGACGATGACTGGCAGGCCGTTATCGACAGAGTCAATGAGGATCTCTCGAAATACGAGAAGATCAGAAAATTCAGCGTCGTTGACATCGGAGCGCTGCTCAAGGGCTGATAAATTTAAGGCAATTTTCCTGCCTTCGAAAATGACACATAAGGTTCCCCGTTTTATGGTTATAATGTTTTTGGCTCTTTTAAACTTCATAGTTGACAAACAATCGTTCTAGTTCTATCATATAAACAGAACATTTGTTTGTTTAGGGAGCCGGAAAGATTTCAGAATTGAATGAAATCATTGCTGTATATAAGAAATTATCCTTCACTGATCATATTGTGTTTGATGACAATTTAAAGGGCTTCCTTATTGAAACACGTATTGCCGATGGTAATGCATGTATCTATTGCGAAGGCTCTTATGTCGTTAAGAACGGAAAGCGTAAAGATGGTGTACGGCGTTTCCTTTGTCGTGATTGCAAGAAGTCATTTATTCCGCGTTCCTGTTCTATCGCGTTAGGCACAAGAAAGAACTTGAGTGTATGGCTCAGTATCTGAAATGCATGTCGGATAAAAAGACTCTTAATGAAACTGCAAAAGAATGTTTCATATCGGCAAGACCGCCGCTTTCATTCGTCACTTAGAGATAAGGGGTATGTAACATGATACTCTCGGAAGAACACAGAATAAAAAAACATAACAATATGAAGCTTCTTCATGAGATAGACAGTTACTGCTATAAAGTGAAGAACCTCTCCAACAGCGTTAACTACCTGATAAAACAGTGCTACCGCATCCATAAGAAGATCGTGAACGGAAAAGCAATTGAGGATTGGGAAAAAGAATTAATCCAAGAAATAAACAAAGCGCTCGAGGAATACAATGCCGGCCGTTCTGAAAGCAAGCGGTTACGTTATATCAATGCTGATAACGGATACATAGCCGATGCAATGCTGATAACGGATACATAGCCGATGCATATTTCCTCAGCTGGTATCTGAAAGGAACAGAAGTATATAAAGATGTTCCGTATTCAACATGCAGTCAGATATGCATACAGGAGAAATGCAGAGAGTGGAAGTCGTTCTACAGGGCGACAGCAGAATACGGGAAAGATCCGAATAAATTTAAGGAGCATCCACATGTACCGGGATATCTGGACCCGAAAACAGGAAGAGGTTCTCTTGTGATAACCAGTCAGAACTTCAAGGTTGATGAGGCTGGTAATGTTACCATGCCCAAGTTCCTCAGTGGCATACACATACGTGCAAGACACAGAAACTTGAGGCAGATACGGATAAAGGTTTTTACGGACTCCATACTTATCAGTCTTATGTATGAGAAAGAAGAAAAGATTGCAAGAGGAACAAAGGTCATGGGGATAGACTTGGGAGTAAACAATCTCATAGCAGCCGCATGGGATTCTGAAGACAGACCTGTGATAATCAACGGGAAACCGCTGAAATCGATAAACCAGTACTACAACAAGGCAAAAGCGCATATGCAAAAGGAGGCGAAAGTATATAACGGAAAGAACAGGACCAAAAGAATGAATAAACTTACGGCA
>CACZML010000144.1 GCA_902782235.1 Oscillospiraceae bacterium
CAGCTCCCAAGGCAGCACCTGCTCCCGTAGCAGCTAAGCCTGCTGAAGTAGGTTCAGGTTCAGTAGTTGCACCTATGCCCGGCACAATCCTTAAGGTTTTAAAGGCATCCGGTGATGCTGTTAAGGCCGGCGAAGTTGTTCTTATCCTTGAAGCTATGAAGATGGAAAATGAGATCACAGCACCCGTTGACGGTACTATCGGATCTCTTAACCTTACCGAAGGTTCTACAGTTGCAGGCGGCGACTTGCTCTTCGATGTTAAGTGAGGTCATTTAATGTCTGAACTTTTTGCTACAAACAAGAAACTTCTCATAACAGATACTATCTTAAGAGACAAGAATGAAGCTTGAGGATATGCTTCCTGCATGTGAGATCCTTGATTCTATCGGTTATTACTCAATCGAATGCTGGGGCGGAGCTACTTTCGATTCCTGCATGAGATTCCTTAATGAAGATCCGTGGGAGAGACTTAGAACACTTCGTAAAGCTCTTCCCAACACAAAACTCCAGATGCTTCTCCGTGGCCAGAACCTTCTTGGTTACCGCCACTATGCAGATGATATGGTTGAGGCTTTCTGCGCTAAGTCCATCGAAAACGGAATCGATATAGTCCGTATTTTCGATGCTCTCAACGATATCCGCAATATGGAAGCATCGATCAGGGCAGTAAAGAAGTACGGCGGCATCGTTGAAGCTGCAATGAGCTACACGACAAGCCCTGTACATAACGAAGACTACTTCGTAGATAAGGCAGTTATCCTGGAGCAGATGGGCGCTGATACGATCTGCATCAAGGACATGGCAAACCTTTTGCTTCCTGCTGACGCTTATTCGCTTGTTAAGAAACTCAAGGAGAAGGTATCCATTCCGATCCATCTCCATACCCACAACACGACCGGCACAGGCGCAATGGTTTACCTGATGGCAGCTCAGGCAGGCGTTGATATCGTTGATACAGCGCTGTCTCCGTTTGCTAACGGCACATCTCAGCCTGCTACAGAGTCTTTGGTTGCTACACTCCGCGGCACAGAGCGCGACACAGGACTTGATCTCGTTAAACTCAATCAGGCAGCTGTTCACTTTAAGGGTGTTGCTGCGAAAATGGAAGCCGCAGGAACGATCAGTTCCAAGGTTCTCCGTGTAGATCCCAACACATTGCTCTATCAGGTACCGGGCGGAATGCTCTCAAACCTCTTATCACAGCTTAAGCAGGCAAATGCTGAAGACAGGATGGAAGAGGTATTGCAGGAAGTGCCCAGAGTCCGTGAAGACTTCGGTTTCCCTCCGCTTGTTACACCTACAAGCCAGATCGTCGGTTCACAGGCTGTATTTAACGTTCTTATGGGACGCTACAAGACATTTACAAAAGAGTCCAAGGGATTGCTCCGCGGTGAATACGGCCAGCTCCCGGGCGTTGTAAATGAAGAGATCCGCAAGGCAGCTATCGGTGCTGATGAGGTCATCACATGCCGTCCTGCAGATCTTCTGAAGCCTGAGCTTGAGACGATCAAGGAACAGTACAAGGACATCGCTAAGAGTGAAGAGGACGTTTTGTCCTGCGCTATGTTCCCTCAGGTTGCTCCCGAATTCATTAAGAAGAGGGATGGTCTTGATGCAAAAGAGATCGCTGTAGAGTGGATTAAGTAAAAGCCGAAACAATTAATTAGTGTTTTAATTCCCTATAATCGTACTACCAGTTCGATTATAGGGATTTTTCTGTCTAAACTCTAATAAGAATGTATGGTATATTAAAAACAGCATGTGGCGTTATTTTGCATATGCTTTTAGGGGAGAGGAATAAATATATGAGAAAAATACTGTGCATTATTTTGGCAGGATTTATCCTGCTGTCTTTTACAGCTTGCGGTATTGCTACTAAGGAGAGCAAGTCTGTATCCGATGATTTCAGTAAGAACGATGGTGATGAGACAACAATCACCACTGAGACTGAACCTTCTGAGACAACTAAAAAGCCTTATACACAGGCGCCTAAGAATACAGATTTCGATGACTTTGAGATAGTTGTCGGTAAAGTATTCGCATCTTTGGGCGAAGGCTATGACAATCTTCAATATCAGTCTGCAGAAGCTGCTGAAAAGAATGAGCGTTATGGAATCAGGAACATGGCGCATATCTGGCGCGGTGAATATCATGCTTCGGATAAACAGGGCGGTCCTGACCGTTTCCTGCGCGTTGAGATCCTTGTAATTCAATATGATACACACTCTGATCAATATCATAATCTGAAGATAGGCGATAATATTGAGATCTATATGGATTTTGATAATTGTCCTGCCATTGTTACAGCTCAGAACGGACAATATGTGATCAGCTTGTATGCATCAGAAGGATACGACATGCTCCTTGCTGATATAGTTGAAACAAAGCCTGAATTTAAGTTAGGCAATCTTCAGAATGCTTATGATGCTTTCAAGAATATCGATCCCAATACACCCAACAATGCGGATTATGATGCCGAAGAAGCAGAAAAAGATTTTAAGGATTTCGAGCTTCTTGTCGATAAAGTGCTGGCAGCATTAGGACCTGACGATTACAGGAATATGGAATATCAGGATAATAAAGATTCAGTCAAAAACAGGAATATCGGCATAAGGAACATGGTCCATATCTGGCGCGGTGAATCAGATCTGGATGGTCCGGAAATAATCTGGGAATTTGATGTTAATGTCTGGATTTTCGAGTTCGATACCGAATCTAAAGAATATAAGGAGCTGAAAGAAGGCGGCAAGGTCTTCTATTACGAGCGTGAATGTCCCAATTCATCGGTCATAACAGCAATTAACGGTAAATATGTTATTTGCATTGAAGCCGTAGAAAACGACTTCAGAAATAACAAGAAGACGGTCGAGACTGCTCCAAAATTCACTCTTGGCAACGCTCAGGAAGGATATGAGACCTTCATTAAGCAAAAGTGAAATCTTATGTTAAAATGTGTGGGATAATCAATAACAGAGGTTTTTGCTGATGGAGGATAAGAGACGTCCCATATCCGTTGAAGAGCATAAGAAGATTATGCTTGAGATTTTGCTTTATTTCGATAAATTCTGCAAAGAGCATAATCTCAGATATTATCTTGCCGACGGCTCTTTGATTGGCTGTATCAGACATCAGGGATTTATCCCATGGGATGACGATATCGATCTTGAGATGCCCCGTCCTGACTGGCTTAAGCTGAAGGAGCTGTTTGTTGATCAGGGACCTTATGTCTTATGCACGCCTTTTGATAAGGATTCACGCTTCCATTTTTCAAAGATCTACGATAGCAGGACGATTAAGATCGAAAATCTGATCAAGTACGATAACAACTACCTTGGAATTGATATCGATATCTTTGCGATTGACGGTGCTCCGAATGATGAACAGGAATTCTTTGACCTTAGGAAGAAGATAAATAAACTTTATAAGAAGGGTTGCTTTGTTAAGTGCGGTCCGATGGGATCTTATAAATGGAAGGCCAGATATTATCTGACAAAACTTACTGCATGGAATCCCGATAAGCTAATCAGGAAGGCTATCTCATTGTGCCAGACATATGGCTATGGTGAGACTGATTATATTGCACGTTACGGAAGATACGGTCTTGGCCACAGAGTTCCAAAGTCATGTTATTCAGAGACACTTTATAAGGATTTTGAGGGTTATAAGCTGCCTGTACCGGTCGGATATGATGCTGTATTAAGAGCACAGTTTGGCGACTATATGCAGCTGCCGCCGGAAGAGCAGAGAATCCAACATCACGAGAATAATATTTTCTGGAAAGAATAATACGTAAAGGGGTCTGTATGATTAAAGTAATTACATATGGTACTT
Organism: Oscillospiraceae bacterium; assembly: GCA_902782235.1. Classification (GTDB taxonomy): domain Bacteria; phylum Bacillota; class Clostridia; order Saccharofermentanales; family Saccharofermentanaceae; genus Saccharofermentans. The sequence goes on from CACZML010000144.1 coordinate 3,832, forward strand.
ATGATCTGCTCCATTATGGTCATATAAGGCTCCTCGAGCGCGCGAAGGCTCTGGGTGATTATCTTATCGTTGGTGTCACCAGCGAAGCCTATGACAAATCCAGAGGCAAGATAAATAACCAGCAGTCTCTCATGGAACGTATCGCTGCCGTTAAGGCAACGGGACTTGCCGACGAGATCATTGTTGAAGAATACGAAGGCCAGAAGATCGATGATATCAGACGTTATGGCGTCGATATCTTTGCTATTGGTTCTGACTGGGAAGGCGAGTTCGATTATCTTAATGAATTCTGCAAGGTCATATATCTTCCAAGGACCGAAGGCATCTCCAGTTCCGGAATCAGGGCAGAGAAGAGGAAGCTCGTAATCGGTATCATTGGTGAAGGCCCTCTTTGCGATAAGTTCATTAATGAGATGAAGTTCGTTAATGGTGTTTTATATAAGGCGTGCGACGAGACGCTGGAAGGCGTTGACG
>CACZML010000145.1 GCA_902782235.1 Oscillospiraceae bacterium
GCGAAAACAGACAGGCCGCGCAACATGCGAAAATGCGAAAGTACACATTAAAAAACCCGTCAACAGACGGGTTTAACATTGTTAAATCGGGTGAACCAGGCTGTTTTTACTGGGCGGCGAAAAATGTTCCGACGTCGTCCTGGTCGATGATCTTCTCCAAGGTCTGAACGGAGGAGCCGTCTGCGATGACGCCCATGATGCCGTTCTCGGTGACTTTGCTCATGGCGGTGATCTTTGTGGCCATGCCGCCGGTGCCGAGCCAGGAGCCCTTGCCGGCTGTGAAGTCGAGCATATCGGGTGTGACCTTGTCTACGTAGGAGATGCGCTCAGCGTCAGGGTTCTCGCGGGGGTTGGCGTCGTAAAGGCCGTCAACGTCGGAGAGGATGACGAGCAGGTCGGCATTTGCGAGGACTGCAACGTCAGCGGAGAGCGTGTCGTTGTCGCCGAAAGTGCCGTTGTGCATGATCTCCGTTGTGGAAACGGAGTCGTTCTCGTTGATGACGGGGATTATGCGCATTTCGAGCAATGTCTCGATAGTGTTTGTAACGTTAGCTCTTGTGAGCTTGTCTGTGATGCCGTCCTTGGTGAGGAGGATCTGGCCGCAGCGGTAGGAATACTCGGAAAAGCTTCTTGCATAAGCGTTCATGAGTTCGCACTGGCCGACGGAAGCGATCGCCTGTTTTTCACGCGTTGTGGTGGGGCGCTCCTTGAGGTCTAAGTAACCGATGCCGACACCGATGGCGCCGGAGCTTACGAGAAGGACTTCCTTGCCGCGGTTCATGAGATCGGAGATAGAACGACAGAGCCTGTCGATGTTTCCCAGGTTCATTTTGCCATTGTCGTATGTGAGGGTCGAAGTGCCGACCTTGACGACTATTCTTTTCGCAAAGTTAACGGGAGTGCGTGATCCGGAATATTTGCTCAAAGTAGATCTCCTATCTTATTTATATTCAAACTAACAAAGAATAAACTCTCGCGCCTTAAATTGCAAGGAATAAACGGCTTTATTGCGATTTTTATCCGTTCTGGCCGCCCTGGCCGCCGCCACCGCCGTCCGGTCCGGGAGCAGCTGCAGGTGTAGGTGTAGCAACGTGCTCAGTGCAGGGATTGTTTTCCTTAGGACACAGGAAGCTGCCGGATACGAAGTAATCCGTGTAGATCTTGGCGCCGGCTGCCTTGCATGCATCTGTAGGATAGTAACCGGATTCGCAGACTGAGACCCTTACGATGGACTTCGGCTTGGAGAACGTTGCACCGGGGAGATCTGCGTGGAGTTTCTTCATTACCCACATCCAGATCTTTACGGCATTGTTATAGTCGTAGGAAGGTATCTTGGTCTGTCTGAGCCTGTTGTCGTAGCCGTACCAGGTTGCCGCCGTATAGTATGGCGTGAAACCGCAGAACCACTTATCGATATCGTCTGAAGTAGTACCTGTCTTGCCGGCCGTATCGATTGCCTTGCCGTCCTTGCCCTTGAGCTGGCCGCCGAAGTTGGAAGGCGTACCTGTGGTAACGACGCCCTTGAGGATGTCGCCCATGAAGAAGCAAGTCTCAGCTGAATAAACTCTGTAGCTGATAGGGTCGGACTTGATGATGACGTTGCCGTCGGAATCAAGCACCTGTGTATATGCGTAAGGCTCGACGTAGGTTCCGCCTGAAGCGAATGTGTGGTAAGCGCCGGCCATTTCGAGCGTTGACATACCATGTGTGAAGCCACCTACGGCCTGTGACGGGAACGAACCTTCGGAGGTTCTGTCGATACCTACCTGCTTCAAGTACCAGAGGGCTGTGTCACCGCCGACTTCAGACCAGACTTCTGCTGCGATGGTGTTGAGCGAGCGGACGAGAGCACTTCTGATAGTTGTTTTTCCTGAATAACGGCGCGTGTAGTTAACCGGCCATGCAGTCTTGGGGTGTGCAGGGTCAAGGTGTTTGACCGTGTCGTTTTTAACTGTTGCGGGAGCTATTATGCCAAGCTCGAAAGCAGGACCGTATGCGATCAGCGGCTTAATGGATGAACCCGGATTACGGTGTGTGGAGACCGCTCTGTTATGAGAGAGGTTCATGGTCTTCTCGCCGTAGCCGCCGGCCATTGCAACGATAGCACCGGTGCTGTTGTTAATGATTACCATTGAGCCGTTAGGCTTCTCCGGATAATCGGATATCTTGTCCGGTTTGGACTGGAAAAGATCCTGTTTGGTGAATGCCTCATCGAGGATTGCCTGTGTGGCAGGCTCCAGTGTGGTATAGATGTGATAACCCTTGTTATAGACCAGGGTTGAAGCAAATTCTCTCTTGATGCCTCTTGCCTTTGCGAGATCGCCGATGACCTCTGAGATCGCATATTCACAGAAATAGGAGTTGACCTTGGTGCTCCTGTCAGTATTTCTCTGACGGAACTTAAGCTCTGTATTGAGAGCTTCCTCGTATTCCTCCTTGGTGATCATCTCGAGCTCGTACATCTTTCCTAAGATGGTTCTCATACGTCTCTGGGCGTTTCTTCTGCCGGTCTCTCTCAAAGGATTGTAGAAAGAAGGGCTCTTGGGAAGACCAGCGATGAGTGCGCACTCAGGAAGTGTAAGTTCTGATGCGTTCTTGCCGAAATAGTTCATTGCGGCAGCCTGAACGCCAATATAGTTGTTGCCCATCGGGGCAAGGTTGATATAGAGCTCTAAGATCTCATCCTTACTAAGATTCTGCTCGAGCTGCATGGCTGAGAACCACTCCTGGACCTTACGGGATGTGGAGTGCTCGTCCTGGCCGCTTATGAGCTTTACTGTCTGCTGAGTTATGGTGGAACCGCCGTGAGTAGCTGAACCGCCGTTTGCGATGGCGGAAATGAGAGCGGAACCGATACGCTTGATATCGATACCGTTGTGCTCGCGGAAACGCTCGTCCTCGATGGCGATGATCGCGTCATCCAGGTAAGTATCCTTGATATCGCTGTAAGATACATAGATCCTGTCGACGTTCTCTGAACCGGTGAGCTTGGCGATGACGTTATTCTCGCTGTCGTATACGAATGAAGTCTGTGATGCCTCTGAAGTTGAAGTGAGGTCGCCTATAGATAAGGGCTTTGTCGTGGAAGCATAGCCCAGGAGCATTCCGGCGCCAAAACCGCCGAAAATGAATGATACACATAAAATACCGACGATGCCGATCTTAAAGATATCTCCGACAAAGCTGAAGATCTCGTGTGACCAGCTGCGGTTGAATCCGCACTTGGTCGGCTTACCCTTGAGCTGGCTTCTGAGTTCGTCAGCAAGAGCGCTGTTCTCGGGCGCTACGGGTCTGGTTGATCTTTGTTTCTTGTTTTCACTGCTTTGAGGCAATTTAAACTTCTCCTTAAAACAAAATTCAGCATATTTTACTACGAATTTGCTTATAATAAAAATATTAAGTGAGGCAAAGGCTGAGAAGGGTATATAAGCAGTGGCGCTTTTAGCGGTTAAGATAACGGCTTCAGGCAGTGAAGGACAGGGCATCGGAAGCCTTCCTTCAGGCAAGACATGCTTCGTTCCGGGTGTGTTTCCGGGCGAGGTCTGCCTTTGTGAGCTCGAAAATGAGACTTCCAAGTATGCCGTCTGCAATGCAGTTGAGGTTATAGAGGCATCGCCCGACAGGACCGCGCCCTTCAGACCGGCAGATGAAGTCTGCGGAGGCCTTCCTTTCGCGGCTTTGTCATACGAGGCGCAGCTCAAGTTCAAGCAGACCCGCGTCAAAGACTGTCTTACAAGGATCGGAGGGCTCGATGAAGCTCTCTTAAATGATGTTTTTAAGCCCATATTAGGAGCGGAAGACCCTTCAAGATACAGAAATCACATGCAGTATGCGGTGAGGGACGGTAAGATCGGCCTTCTCTGTGCCAAGTCCGACAGGCTTGGGGATTACGACGGCGGACTCATTGAATATGAGATCTTCGGGAAGATAAAG
>CACZML010000146.1 GCA_902782235.1 Oscillospiraceae bacterium
TATCCATGCGATAAAGACCCAGAACATGTAACCGTAATCTTTGATGTAGATCTGGACGCCTGCGAAAAATATTCCGATCGACATGCAGAAGAGCGAGAGACCGATCATGATTTTCCTTTGGAGATCTGAATTTGTACGGAAGACTTTCCTGTGCTTTTGATTGTTTTGGCGTTCTTTCTTTTTCAATTCCTTTTTGAGGAGCCGGACAAAAGCATCGCAGGCTTTCTCTTCGCTGCCATATACCTGGAGTTTTCTCTTCTGACCATACATGCCGTAGAAGATCTCCCATTTGCCGTCTTCACGGTGATGCAGATTAAAGCGGCCATCGTAATCTTCGATGTCGCCTATATTGATAATATTCTGGTCGATCCCGAGGGATTCGATCTCCTGATAAAGCTGGTTAATATCCATTTTTCCTGTTCCCCTAATGATTTTATGTTAGCACATATAAGTTCTTTGCGCTTTGGGAGAATTGTCCTAAAAACGGGATTGGTCTTGTGATAGAATTACCACTATATTCGGATGGGTTAATGCATTCCGGCAGGGACCGGATCATGGAATAAGCCTTATGGGGTTAATGTTTATTATTGATTTTGGAGGATAATATGGATAAGAGAATCGTAGAATTTTTGATCAGAGCGAAGAAGGCGACATATGCAGGGAAGGGCGCGGAGACTGATTCTTCAAGGCCTGAGTCCCATGATCTCATTTACCGTGAAGATGACCTGATGTATTACGATACATATTTTGGCGGTGATAAGTTTGTTGGAGAAGAGGCTCTTTGGATATCAGGCAAGCCTTACTGGAGCATGAACTATGCCGGCCGCGTTACAGGTGATAACTTCAGCGGAGATTTCCTTAAGGAAGCGCTTCTCAATGTTCCTTTTGACAAGCCTTTCAGAGGACCGGATGAATACACGAACGGTGATTACACATTTAAGTGTGAGGTTAACGGCACTTTTGAGTGGTTCCAGGGATATGAGACCATAAGTTACAAGGGAAATGACATTTATGAGTGTTATTTCCATGGCGGAATTATCGAATAAGCGTATAATGTCCTGAAAAGTGTAAAGGGTAAGAATATGTTAAAGAATCTGAAGAAGCTTATAAGTTACTATAAGCCTTATATTGGAACATTCCTTTTGGATATGTTCTTTGCTGTTCTGGCTTCTGCAATTGCACTCGTCATTCCTCTCATCGTCCGTTATATCACGTCTGACGTTGTCTATATGCAGGAAGGTGCCAAGGAGAGGATAATCCAGCTCGGTATTGTCCTTGTGGTACTTGTGATAGTTCAGTTCATTTCCAATTATTACATTGCGAACGTCGGACATGTCATGGGTGCGAAGATGGAATACAACATGCGTGCCGAGATCTTCGCCCACTATCAGAAGCTGTCGTTCTCGTTCTTCGACGACCAGAAGGTAGGCCAGCTCATGAGCAGGATCACTAACGACCTGTTTGATATTACTGAGCTCCTGCATCACGGACCTGAGAATATAGTGATCTCGCTTATCAAGATCGTCGGTGCATTCATAATCCTGATGGGCATCAGCAAGTACTTAACTGCTGCTGCGTTCATTATGCTGCCTTTGATGTTCATCTATGTCTTCTTCCTTAACAGAAGGATGAGGAAAGCCTTTAAGGCAAACAGACAGAAGGTTGCCGAGATCAATTCAAGGACTGAGGATAACCTCTCCGGTATCAGAGTCGTTAAGTCATTTGCAAATGAGGATATCGAGATGGCTAAGTTCAAAGAGGGCAACGACGCCTTCTTAAAGGCTAAGAAGAACAGCTATCTCTATCTGGGCTTATTCCAGTCAGGCATGACCGCTTTCATCCTCCTGGTAAATATCGTTGTCATCATTACCGGTGCGATCCTTATCTCGGACGGATATGTTGAGATCCCTGATTTTATTGCGTTCCTTTTGTATATCAACACGTTTACTGAACCTATCAGGGTAATCGTTGATTTCACTGAGCAGTTCCAGAACGGATATACAGGCTTTGAGAGATTTACCGAGATCCTTAATATCGAGCCTGACATCAAGGACAAGGAAGGCGCTGTCGATCTGACTGACGTAAAGGGTGATATCTTATTTGAAGATGTATCCTTCAAGTATAAAGACGGTGCTCACAGGGTTCTGCGTCATATTAATCTTGATATCGAAGCAGGCTCTTATGTTGCATTAGTCGGTTCTTCTGGCGGCGGCAAGACAACGCTCTGCAGTCTGATCCCGAGATTCTACGACGTAACTAACGGTTCGATTAAGATCGACGGAAAGGACATCCGTGATATCAAACTTAAGAGCCTCAGAGACCACATCGGAATCGTGCAGCAGGATGTATATCTTTTCGCCGGTACGGTAATCGAGAATATCAGTTACGGCAAGCCAGGTTCAACCCGTGAAGAGATAATCGAAGCGGCTAAGCTCGCGAACGCACACGACTTCATCATGGAGCTTCCGAACGGTTACGATACTGATATCGGACAGCGCGGAATCAAGCTCTCGGGCGGTCAGAAGCAGAGGCTCTCTATTGCAAGAGTGTTCCTTAAGAACCCGCCGATCCTTATATTCGATGAGGCAACGAGCGCGCTTGATAACGAGAGTGAGAATATCGTTAAGGAATCTTTGGAGAAGCTCGCGAAAAACAGAACTACAATAGTAATCGCACACCGCTTATCAACTGTCAGGAACGCGGAGCGCATCCTCGTTCTTACGGAGAACGGTATTGAAGAGAGCGGTACCCATGATGAACTCATGGCTAAGAATGGTATCTATGCAGGCCTTTATAAGTGGAACGCGTGAGGTGAAGAATGGATAATTTTGTTGATGAAAGAGACTTTGAACTTTTAGCACAGGACAAGTATACATTCTCGGTCTTGTCGAGGATCATCAGGGGCGAGTGTGAGATCCGCCTGACAGATCACGAGCGCATGATCATCTGCTTTACGGGCCAGCCTTATCCCGTTTGGATATGGACTCCTGATGATGCATCGGAAGATGAATACGAGCGCGCATACGAGCTTTCAAAAGAACTTAATGTGATGGACGGCGGTCACCGCTTCAACATCAAGTATGAGCTTGCTGAATATTTCATGAGAAGAGCTAAGGAAGACGGCCTTGATCTTAAGATCACAACTAATCTTTTTGCATATGACTGCCCGTCTCCGATAGCACCTTCATCAGTCGTTGACGGCAAGATCCATCAGTGTACTAAAGAAGATTTTGATATCATGGTGGACTTCTTCGATATGTTCCATGAAGCGGTCGGAATAGATAAGGAGAGCAGGGAAACATACAGGACCTATGCTGAAAACGACATTGGTAAAGGCTCTCTGTATGTCTGGGAAACAGAAGACGGAGAATTTGCTTCCAGCTGCAACTGGCATCCTGTTCAGGACATGGCTTCGATCGGCCTGGTCTATACACGTGATGAATACAGAAGAAGGCATTATGCCGAGCATCTTGTATATCAGGTAACGAAGATCGCACAGGACGCAGGATACCTGCCGATGCTCTACACGGATGCTGATTATGTTGCATCCAATGCCTGCTATGAGAAGATAGGTTATATCCTGCGCGGAAAGCTTTGCACGATTGGGTGAGAAGATGAGTTTTAAGTATTGTTTATTTGATCTTGACGGCACACTTACAGATCCTGCTATCGGAATTACCAATTCCGTCATGCATGCGCTCGAAAAGTATGACATTCACGTAGGGGACAGATCTGAACTTTATCCCTTTATCGGACCGCCTTTGGATTATTCGTTCAAGACCTTTTACGGTTTTACGGATGAACAGGCTGTTCAGGCGATCAAGTACTACAGAGAATATTTCAGTGTGACGGGTCTCTTTGAGAACAGTGTCTACGAAGGCATACCTGAGATG
>CACZML010000147.1 GCA_902782235.1 Oscillospiraceae bacterium
GGAACGATCTCGTAAACGCCTGTGCTCTTAATAGCAGCCGGCATGATCGTATCGGTGAAGCAGAGGAGCCAGAAAATGTCTGCAACTGCGCCGGCGATGATGCCTGCAACGGCGCCCTTATAGTTAAAGCGCTTCCAGAACAGTGAGAGGATAACGACAGGTCCGAAGGATGCACCGAAGAGACCCCATGCGTTCTCAACCATGTTCATGATGTCAGCAGCCCATGACTTATCGTTGTCGAGACCGATGCGCGCGATGAAGAATGCAACGACAGCAACGATAAGAACGACGATACGGCCGAGCCAGAGCATTTCCTTGTCAGATGCCTTGTCCTTGCGGATAAGGGGCTTATAGATGTCGCTCGTGAATGCTGAAGAAGCAACGAGGAGCTGGGAGTCAGCTGTAGACATTGCAGCAGCGATGATAGCTGAGAGCAGGATGCCTGCGATGAAGCCCGGGAAGATGTCGCAAACGACTTCGATGAAGATCCTCTTTCTTCCGTCAGGAAGGAGGTACTCAGCAAGAGACTGGCCGTTGCTCATGAGGTATGTTCTTCCGAGATAAGCGATAACTGCAGCTGCGCCGAGAGTAAGGATTACCCAGATGATAGCAACTGTAGCAGACTTCTTGATCTGTGAAGGCTTCTCGATAGACATGAAGCGTACGAGGATGTGAGGCATACCGAAGTAACCTAAACCCCAGCCCAAACCTGTTACGATCTCCTGCCAGGGAGCTGCGAAAGGATCTGTGCCGAATGCAGAAACGCCTTCGCCGAAAGCATCGTAATATGTAGCGTCGAAGTGACCTACGGCGTTCATAACGATCGGTACTGCGAGAAGCGCGATGAGCATCATGAGGCCCTGGAAAAAGTCTGTCCAGCAAACGGCCTTATAACCGCCCAGGAATGTGTAGATGAGGATCAATACTGCGAAAATGATCATTGCGAGGTGCTGATGATCTGCGAAGTAAGGCAGTACTGCTGCGAATACTGTTGTGCCTGCAACGAAAGCAGATGCAACATAAACTGTGAAGCTGATAAGGAAGATGATCGCGCAAACAACCTTCAAAACAGAGCTCTTACTAGCGAATCTGTTTGTGAGGTACTGGGGAAGCGTGATCGAGTCACCGGATGCTTTGGAGAAACGGCGGAGTCTCGTAGCTACGAAGATCCAGTTGGCAGCTGTTCCTAATGCCAGACCGATTCCGATCCAAACCTGTCCCATACCGAACGCGAAAAGCGAACCGGGGAAACCCATCAAAAGCCAGCCGCTCATGTCCGATGCCTGCGCACTCATCGCAGTAACAAAAGGACCCATGTGACGACCGCCTAAGAAATACTCTTTCTCGTCACCGCCCTTACTCTTGAAGAAGAAGTAAATTCCGATAGCAAGGACAACCACGAAATAGAGTATGAAAGCAATAATCTTGTCCATAACATACTCCTTTGGGGATTGATAACTCCCGTATTATAACAGAAAAATCTTTTATTGCATTAAAGAGATGTCCTGTGCGTTACGGGTGAGGATCGAAAATTATCCCTTGATTATTTATCTTCCTTGCTCTTGCGAACAGACACTATACAACAGGTTCCACATATTGCTATTGATATTGCCAAACTGATTATCACAGCAGCAGTTCGTGTATTTTTTATTCTTGAGTAATATCTTTCACGGGACTGGATGTATTTTTCTAATACTGATTGTGAGGATTTTACCTTGTTTATATCGAAAACAATAATGTATTTCTCTGTGGAATGCGGCAGTATTTCCGATGCCGGACAAACCTCTTTTTTCGATTCCTGATCAAATGTTAGTGCAACTTTAATATGTTTGCCGTTATCCAGCAAAAGAGAAGCGTCAATATGCTCATAACCATTTAAATCCCCACTGGCAGCTATAGAATCCGTTATTGTTCCGCGAGTTCCCACAGCGATCTCTATTGGTTCTCCATATTGTTCGATTATCTCCGGCTCGTCAAAAAGCATCTGTTCTTCTATTTCGAATTTCTCATAGCAATTTTCAGATATGCCTTTCTCGTATAGCCTGCTTATAACTAAAACCAGCGCAGAGCATAACAGACAAGCTAAGACAACAACAAATATGCTTAAAATCTTTTTCTTGCTCAAAGTCAGCTCCCCTTAATAAGTCTAATATGTCGATTATACTGAAGGTTCATGAATACTATCCTATTTCAATCAGAAACTGCGCTTCTCTTTTTATTCACAGCCAGAACGACGACGGTTATTACAGCCGAGACAGCAAATCCGATCAGTGCACCTGCGATGCGGGTGTTTCTTATGCGTGTCCTGAGATCTTCGCGGGACTGTTTATATTCGGAAAGAACTTCCTGTGAAGATTCAATTTTCGAGATATCAATTAACTGGGACGGGGTTCTATCTGATGGCATGTCTGTTGATAGTAAAGGATCTATCCCTCTTCCATCACTCAACGTGAAAAACGCATGAATGTATTCCTCTCCGGCGTCATCGCTTCTATAATCAGCGCCATCAGTGATACTGCCCTTTGTACCCTTTTCAATAACTACCGGTCCGCCATAAACACTTGTAGTGTATTCATCATCGAAAACCACATCTTCAGCTAAGGTTATATCTTTTCTGAAGAGAACATAGCAATCGTGACAGAACACATTGCCCAATAACAGCCCCAGAGTTGTGCCACACACCAACAACACTATTGAGATCAAAACTTTCGTTGCTTTATCCATCATATTAAATCCTGCCGCTATATTGCGTCACAAATCCCCAACTGCAATCCTATTATCCAATATAGCCTCATTTGAAGTAAAGGCATGATTTAAGAAACATTTAAGAATTATTCAAGGAATAACTCAAGATTTACCGCGGCCGGCACGATAGAGTATAGTCAGAAAATCCGAAAAGGCGGTCATTCAAGATGACAAAGACAAACAACAATTACGGAAGATTCTTACTGCTCTGGGCAGGCGAATTCATATCATCAATAGGCGGAGGTCTTACAAGCTTCGGCTTAGGACTTTATATCTTCCAGAAGACAGGAAGTGCGGCAGACATGGCGCTCCTCACGCTCCTGGGATTCCTTCCTGCGTTGATCCTCAGGGTACCGGCAGGCGTTCTTGCCGACCGCTATGACAGACGTCTTCTCATGATGATCGGCGACGGCCTTTCAGGACTTGGCGTTCTCTTCATCCTCATCTGCATGCTTCAGGGCGAAGCCGCGCTCTGGCAGATATATCTCGGCACCACAGTAAGCTCAGTTTTCTCAGCACTTCTGGAACCTTCATATACAGCAACGATCACAGACCTCCTCACCAAGGAACAGTACTCAAAGGCTAACGGACTTGTATCGATGGCAGGTTCTTCTAGATACATCTTCTCGCCTATCATCGCAGGCTTCATCCTTGCTGTAAGTGACATTAAGCTGATCCTCATCATCGACATCTGCACATTCTTCCTCACGGTAGTTGCTGCAGCAGTTGTAAGAGCAGGCATCAAGACAAGCGTTAAGAGAGAACCTGAGCCGTTCTTCAAGAGCATGAAGGAAGGCTGGGCAGCAGTAACTGCAACAAAAGGCCTCATCGTGCTGGTCGTTGTATCTTCACTGATCTGCCTTTTCATGGGCGTGTTCCAGGTATTGGGCGAGCCTTTCGTGCTCTCATTCTCTGACTCGAAGACATTGGGAATCGTTGAGACGGCAGCGGCTTCAGGCATGCTCGTAACAAGCATTCTCCTTGGAATCAGAGGCATTAAGAGACACTTCGTAAGAGCGCTCTGGATGGGCCTTGCGGTATCCGGCGTGGGCATGGCGATGTTCGCTGTTTTCAAGAATCCCGTGCTCATCTGCGCATTCGGATTCCTTTTCTTCGCAGCACTTCCTTTCGCAAACAACGTGGGGCTTCCTGGGATTCATCTCGCAACTCGGATATGTCGTTGCTTATTCCTTAAGCGGCGTTACCGCAGATGCGATCGGCAAGGTCACAGGAAAGGGCGTCGGTGCAGGATCTTCAATAACAATAATCGGCGCAGGAATCTGCCTCGTAATCGTCGCAGTCGCAATGTCAGGGATCAAGAAGATCAGAGAGCTCGAGAAGTCCGGACTTGAGGCTCCCGCTTCAGGCAGCGAAGACAAGGCAAGCAATGCAGTCAACACTGTCAACGCATAAGAACA
>CACZML010000148.1 GCA_902782235.1 Oscillospiraceae bacterium
TGACATAAATGTCGAAGGGATAAGCTGTGAGATCAATGTGATCACAAAGCAGAACACCGTCACCGCGATGCAGAAGAATGGTATGCGTTTGCCAAAATAAATGTTCCTGATCTTCATATTGTCACCCTCCTTGATATTTAGTTTAATATTTTTACGTGTTCTTCAAAAACGATTTTACCGCATTTGCGAACTCTTCCGGGCGCTGTCCCTGAGGAGAATGGCCGCATCCTTCGACAAGATACATTTCCTTATAAGGAGAAGACATTTCGTCGTAGTAATCTTTAATAAGACCTACAGGACATATCCAGTCTTCAGAACCCGAAATGAACATAACGGGCACATCGAATTCCGTTCCCTTGTCACTGATATAAAATGAGTTGAGCACATCGATCAGAGACCCGGACAGTTCATCATATTCGTCAACTCCAAAATATGGAGATGTAATTCCTGCAAATGTTGATACATCATCAGTTACCGGCAGTGGATGATAAACATCCGTATAATTCCTTAACTTCATTATGTTTGCAGTACTCGGATCTGCCAGGAACGCTTCATATGCTGCTTCCATTTCTTTTGTGTCAGCACCGCTTGCTTTTGCTTTGCTGAGGGCATCTTCATAGCTGTACTTCTCACCTGCCATATCACGTTCATCTATGCACTGTCCGATACCTATATATGCAGTGACCTTATCAGCGTGTTCCCTGACATATGCCGAACCCAGCATGGAACCATAAGAATGGCCCATAATGATGACCTTGTCCTGACCGAATCTGTCGCATGCATAATCAACCAGAGCATCGAGATCTTCTAACTGCTTTTCAAATGATAACGTCTTATTATCCGGATCAGTCGCAATATTCCTGTAGTACGATCTTCCGCAGCCTCTCTCGTCCCAGCACAAGACCGTATATTCATCTGTCAGGTAATCCAGAAAACAATAATCCAGGAATGTAGTCGGTGCGCCGGGACCTCCGTGGAGCGAGATGATGACCGGATTATCAGTCTTCTTTCCCATCATGAGGACATATTCTTCCTGGTCTGTGAGCTTGATATAGGTGCCTTCGTTTACGCCGCCCTTGAAAGCGAATGCGCGGCTTACTTCCTTATAATTCCTGATTGCGATCAGTCCTGCAAGTATCCCGAAAACAATAACTAATACTGCGATTCCCAGACCCTTTAAAATCTTTACGGGAAGCTTTCTTTTCTTCTTGCCGCATACTTCATTCTTGTGTGCCTGATGAATTCCGATGTGGCCGATTCCAAGGATAACGGCTCCTAAGATCATTATGATGTTTCCACCGTAGATTCCCAAAAGGAAAAATGCAATAACAGGATAAGTCGCTAAAGCCAAAGGCATTCCGAGAAAGCTCTTATAGAAATCATTCATGGTCTTTTCGGACTTGAAATATCTGATCCATGCGATGTCGTACACAACGAGATTAAGCAGCGCAAGGATCAAAACAGAAGTCCAGAAATTTAACCCGTGGAAATTGAAGTTGGAAAAGATCAACGCAGCAGGCGTTACGATAAACTGTCCGATGCGCTCTAATGCAAGCAAGACTTTATTCTCATTCTTCGCGTACTTGTCGTAGTCTTTCGGCTGATTTTTCGTCCAGATAAAATTTGGGATGAACAGCATCAAAAGCATTATCAAACCAACATAAGAAAAACCAAACTGCATTTTTATTTCTCCAATCTGTTAAAAAAATCTCTCATAGCTTTTTCGCAAGCGTCAGGCTCATAGGAAAATACAGCATGTCCGCAGTTAAGCTGGACAGTGGTTGCATCTGAGATCTGTGAGGCATAGTCCTTTTCGAGATCGATCCATCCGTTAAAGATTGATCCGTCGGAAACAATGAGCAGTGTCGGAACATCAGGCATCTTGCGGCTCTTGACAAGGTCACGGTCAGAAACAAAATAATCTGCCTCATGTGCATATGTTTCATTGCAGTATCTGCTGCAGACCAGTGCCATTGCGGTCTTTTCTTCCTCGGGAGAAAACTCTTTTCCCATTCGGCTTCCCGCAAGAAGTCTTACAATGCCCATCTTCCTGAGCGTTCTCATCAGCGCATTTGATGAATTATTTTGTCTTACATTCGAATCGTCAAAAGTGTCGTATGCAGCAGGCACTGCCATGTCGAGACCGACGATAGCTTCAACTTCTTCAGGAAAGTTCTGTGCCCAGTAAACTGTCTCGAGTCCTGAATAAGAATGAGGACAAAGGATAAAGGGTCCTTCAACACCTGCTGCTTCAAGCGCTTTTCTGTCCTGGGAGACTCTTGTCTCAACATCTCTAGGGCCGTCAAAACCGTCGCTGAAACCATATCCGAATCTCTCGATGATTACTACCCTGCAGTCTTCAAAACGGTCTGCAAAATCCTTAAAACTGAAGATCGGGCCTGAGTCACCAGAACCTGCCATAAACACCAGTGTATGCTTACCTTCGCCTGATACGTATACACTCATCCTATGACCGTCAACTTCGACCTTCTGTCCATAAATCTGGTTTTCGAGAAGGTCCTTTTCGGAAGCTAAGCAGATCTTGTCGTAAACGCATGTGCCTAACAGAAATACTGCAATGACTGCGACGATTCCGAGTAATATTTTTCCAATTCTTTTCAATGCTTTTTTCATGATGTTCTCCCAAAAGAAGCAGCCGGACAAATGCGCCCGGCTGCTGTCTTATTCTATCCTTATTCTCTATTTTCAATCTTCGGGGGTAATTCTCGCGGGCTCACCCGAAAACGCTTCCAAATACTACGCTCGGGGTCATACGCTTGTTCCTCCGAGTTATTCTAAATTCTCAGGTCCGAAGCTCTCAGGTAAGAGCTCAGCCAAAGTGAATTCCTTGTAATCATCGGCACTCCTGGCCAGGTATACCTTGAAAGAAGGCTTGCAGAATTCTCTCATCACCTGCCGACAGCGGCGATCGCGATGGCAGCAAAGTTCTTATGGCCTTCGCTTACAGCTTTGGCAATTGCAGTTCTTTCAGCGCATATGGAGGGGCCGAATGCGCTGTTCTCGATATTGCATCCGGTAAAGATCTCACCGTCTTCAGTAAGGACCGCGCTGCCAACGAGGAAATCCGAGTATGGAGCGTAACTTTTAGATCTCATTTCGACTGCCTTTTGGCAGAGATTGGAAATTGCATTATTGTCGATCATCTTTAAGCCTCCTTTAAAGATATACCGTGCCGTTTGTTTGTGCCGAACCTTACAGGTTCTCCGGGCTTTTTACAGCCCGGAAGAGCACGTTTTACTTGATCTCGATGTTGCCTGCGTCAACCTCTACCTTGATAGAGCCTGCGCCTGTACCCTTTGATGTATAATTTCTGCCTGTAGAGTGGTTGCCGACCTGAATTGCTCCTGCGTCAACATCACAGTCGATATCGTATGCATTAACGTCGTCCAAGCCCTTGATCTCTACGTTTCCGAAGTTTGATTCTACCTCAACATCAACGAGGGCAGTATCATGAATCTGAACGTTGCCTGCGTTTGTACCGATCTTAAGCTCCTTGAAATCAGAATCGTCGATCTGGATATTGCCTGCATCTGCATCGATGTCTGCCTTACGGAATGTGCAGTCCTTGATGATGATGTTGCCTGCGTTGAAATCACCGAAGAGGTAATCGCCCTTAACATTCTTCATCTTGATGTCGCCTGCGTTGATATTCATTTCGAGACTGTCGAGATTTACATCAGTGCCGATCGTGATCGTGAGATTGGGGCTGTTATAAGAACGGAATGAGAAGCTCTTCTGTATCTTCTGTGTTGCAACGAGCTTACCGTTCTCGAAAGTGATCTCAGGCTTAAGCTTCTTGTCACCGGAATACTCGATTCCCATAAGGCCTGAACCTTCCTTGACCTCAAAGTTTACTGCGCAAGCATTAAGGTCTAACTTGATTGACTTAACTTCGCCCTTTGCGTCAACAACTGCATTTCCGCCGTCGGATAATTCATATGTTGTAGCAACTGTGTCGATGATGTCGTCCTTAATGAAGATTCCCATTAAAGGAAGCATGAATCTGACACCTGCTGAGATAACTACTACTGCAATAGCGATGATGGAGCAGATGATGATGGGCGCCTTGTTGACCTTGCGGTCAGCCTTGGGAACGAATTCCTCGCTCATCTTGCCTGACTCATTGAGGGCAAGAAGTCTGTCATAACCGTTCATTCTTGTATTAGCGGATGTGATAAGGAATACGCCTAATGCAACGAAAACAAACATCATAGCTGCGCCGACATTTGAGTCGATGAACGGGATCTTATCAAGGATGATAGGATTGAGGAAGCTCAGGATGCAAAGTCCGATACCGAAGGAAGACATAAGTCCGTATGAGTTCTTGAATCCTCTTCTCTCGTTTCTTACATATTCAGCGCCTTCAATGCTGAGTGAGCATTCCTTGTTCTTAACTTCTGCAAATTCCTTGTTCTTGATGCCGGAGAAAATGAAGAGTCCTACGGCGATCGCAATGATACCGAACATTCCGCCTGCTCCGATGATATTGATATCAACCGGCAAAATGTCTGCGAGGATCGGTGATACTACGCTTAAGATGCAGAGCGCGATTCCCAAAGGTGTAAGGATCGCTCTGGTATTGTTCATGCTGAGGTATTCCTTAACTCTGTCCATTGAGAGCATCGGCTTGTCTTCAACGGGATTCTCGGTAACTGCCTCAGAGATTCCGAGTGAATCTGCGAGCTCGTCGAGATTACCGAATTCTGAGATAACGATACCGACCGCCTCGTTCTCTGTCTTGCCTTCTGCGATAAGTTCTTCGTACTTATCTTCCATCATTTGGAGAAGCTCAGCCTTGGCTCTCCTTACAGCTTCCGTGTTCGGAAGATTTCGGAACATATTGTCCAGATAATTTCTAATAGCGTTCATTTTATGTACTCCCCTCAACCTGCAATAAACTTTTCGATAACTTCTTTTGTAAGTGTCCACTCCTCACACTTAGCTTGGTAATACTCCCTGCCCGCCGGTGTGATGCGGTAATAAGTCCTCTTCTTTCCGCCTGCCAGATCCTCATCTACAAAGGACTCGATGAACCCGTTCTTCTCCATTCTCGTGAATGCCGAGTAGAGCGTCGTTTCCTTGATGATGTACTTGTCTTCGGACATCGTGCGGATCTGCTTTGAGATCTCATATCCGTATGACGGTGAATTAAGAAGCAGGAACAGAATGATGATGTCGTTATATCCTCTAATGACATCGCTGCTGATTTCTGCCATGGTCTATCTCCTTCCATATTTTGTTACGTCTGTCGTTGCTACGAGTGTCGTTGCTTCGACTGTCGTACTACGCCTGTCGTGGTAACTATAACACCCTGCGAAAATGATGTCAACAGGAAATGCGAAATTTTTTCGATACTTTTTCGCGAGACCCCGAAAAGCATTACAACACTTATATCCCAAATCTTTATATACTTATCGCCCGCGCGTTGTTATATTAAATTCATACTCAAAAAATCCTTAGAAAAGAGGCACCGCCATGGAACTTTATGTAGACATCAAATTCCTTAACAACTCAGGTGACGGCACAAAGGAGAAGCCTTTCGGCACGATCTCCGAAGCAGCAGCAATTGCTCAGCCCGGCGACACAGTTCATGTTGCACCCGGTGTATACAGAGAGTATGTATCACCTGCCAACGGCGGTACTGAAGACGCGCGCATCACTTATGTGAGCGACGTTCCTCTGGGCGCAACCATTTCGGGCGCTGAGCAGATCTCAAACTGGAAGCAGTACGACGGCGACGTCTATGTCTGCGAAGTCGACAATTCGATGTTCGCGCCTGACTACAATCCCTACACGACGTTCTGCTACGGCGACTGGTATTTCGCAGGCAAGAACAGACACGTAGGATGCGTCTACATCAATGACAGAAGACTTTACGAGGCAGCTTCAATAGATGAAGTTATCAAGGCCCAGGTTTACAAGTGCTCATGGGTTCCTGAAGAATCAAAGTACAAGTGGTACGCAGAGGAAAAGGGCGACAAGACCGTGATCTACGCTAATTTCGGCGGCCTCGACCCCAACTCCGAGATGGCCGAGATCAACGCCAGAAGAATGTGCTTCTTCCCTGCCGAGACAGGCCGCAACTACATCACGGTAAGGGGCTTTAAGATCTGCAAGGCAGCTACTAACTGGGCACCTCCGGCAGCTTTCCAGGAAGGCATGATCGGACCCCACTGGTCAAAGGGCTGGATCATTGAAGACAACGAAGTTTACTTCTCCAAGTGCTCCGGCATCGGCCTCGGCAAGTATCTGGATCCTGAGAACAACCACTACTTCACATATGAGCATCTTAAGAGCCCCACGCAGATGGAGCGTGATGCAGTCTGCAGAGGACAGTACCACGGCTGGCTCAAGGAGAACATCGGCAGCCACATCGTCCGCCGCAACAACATCCACCACTGCGAGCAGGGCGGCATCATCGGCCGTATGGGCGCTGTTTTCTCCATCATCGAAGACAACCACATTCATCACATCAATAACATGATGGAACTTGGCGGCGCTGAAGTTGCCGGCATCAAGCTCCACGCAGCTATCGATGTCATCATGAGAAGAAATCACATTCACCACTGCGTCATGGGCATCTGGACCGACTGGGAAGCTCAGGGTACCCGCATTACGCAGAACCTCCTCCACGACAA
>CACZML010000149.1 GCA_902782235.1 Oscillospiraceae bacterium
TGGATCTTAGTTACACTCCCAAGCTGAAAGAACTGTACTGCACCGACAACGACTTAACAGAGCTCGATGTCAGCTGCTGCCCTGAAATTACAAATTTATTTTGTTGCAGATGTTCGCTGACGAAATTGAACTTCGCCGGCTGCGACAAAATTACGACGCTGGTCTGCTACGATAACAAGCTGACTTCACTTGATATTACTCATTGTGCCGGAATGCGCTGGCTCCTTTGCTCAGGGAACAACCTGACCACTCTGGACATCAGCAAGTGCCCCAAGCTGGTCGACCTCATGAAAACCGCCGACCGCGATGAGAAAAAAGAAGGTCGTGTCAAATACGAAGATGGCGATATACGTATGCTTGAGTTTGATAAGGATATAGAAGTGATTAAATGATGTAAGAGCGGGACCTTCGGGTCCCGCTTATTTATATCGCTGCTAACCTTCTCCGCTCTTCCCTTTTCGCTGCCCTTCTGAGCTTCTTGATCTTGACCTCATCTTTATCCCTGAGGATGAAGAAGATGATGCATGACAATCCTACGCAAAGCAGCGCAAGAATTACGCTTGCGGCTGCAGCTCTGTTGTAGATATAGCTGCCCGAGAAAGCCTGATTCTGGATGTACATGAGGTTGGTCAGGCCGGCGTTATTACAGCCGATGCCGATGATCATTGCAGGAACTTCGAACAGGTTAAGTCCTCCGATAACAGACATGACGAGCATATAAATAAGCATCTGTCTCATGCATGGGAGAGTTACCTTGAAGAACGTCTGCATTCTGGTTGCCCCGTCGATCTCTGCTGCTTCGAAAATCTCGACATCGATGCCCATGATCGCTGAGATCATAATTACCATCGTTGATCCGAAAAACATGTAGACATTAACAACAATGATGACCAGCTTAACTGACCAATCGTGATCATAGTAAGCAAAATTCTCTCTCGCAATTCCAAACCAGCTTGCTACTAAATTGCAGAGATCATTAAATGCACCTTTAGGATATCCGAAAATCCTGGCAAACAGATTCGCGAGGGCAACACCGGTAATGATCCTCGGCATATAGTAAAGGATCTTAAAGAATCCCCTTCCCTTGAGCCTGAGTTTACGGTCCGTGAACCAGGCAGAAAATAACATTGCGATCAAATATTCAGGAATAACGCTGCATATCCAGAGTATCCACGTATTTGAGAAAGCCTTTTTGAAGGTCTTTGCTGTTAATACTTCTTTGTAATTCTGATACCAGGGTTTGCCTATTTCCGTAAGGAAGTGAAAGTCCGTTCTGCCCGCACCCTTAAGATCTGTAAAGCCCAGGATCAGGGTATAGATCGTCGGATAACACATGAACATCAGAAATGCCAAAACAAACGGAATCGAGAACAGGTATCCGTATTTTGCGTAAGAAACAAGTTTTTTCCTTTTCATAGCAGCCTCCCCACAAGCGCTTTATTTTATTTGTTTTCCTGATCAACAGGTGCCGAAATGTACGAAATACTTCTAACTTTTCCGACCTTCTTATCGCCGTATTTTTTGTGATGTTCGTTATCGTATTTCTTTACGACTTCTCCGATCTCGGATATCATATTTCTTGTCTCTTCAGCATCAAGAACAAAGGTCGAAGTGACGAAACCAATAACATCGTCAGAGTCTTTTTCCGGCAGTTCATCAGCGTGCTGCTCCCAATAACGGGCAAACTGGTTATACAAATTCATAAAGTACTGATAGGTAAGATCTGAGGGTTTCATCTTGGAATTGAATTCTATCTGGTTATCGACCAGCAAGCGCTCTGTTCCGCCTCTCACCTGACGCGTTTCCTTTACTTTGATGATTCCGCATTCCACAAGTGAATTGATATGTCTGTAAAGCGTTCTTCTGGGGACATCAGGCATATATGCAGCAAGCTCCTTAGCGGTCCCCTCTTTATGAACGCCCATGTATTGGATAATTCTCATTCTGGTAGGGTTAGACAGTATCTCAGTCAATTGCATATTCTTCCCCTCTCCCCCATATTTGCGGCTGTATTTATATTAGTGCCAAATTTGGCACAGGTCAAGATGTGGAGGAGAAATAGCAAGAAAGTTTGTAAAAAGGGCCAGCCTGTCGTCCAGGTTTTCGAGTGCTTTACACCACTCCGATATTATTTCAGTTTGGTGTAAAAAACAGGCCCTTTTTTACACCAAAAATATATATATAAAAAGTGGTGTAAAAGTGTGCGCGGCCTGCTGGAAAATGGTACAAATCAGGAGAGCTCGAAATTAAAAGCGGGATCGGTCGCGGTCCCGCCCGTTTCCCACGTTCCCTGTTGACGAAATGTTGACGAAAACGACCCTAAATCGTCAACATTTCGTATACACGATATTGCAAGCCTTCAAATAGTGCTTTTTCGCCGTCGAAAAAGTACACCAGCGCAAATAAAAATGCCCGAAGCGCTTGGCTCCGGGCATTCATTGATCAGTTTAAGTAACTATTACTTTCTGTGCTTGATTGCAGCCTGTGCAGCAGCAAGACGTGCGATCGGTACACGGAAAGGTGAGCAGGATACGTAGTCGAGGCCGATCTCATCGCAGAACTCTACGGATGTCGGGTCGCCGCCGTGCTCGCCGCAGATTCCGAGGTGGAGGTCAGGACGGACTGCCTTACCGTTCTCGATAGCCATCTTCATGAGCTTACCAACGCCGTTCTGGTCAAGACGAGCGAACGGATCGGACTCGAAGATCTTGGACTCATAGTAAGCTGTGAGGAACTTGCCTGCGTCGTCTCTTGAGAAACCGAATGTCATCTGTGTGAGGTCGTTTGTACCGAAGCAGAAGAACTCAGCTTCCTTAGCGATCTCGTCAGCTGTAAGAGCAGCTCTCGGGATCTCGATCATTGTACCAACCTTGTAACCCATGTTGACGCCTGCAGCCTTGATCTCTTCGTCAGCAACTGCAACTACAACCTTCTTAACGTTAACGAGCTCCTTGATCTCGCAAACGAGAGGGATCATGATCTCAGGTGTTACGTTCCAGTCGGGATGCTTAGCGTTAACGTTGATAGCAGCGCGGATAACTGCTCTTGTCTGCATCTTAGCGATCTCAGGATATGTAACAGCGAGACGGCATCCTCTGTGACCCATCATAGGGTTGAACTCGTGGAGAGAAGAGATAAGTGTCTTGATGTCTTCAACAGACTTGCCCTTCTTGTCAGCGAGAGCCTTGATGTCAGCTTCTTCTGTAGGAACGAATTCGTGAAGCGGCGGGTCAAGGAATCTGATAGTAACGGGATGTCCCTCGAGAGCCTCATAGAGAGCTTCGAAGTCGGACTGCTGCATAGGAAGGATAACTTCGAGAGCAGCCTCACGCTCCTCAACTGTGTCGGAGCAGATCATCTCACGGAATGCTTCGATTCTGCCTTCACCGAAGAACATGTGCTCTGTACGGCAGAGACCGATACCTTCAGCACCGAGCTCACGAGCCTTCTTAGCATCGTTAGGTGTATCAGCGTTTGTACGTACTTCGAGTCTCTTGAACTCGTCAGCCCACTTCATGATGCGGCCGAAATAACCGTTGTTAGGATCAGCGTCAACCTGAGCGATTGCGCCGTCATAGATCTTACCTGTGGAACCGTCAAGGGAGATGATGTCGCCTTCCTGGAATGTCTTGCCAGCAAGAGTGAACTTCTTGTTAGCTTCGTCCATAGCGATCTCGCCGCAGCCGGATACGCAGCACTCACCCATACCACGTGCAACTACTGCAGCGTGTGATGTCATACCGCCACGTACTGTGAGGATACCCTCAGCAGCCTTCATACCTGTGATATCTTCAGGAGATGTCTCGAGTCTTACGAGGACTACCTTCTCTCCTCTGTCGTGCCA
>CACZML010000150.1 GCA_902782235.1 Oscillospiraceae bacterium
CGGAATCGCAATTTACAATGGTCTCGAAAAGACCTACTCCGAGCTGTTCAAGAAAGCCGACACGGCGCTCTACAGATCGAAGGCAGACAGTAATAACAGATATTGCTTCTACGAGTAATTTATATAGATTTTAAGCTGGCGGCGTCTTGAAAGAGGCGCCGTTTTTTATGGGCAAACAGGAACCCAAAGAAAAATTTTCAAGACATTATGTCGTATATACTTGACATTTTGTCGGGCAGGTTGTACTATCATGGCAACAAAGGGGGATAAAACCATGAAAAAGAGCATAAAGATAACATTAATCGTAATAGCAGCCGCACTTATCTGGATAGCATCTGCTTTGGTCGTAATCATCAGAGAGACCGAGAGCCAGCAGACATACATGACTTTGGAAGAGGGATTAATTGAGACCGCAACCACCTCAAGATTCGGATATTTTGTTCCTGTCGGAGACGAGTGCGAATTCTCCATTAAGACTGACTGTCCTGCAGATATCACCTCAGACATAAAGATCTTCATAGGTTCAAAGGAGAACGAACCGGTCTATACTGCCAGCGGCGTTAAGACAAACAGCACTGTGACCACAGGCAAACTCGCAGTTGGAAATCAGGATGTCTATATATCATTTGAGCTGGAAGATTCAGACAACATCCAGGTGGAAGAAAACTGTCAGGTCAAGTACACCATCGATATTAAATCTCAGAACTACACACTGTTTAAGAACATCCTGTTTGCAATAATTGTCATCATCGTAATTCCGTTGGCCATTTTCCTTTTCTATCTTTTCAATAAAAGCAAGAATTATGAGAAAGGATACGATGAGCGTCAGGTCAAGGTGCGCGGCATTGCTTATATGAATGCACTTTTCGCAGCTATAGTGTCAGCACTTGGCCTCGGAGTATTAAGTTTGATATTGGATACTTACCCGCTCTCAACAAGCGATACGACATTTGCAATCATCATGATCAGCTTTGCAACATTTGCTATATTCGCTGATAAGAATGATGCATACCTTGGCCTTCGCGGATCACGCCGTCCCTTGGCAATCCTATTCGGTATAGCAGGATTTCTTAATCTCCTTGGACCGGCAATTGATTTCATTACCGACATCAGGAATAATAGTGACACTGTATATTTCTCGATTATCTGCGGAATATGCCTGTTAGCAGTAAGTATCGAGATGTTTATAAAGATGGCACGCGAAAAGAAGGAGGCTCTGGCTGATGAAGAATCTTAAGCTTAAATCGGCCCGCGCCGCACTCGATCTGTCACAGCAGGACTTAGCCGACAAAGTCGGCGTGTCCCGCCAGACGATCAATGCGATCGAGAAGGGTGACTACAATCCCACGATCAATCTCTGCATCGCCATCTGCCGTGTACTGGGAAAAACATTAGACGAACTGTTCTGGGACGAGGAGCAGTAACCGCGAAAGCACCCGGAAAGTAATACGCACAAATGCCCGCATATCACTAACTTCCAATTGCGTCTGATTTCATATACCTATAAAATGCTTATAGAGTGTTTTAAATCCCATGAGGCGCGAGGTGGCAGTGATGGTAAGAAGGATCCGTGAATGGTTTAGTATCAGGCTGGCTAAGAATCCGGGGCAGATCGTTTTGCTCTCGATACTTTTCTTTAATATCGTTTTCCTTTTCCTGTCGGCGTTTATCATCAGCAAGATGTCCTTGAGCGGGACTGAGGAACTGGGATTTTTAGAGTCAGCTTTCTATACGATAAGCATGATCCTTGATGCGGGATGCATCTCGTATGTCGTTGAGGATATCGGACCGCAGAATGCGGCGATCGCGATCGTGTGTCTCCTGATAGTCATCATCGGAATGATCTCTTTCACGGGCGCTGTGATCGGTTACATCACCAACTACATCTCAAGCTTCATCGAGGCTTCAAATGCGGGCAATCATAAGCTCCTGATGTCAGGACATTTCGTAATCCTCAACTGGAATTCAAGGGCTCTGGAGATCGTAAATGACCTGCTCTACAGTGACAGTGCCAAGAAGGTCGTCGTGCTGGTCGGGTCGGGGAAGGCCGACATCGAGAAGCAGATAGTGCATGATAAGTCATTTTTCGCGCGCAAGATATACTGCATGAGACACAAGTTCAAGAACAACCTGACGATCGTTGTCAGGGAGGGCGACGTGTTCTCGTCAAAGCAGCTTTTCGACATCTCATTACACCATGCATCTTCGATCGTGATCTTGGGTGAAGAGATCAATAATTCCGTCTGCAAATACGCTGTAAATGAGAAGGCGGAGAAATACGACAACGGCAATTCGCTTACCATCAAGACTCTGATGCAGGTATCTGACATTACGTCCGCCGCATATTCGGAGGACAACCAGAGGATCATCGTTGAGGTCACTGATGAATGGACGTGGAATCTCGTGCAGAAGATCATCAGGAGCAAGCAGGTCGACGGCAAGTGCAATATCGTTCCTGTAAGGGTCAACCAGATCCTTGGTAAGATGATGGCGCAGTTCTCGCTCATGCCTGAGCTCAATTCGATCTACAACGAATTGCTCTCCAATAAGGGCGCGTCTTTCTACACATCACGCTGCGATGAGAGTGACGAGCTGACCTATATCAAAGGGTCTCTGGACACCAACCGCAATGTCGTTCCGCTCACTGTCCAGTCTGAGAAGAATAAGAATTACTGCTATTACATGGCGCTGAACGAGAAGGATATTGAGAAGATGACCGCCGATAAATTCTCCGGAATTCCTGTAAGGCTTAATAAGGATTTCTGGCTTGAGAAAAAGAAGATCATCATCCTCGGCCACAACAGCAAGTGTCATGAGATCATGGACGGCTTTGCGTCATTCCTGTCCGAATGGAGCTACAAGGATTCAGACGAGCTCCTCCTCAGCATCGTAGTCATCGATGACGAGAAGAGCCTTGAGAAGATGAACTTCTACAAGGAATATCCGTTCGTTATAAAGACTGTCGCAGCCGAACTTTTTGAGAAGGATCTTATCTGTGATTCGATTAACGAATTCCTCGAAATGAACGACGAAGATGTAAGCGTCCTTATCCTTTCCGACGATCTCGTTCCGGATGATGAAGTCGATGCAGGCATGTTCGCGAACTTGGTTTACGTCCAGGATATCATCAGGGACAAGGTTGAGGCCGATCCTGATTTTGACGTTGGCAGTATCGACGTTATCGCTGAGATCAACGACCCGAAGCATCACGATGTTGTAAGCAGTTACAGCGTTAAGAACGTAGTCATAAGCAACAGGTTCATCAGTAAGATGATCACGCAGATCGGCGAGAAGGATGCGATCTTCGATTTCTATCAGGATATCCTTGAGTATGACGATGGTTCTGAAGACGGCTATGAGAGCAAGGAAATCTATGTTAAGAAGGCTAAGGATTTCTTCGCGGGACTCCCTGCCGCATGCACTGCGGATAAGCTTATAAGAGGCGTTTTCGATGCTTCATGTGATCCTGAGATACCTCTCGAAAAGCAGAACGTATCAGTGCTCTTAGGAATAGTTAAGCCGGGCGGAGACATCACGCTCTTCAGCGGTGACCAGAAGTCTATTAATGTCACGGTCGGCGAGAAGGATAAGGTTATCGTCTTCTCCAATCACTAATACCAACAGTAGAAAATAAAATATCCGATTAGTATTACCAGTCGGTTCAAATACGCTCCTTTATCAGCTATCATTAATGCAACGACAGCTTAAAGGAGCGTTTGAATTATGGAACTCAAACTGGCCGAGAATATTAAGAGAATGAGAAAAGAGCGTTCGCTTACACAGGAGGCACTTGCAAATGCACTGGGCGTTACTGTAGGCGCGGTATATAAGTGGGAGGCAAATCTCTCCTCACCTGAATTAGAGATGCTCGTGCGCATCGCTGATCTTTTCGATACCTCCGTAGATACGCTTCTGGGATACGAGATGGCTGACAAGCGCAAGGGCTCGATCACTGAGCACATTTACGGCCTGCTCGCGAAGAAGGACCGCACATCGATGGAGGAAGCGGAGAAGGCTCTCATCAGATATCCGAATGACTACAGCGTGATCCTGGCTGCCGCAAATACATTCTCGGCGTTCGGAAGCGAAGACAGGAATAAGGACATGATCGAGCGCTCCATTGCGCTCTATGAGAAGGCGTTATGCATCGTTCCCTTCGATTGCGATCCGCGCTACGGAAGGCTGTCGATTATAGGAAACATTGCGCTTCTGTATTTCCTGATAGATGACAAAGACAAGGCGCTTTCCATGATGACAGAGAATAACGAGGCGGGCGTCTTCAACTCCAGGATCTGCCTGCTGTACGCCATGAAGGGTGATACGGGAGAGGAGTGCTACAACAAGCTGATCTCAAGCTTCTCGACGCTTAATTTCGAACTTCTGAACGTAGCTATGGGACTTCTCATCTACTACAAGAACACAGGCAATCTGGAAGGAGTTAAGACACTCAGCAGATGGTGCATCGAATTCTCGGACAACACCAGGAAGTCCAAAGCTGCCTGCTATTACGACAAGATCATATGCGCATGCCTTACTGCAGAAAGCTACGCATACTTTAAGGGCGGGGATAAGGAGAAGGCTGGTAAGCTCCTTAGTAAAGCCCTGAAACAGGCAAAATTCTTCGACTCTTCCGAAGAGCAGACGAAGGACATCATCAAACTCTTTGATACCGAACACGATGCAGGCCTGTTCAGCATCATGGGCAGCACCGGCATTGAGACGATCGAGTCGACCATAGAGCTTGTAGGTGACAGGAAATTCACCTCTTTGTGGAATAGCATCAGAAAGTAGGATCTCACATGAAATATAAAAACTTATATGTGGAACTGAAGTCTCAGTTCCATAGGGACAACCACGTCTTTTTTACCCTCTCGGTCATTGGAGCGCTCCTTTCCGGAATGCTCGGAATGGCGGTCTCCTGGCTTACCGGAGAGCTCATCGATACTGCATCAGGTAATGGCAGATGGAGCCTTACAGAACTCCTGATAATGAGCCTTATCATCGCTGTATTTTTCCTTGGCGCATCATATCTGACTTACTATGCGAAGCCCCGCTATATCAGAAAAGCGTTGAAGAATTATAAGGAAGCGCTGTTCGCAAAACTTACCGCGAAGAACATCATGTCGTTCCGCTCCGAGAGCACATCGACATACCTCTCCGCGCTCACAAATGACTGCACATCGATTGAGACGAATTATCTCGATAAGGAATTCTGGTTCATCTTCAGGATAACGTCGTTCTTCACATCGCTTGCGCTGATGCTCTGCTATTCGCCCATGCTGACCCTGATCGCAGTGGCAGTAACATTCCTGCCGCTCCTGGTATCACTCATGTCTGGCAAGAAACTCAGCAGGCAGGAGGTCATGGTATCTGAGAGAAATAAGAGCTTTACAGCGACCGTATCAGACTGTTTAAACGGCTTTTCCGTAGTGAAGGCTTTCCGCGCGGAGACACCCGTCGCAGGGCTTTTCTCTGGTGAGAATACCAGGCTCGAGAACACAAAATACAAGCGCAGCAGGCTTCAGATCCTGATCAACACATTGGGCCAGTTCTCGAGCATGACCGCGCAGCTCACTGTGTTCATTGCAGGCGCATACATGGCGCTCTCAGGCAAGGGTATAACGGCCGGCACCGTAATAATGTTCGTAAATCTCATGAACTTCGTGGTAGCGCCTCGCTGAGCTTCCAGGTCTTCTCGCATCGCGAAAAGCATCACGCGCCCTTATTGATAAGATCGCTAAATCGCTGGAAGAAAGTTCTTCAACTGGCGGCGAGGAGAAACTCTCCACACTAGAAAAAGGCATCTCCGTCAAGGATGTATCCTTCTCATACGAAGAGGGAAAAGAAGTTCTTCACGATATATCTTTCGACTTCGAAGCAGGGAAATCCTATGCGGTGGTAGGCGCATCAGGAAGCGGTAAATCTACGCTCCTAAATCTCATAATGTCAGGCTGCTGCGGCGCTGAATACAGTGGCAAAGTGAGCTGGGATGACACTGACTTAAGGGATGCATCTTCGGATTCGTTTTTCGATCAGGTGGCATCAATAGACCAGAATGTGTTCGTGTTCAATTCTTCGATAAAGGACAACATCACGATGTTCCGTGAATTCCCTGAAGAAGAGGTGAATGAAGCGATAAGAAGATCCAACCTGAAAGAACTTGTTGAAGAGCGCGGCAGCGATTATCTCTGCGGCGAGAGCGGCAAAGCCTTGTCGGGCGGTGAGAAGCAGAGGATCTCGATCGCAAGGAGCCTTCTTAAGAAATCGTCTGTCCTTGTTGCAGATGAGATCACGGCAGCACTGGATTCACAGACGGCGCATAAAGTCACGTCGGATATCTTGGACCTCACAGGGCTTACGAGAATCGTTGTGACGCATTCGCTCGAAGAGAGCCTCATGCGCAGATACGATAAGATCCTCGTCATGCGTGACGGCAGGATCGAAGAGCAGGGCAC
>CACZML010000151.1 GCA_902782235.1 Oscillospiraceae bacterium
AAATGAACGCGGGTAGTAATTAACGTCCGGATCAAGAACATCATAAGAAACAATGTCCTTTGAAGTAAGATTCGGATCCCTTCTGTATGAGACAGTTATAGCATGCAGCCAGAAATTATCCCTTAATTCACAAAGCTCATATCCTTTGGTATCGGCCGGCGTGCAGTCTATATCGTATAGATCGCCGTGGTATCTGACCTGTATCAGACCGGGAATAAAAGTATGCTTCTCCTTATTGAGGTACAAAGACTTCGGCAAATAATCGATCTCAGGATCATACATACCCCTATTGTAAAAATATCCAATAATCGGATCGTATTCACAATTGTAATAAGCGTTATACTTACGGCTTATTTTTCCATCCATATATTTGTCTATCGGATCAAAATAGGACATATCTTCAATAAAATAGTCAATATTCACACCCTCATCAAAAAGACCAACATATGCAGTGTCCTCATCCGTAGCTAATCTCATATCACCTATACGCACTTCTGCATAGTTGTTATCGATCATCTGATATACGGCAAGGCTGGATTTAACATAATCCAGATTATTTTTATAATCTTCGCTTTCAGGATCTGTCTCATAAAAATCTTTGGCATATTCAGATATCCGCCAACTATAAGTTCTCAAACTATCCCGTCTGTAATCATCTACAAATTCGGCAAATTTCGAAAATACTATGAGTGCTGCTATGGCAAACACTCCAAGCCAGATAAGGAATTTTCTGATAAAGATCTTCCCGAACTTAGGCTCAGTAATTGCCTGCTTTTCCTTTATGCGGTTGCTCTTTGTTTTTCCTGTAATCATAAGATCTTGTAACCTCCCCCAATTACAGTCCTGATCGCGTTCCCGGAGCTGCCAAGGCTCTTTCTTAACTTCTTGATGTGAGTGTCCACAACTCTGTCAGAGCCGTCAAAACCAATACCCCAGACAAGGTCTAAGAGCCTGTCTCTTCCGAGGACCATTCCTTTATTCTCCATGAGAACCTTGAGGAGGAAATATTCTTTGGGAGCAAGTGTAACTTTGGAACCGCCCGCTTCAACTTCCATGCGCAGCGGATAGAGCTTTATATCACCGCACTCGAGAACCAGTTCTTTATTAAGTTCTGCTTCGGTTCTTGAAAGCAGCGCTAAGCACTTGGCATAAAGAACTTTAAGCGAGAAAGGTTTTACAACGTAATCGTCACAGCCGGTCTCGTAGCCTTTTAAGATATTGCTCTCATTGCCTAACGCAGTCAGGAAAACAATGGGGCACTTGCTTTTACCGCGAAGAGCTTTGCAGACTTCAAACCCGTTTGCTCCGGGAAGCATGATGTCCAAGATAGCGATATCGTAATCTTTTCCGCTGATGAGGTTCAGTGCACAATTACCATCAGATGCGGCATCGACTTCAAAAGATCCCTTGCTCCTGAAGAAATCAGCAACAAGTTCCAACAGTTCTATGTTGTCTTCAACTATCAATATCCCTGCCATGAGAATTTCCTCCCCTGGAAAAACCTTACAATGCGCATGTGTCCTTTGTATGTCCTTAGGCAAAACCCGTCCACATTTGAGGCAAAAATCAAACTACCTCAGTTTTCATACAGTTCTCACTCATTTGCCTAAAGGCTATAAAGCTCTTTAGGAACATAATATGCCTGCAAGCAGAATAAGCTTCAAAACACTCTCCAAGTTAACCCGGGTCAACCTAACCCGGGTTTTCATTTGCCCATACTTATCTGATTCTACCGCACATTAACCTGACAGACCAATCTCAAAACGCCTGTCGTATTTGCGATTTCCGCCTTATGTCGTAACATTGAAGAAAAGATTTCCCGTGACATACTGCTGACACACCGAAGCAGTAATATGCTCACAAGGAGGATGAAGAAATGTCTTACAGATTGCTGATCGTCGAAGACTCACCTGAACTGCTCGAAGCTGTGAGCGACTTCTATCGCGAAGAAGGCGCCGGACTTTGGGAAGTCGTGACCGCATCAGAGGGAAATGATGCATTGGCCAAGGTCACAAATGAATCTTTCGACCTCATGATCTTAGACATTATGCTTCCCGGGGCATCCGGATTTGATATCTGCAGGGCTGCACGCAAAAGGAGCGATTGCCCGATCATATTCGTTACTGCCTTAGGCTCCGAAGACAGCATCTTAAAAGGTTATGAGACAGGCTGTGACGATTACGTCGTCAAGCCCTTCTCGACCAGACATCTCTACGCCAAGAGCCTTGCTCTTCTTAAGCGCGCAATTAAGGACAGCGGCAGCGAAGAGATAAGATGCGGGAGCATAACGCTCAACAAAAAGGCCATGCTGGTTGCGGTCAAAGGCCGGGAGATCGATATCAATTCAAAAGAATATTTTCTCCTTCTTTATCTGCTCGAAAACAAGGGCTCAGTACTCACCCGAAAAGCCATTCTTGATCATGTATGGGGAGATGATCTTGATGTCAGCGACAGAGTCGTCGACAACACAATAAGAAGGCTCCGCGGGTGTCTGGGCGGTGCGGCAGATCAGGTCAAGACCGTGATCGGCAGGGGTTACCGGATAACGGAGGAATAGTACAAATGAAACTGAATAAAGCAAAAATAAAAAGGCCGAAGTTCCTGCTCTCGTACTTCGTGAGCGTACTCGTGCTGCTGTTGGTTTTCGCAGTCTTATCTGCATTCTATGTCATGTTTCTTCTCGTTGATTATCAGCAGGAAGTGGATTTTGATGAAGAAAACTATAGCCTGTCCAACTATACGCCGGACATTGATAACCCTACAGCAGAAGACCTTGCAGCGATAAAGTGGTCTTTACTTGACCATTATTGCTCCACCGGAGAAAACGTTATCTTAAATGCATACCGCCATAAAACTGATCACAGTGCAGATTATAACAAGTTTTTGTTTTCGGTCGACACTTCGAGAACTGCGCTCCTGGCGTATAACGAAGACCACGTTGTTCATTATCTGACTCTGGCAGATGACAGTTACCTGAAATACTTCGACTCGCCTGAGGTCAAAGCGTATGAGTTTTTAGATACCGGAAACGACATAACGCTTCCTAAGGAGCCCATGATCGTTTTCAGATGCAGAGATTTTTATGTGAACTACGAAAATGCAACATTTATACCTGCAGAGATCGAGATAATGAAGACCAATCAGCGCAGATACGGTAATCCGGAAAACACCGGTCTCACTATCAAGATCGATCCCGGCAATCTCGAGGGATATAAGCATGTCACACCCAGATCGGATAATGTTTGGGAAGATGACGGACTCGTTCAGTATGGCGCAGTTGCCGGATGTGCTGAATTCTATGGAATCGACTGGA
Source organism: Oscillospiraceae bacterium (assembly GCA_902782235.1). GTDB lineage: Bacteria > Bacillota > Clostridia > Saccharofermentanales > Saccharofermentanaceae > Saccharofermentans. Next base: position 3,314 of record CACZML010000151.1, read on the forward strand.
CTGAAAACGATTGGACCGGTTATTGGAATGACGAAATGGTAGTAGAAATCTGTTACACCGGTCTTAACCACATACCTTTCCAGGAGCTTTACAAAGACAAGCTTCAGATCGTCATATACTGCATAATCGTCGGTGCCTTTATCTTCGCATTCGTACCGTCCACGATCAATTACAACATCAAGCTCAGAAGATTCAAGATCTTCGAATTCAGAAGCAAGATGATCGATGCGATGGCTCACGATCTTAAGACCCCCATGGCAGCTATCACTGCTTATGCAGAGAACCTGTCGAATCACATAGGCACGGAAAAGCAGGAATACTATGCAGGCAAGGTTGAGGAAAAAGTTGCCCAGATGAACAAGATGGTCAGTCTGAGAATAACCCTGCAAAGATCACCAAAGAAGATCTCGACATTGCAGACGTTATAGAAAAGATCATCGCAGACAACGAGCACACCATTAACGAGCGCTCACTGAAGATCAATTACGATAAGAAGAGCATGACCGTTAAAACAGATGAGAAGATTTTCGAGCAGGCCATATCGAATCTGATAAATAATGCTGTCCTCTACTGCAAAGAAGGCACTGAGATCAGTATTACATGCGAAGACAAAAAGATCGTCATCACCAACATTACTGCGGGTAAGATAGACGATGTTAAGAGCCTGAAAAATCCTTTCACCAAAGGCGATTCCGCGCGCAAGAATAACGGCACGGGCTTAGGCCTTGCAATAGCTGACAACAATCTTGCGATTCTTGGATATAAGCTCCACATCACAACTGCGGACGATAAGTTTATTGCCACAGTAAAGATGTAATTTCCTTCAACTAAAAACCACGAGCCGCCCCCATAATGTTACAATCTATGGGGGTGCTTTTTATGAACGACCAGTTGATTCAAAATGCAAAAGATTACATAAAAGATCTGTTCAGCGACAACTCCGACGGACACGATCTCAATCACAGTCTGCGCGTCTATTCTAATGCGATGACGATAGCTGAGACTGAGCCGTCTTGCGACATTGAAGTAGTCGCTCTTGCCGCACTCCTGCACGATACCGACGATCACAAACTGTTCGATACAGAAGGCAATGCGAATGCAGTATCTTTCCTTAAATCGCATGGTGTCGATGACGCGAAAACAGCATTTATTGTAAGCATAATCAACTCTGTCTCATTCAGTAAGAACCGCGGCAAAACGCCCGATTCAATCGAAGCAAAGATCGTACAGGATGCCGACAGACTGGACGCAATGGGCGCCATCGGAATCGCCCGCACCTTTGCCTACGGCGGCAAACATGGCAGACCTTTAGAAGGTGGAATCGATCATTTCCACGAGAAACTGTTATTGCTCAAAGACGGATTAAACACTGCCAAAGCACGCGAAATGGCCGCCCCCAGACATGCATTCCTTGAAGAGTTCATTGAGCATTTCAATGCTGAAAACGTAAGTCAAGAGTAGATAGTTTTATTCAGGATTGTCTCTTCCAAGATTATCTCCTGATCAGGCATTTATAATATGCATCAATGATCTCGCCGGGACTTTGTGCAAGACCGTTCCCGATCCACCATTTGACTGTGTTAATAAAACTCCCTATTACAAATTGCTTCTTGAACTCAACAGATACATCTATATCAATGTGTGAGATCATATTCCCGAATGCATCTTCAAGATATTCGGAGAAGTAACGCGTAAAGAGCTTTTCCGACTCTCCGTACATGATCGAACTAATGTTGTCTTCGTGGTCCTTGATATGCCAAAGAAGGTGCTCCAACAATGATCTAAGTTCCTCATGGTTGGCCGAGAAATCGTGACTCTTCTCAGGCATGAGAGATTCTGAGAAAACATGCGAAAACATCTCGTCACACATCTGCTCGAGGAGCTGGTCTTTCGTCTCAAAATGCGAATAGAAAGTGCTTCTCCCGATATTAGCTTCATCGATGATCTCCTGCACCGTTATATCTTCAAAGCGCCGCTTTCTCAGTAACTTTGTAAGCGCATCGTAGATTGCTGTTCTGGTCTTTTGCTGCCGTCTGTCCATATCCTTTTACCATACAATTTTCGAATAATGTTCAATAACTGACAAATCGAAAAGTCTGATTATTGTCTGCTTTTATCTTGGATTATAACATTTTACCGAACACGGTGTTCGGAAAGTGACAGGATATGAATAAAAACAAGGCAATCAGATACGCTATATATGCAGCACTGCTCTACGCGGTAAGCACCCCATTCTCGAAGGTCATTGTGGAAAAGATCCCTCCGGCATTCATGGCCGGACTTCTTTATCTCGGAGCTGCAGCGGGAATGGTTGTCATAACTTTCTTTTCGCGCAGAAAAAGCAAAACGAGTTCCTCTTTTACCTATAAAGACCTTCCTTATCTCATAATGATGGTCCTGCTTGATATAGCCGCACCGATACTTCTGATGACCGCACTGAGAAACTCTTCAGCTGAATCAGTATCTCTGCTTAACAATTTCGAGATAGTCGCAACCGCTCTGATCGCACTTCTGTTCTTTAAAGAAAAGATATCACCACGTCTTTGGATTGCAATAACACTTATAACAACCGCCAGCATCATGCTCTCATTAAGCGGCAACGGATCGTTCTCCATATCCGTATATTCGCTTCTGGCTTTGCTCGCCTGCTGCTGTTGGGGTCTTGAGAATAACTGCACACGCAAGCTTTCCAAAAATGACCCTGCAAAGATAGTGATAATAAAAGGCTTCGGCTCAGGAACAGGTTCACTGATCGTAGCATTGATATCCGGTGAGCGACTCAATATCACACCTTATATACTTTGGGCACTGCTTCTGGGCTTTGTTGCTTACGGACTCAGCATTTATACATATGTCTATGCCCAGCGTTATATAGGTGCTGCCAAAACATCTGCTTTTTATGCTTTGGCACCATTCATTGGAGCACTTATCTCACTTATTCTCTTTCCGAAGGTGCCGGCATTGCTGTTCATCATTTCATTCATCATCATGGCGCTGGGAGCATTCCTGGCAATAGAAAAAGAAAGGACTTAAAACATGGAAAAGAGAGATTTCAAATTCGACAAGAGAGCAGACAAATACGATGACCATTTTGAAGGCAGGCTGTCACGCAGATTCTATGAACTCCTGTATAGATTCACTGACCTTAAGAGCGGTGACAAGGTTCTTGATGTGGGCTGCGGAACGGGCACGATCTTAAAGACCTTCAGCGAGTTCGAAAACATAGAAGGACACGGAATAGATGTCGAACCGAAGATGCTTTCAGTTGCGCGCTGTAAATGTCCTGACATGGACATCAGGGAATGCTCCTGCGAAGACACCCCTTACGATGACTCTTACTTTGATACATTAACCGCATGCATGGCATATCATCATTTCCCCGATAAAGATGCTTTTGCGAGGGAAGCTTTGCGCCTCCTGAAACCGAACGGCAGATTATATATTGCCGATCCCGCCTTCCCTCATCCAATCAGGAAAGCACTTAATCATATGTGCCGCAACATCAACGGGGAGTTTCTTTCATCAGAAGAGATGAGATCAAGATTTGAAAAGCAGGGCTTCCGCTATATCAGTGTGCACAAGGACAGATATGCCCAGCTTGTTATTCTTGAAAAGCCATAATAAACTAATACTCATTGTATCGCTCAATGGCTGGATGTTATTTCTGATGATTTAATGCTCTAATCCTACGTTCTATAAAGGTGGTTCATAAATCAGTTTTCTAAAAACTCATTCAAATACACGCCTATATTTCTTTGCAAGGAAATGAGCACTCCCATCGAATTTCTCG
>CACZML010000152.1 GCA_902782235.1 Oscillospiraceae bacterium
CCAGGATCTGACTGACGCGCAGCTCGATAAGCGTATAGAAGACGCTTTCCTTTTCCAGGAGCACAGAGACGAGGTCGGTAAGGTTGCTTCCATCTCTGACGGTGTAGCTTCCGTTACAGGCCTTAAGAACTGCATGCTCAACGAGCTTATATATTTCGCGTCCGGCGCCACAGGCATCGCCATGAACCTTGAGAAGACCAAGGTCGGCGTAGTTCTCCTTACGGGTGAAGATACCGTAGTCGAGAGCATGAGCTGCAAGCGTACCATGACCACCTGCTCGGTTCCTGTCGGCATGGGTCTTTTGGGAAGAGTAGTAGACGCTTTGGGCCATCCTATAGACGGTAAGGGCGTCATCAGATATACAGAGGAAAGACCTGTCGAGTCACCCGCTCCGACCATCATCGAGAGAGCACCGGTTGATACGCCTTTGTTTACGGGCATCACAGCCATTGACGCGCTCACTCCTATCGGAAGAGGCCAGAGAGAGCTCATCATCGGCGACCGTCAGACAGGCAAGACTTCTATAGCACTTGATACCATCATCAACCAGAAGAATGAGGACGTTATCTGCGTCTACGTTCCAATCGGCCAGAAGATGGCTAATATCGTTGCAACAGCAGGCCTGCTCGAGAAGCACGGCGCAATGGACTACACAGTTATCGTTGCCGCTTCCGCTTCTGAGTCAGCAGCAATGCAGTACATCGCACCGTTTGCTGCCTGCGCCATCGCTGAGAAGTTCATGTACGACTATCACAAGGACGTACTGATCGTTTACGATGACCTCTCCAAGCATGCACAGGCATACAGAGCTATTTCCTTGCTCCTTAGAAGACCTCCGGGAAGAGAAGCTTATCCGGGTGACGTCTTCTATCTGCATTCAAGACTTCTCGAGAGATCTGCAAGACTTTCAGAAGAGCTTGGCGGCGGTTCCATTACCGCACTTCCTATCGTAGAGACACAGGGTAACGATATCTCGGCTTACATTCCAACGAACGTTATCTCCATTACTGACGGTCAGATCTATCTGTCACCTGAGCTGTTCTTCTCCGGCCAGAGACCTGCCGTAAACGTTGGTCTCTCAGTATCCCGTGTAGGCGGCGCCGCTCAGACAAAGGCTGTTAAGAAGGTTGCAGGACCTCTCAGAATCTCTCTGGCACAGGCACGTGAGATGGCATCCTTCTCGCAGTTCGGTTCTGACTTGGATGAGAATACACAGCTCCAGATCAAGCGTGGTACCGTTCTTAACGAAGTATTGAAGCAGGAGAGATTCTCACCTCTGACGATGGCTTCTGAAGTTGTGCTCCTTTACTGTGCAACTACGGATAAATTCAACTTCCTTGCAACGGAAGATATCTATGAGTTCTATACAGAGCTCATGGGCCAGATCAAGATCAGCCATCCGAATATCTTTGAAGAACTTACCGACGGCAAGGTATTGACCGACGAGATCAGAAACGAGATCGATACCGCATACAACGAGTATAAGGAAGCATTCCTCAGGGATCACGAGGAGTACGTAGAGGACTACTGATCTTATGGAGAGCTTTTCTGCAATCAAGAAAAGAATGAAGAGCGTCAATGACATTAGTCAGATGACTAATGCGATGCAGCTTGTCTCGAGCGCGAAAATGAGACGCTCCCAGCTCCTCCACGAATCGATGTATCCGTTCTTCCTTTTCTGCGTTGAATCAATGCAGGAAATGATCCGCAACAATGAGCACCTTGATAACCCGTTCTTTATGCTTGAACAGAAGCATGAAGGCGAGACCTGGAAGATCGGTTATTATGTACTCTCAGGTGACCAGGGCCTCGCAGGTGCTTACAACAATAACATGGTAAAGATCACCGAAGATCACATAAGACAGAAGATCATGGAGAATACGCAGAAGAATATCTCCACGACTTATGAACTCAATGTTTTCGGGCGCCTGGCAAGAGAAAAACTTGCAAGATTCGGCTATAACGTTAATACTTCATTCTCGTTCCCTATCTCGGAACCCACTTACAACGATGCAAGACAGGTTAGCGCTATCATGAGAAACCGCTTCATCAAAGATGACTTCGATCTCGTGTATCTGCTTTACACCAGAATGGAATCATCAGTAAAGATGGAACCTGTTGCTTTACGACTTTTGCCTGTAGATCCCAAGTCGATCTCAATGCTCCTTCCGAAGGACGTTCTTGATGCCGGCATGGCAATCCCGAGAGGCAATGAATTGGAGTATTTCCCGAATTCTGATGCGGTATTTAGCTACCTCATCGATACATATACGAATGCGATGGTCTTCGGCGCTATGGTCGATGCTTTCGCAAGTGAGCAGACAGCAAGACTTACTGCGATGGAGAATGCGACCGACAACGCGGAAGAAATGATGAAAAAACTTGAGCTCATGAGCAACCGTGCCCGTCAGGCAAAGATCACGACGGAACTTACGGAGATCGTAAACGGTGCCCAGCAGGCAGAGAAGATGTGAGGAAAATAACATGGCATACGGCAAGGTAATACAGATAATCGGACCTGTAATCGACTGCGAATTCGCTAAAGGCGAGATCCCGAAGATCAATGAAGCGATAAGGATCATGAGAAACGCTCCTGTTATTGCTCCTGAATCAGATCCCGCATTCGATCCTGAAGCTCTCAAGAGCGATAATGATGTCTACTGCGAAGTCCTCCAGCAGAGGGGCTCCGGCGTCGTAAGATGCGTATCCTTCAATGCTACAGAAGGTCTTACAAGAGGCCTCGTATGTGAATCCATGGGTTCATCCATCAAGGTTCCTGTAGGCGAGAACATCACAGGACGTTTATTCGATGCTATTGGTCATCCTATCGACAATAAGGGCGAAGTAAACAGTGATGCGATGTGGCCTATCCACAGACATTCTCCTTCATTTACCGAGCAGTATCCTGCAGAGACAATGCTTGAGACAGGCATCAAGGTTATTGACCTTCTTGTACCTTTCTCAAGAGGCGGTAAGATCGGTCTGTTCGGAGGCGCCGGCGTAGGTAAGACAGTCCTCATCCTTGAGCTCATCCGCAACATCGCGAGCGAGCACGGCGGATACTCAGTATTTACAGGCGTCGGTGAGCGTTCACGTGAAGGTAACGACCTCTGGAACGAGATGAAGCAGTCCGGCGTTCTTGATAAGACTATCATGGTATTCGGCCAGATGAACGAGACCTCAGGTGCAAGAATGAGAGCGCCTCTCACAGGTCTTACGATGGCTGAATATTTAAGAGACGAGAAGCACAGAGACGTGCTCTTATTCATCGATAACATCTACAGATTCGTCCAGGCAGGTTCGGAGGTATCCGCACTTCTTGGCCGTATTCCTTCAGCCGTTGGTTACCAGCCGACACTTGCAGGAGAAGTAGGTGAACTTCAGGAAAGAATCACATCCACAAGAAACGGATCAATCACATCCATCCAGGCAGTTTACGTTCCTGCAGACGATATCACAGACCCTGCACCTGCTACGACATTTGCCCATCTCGATGCAAACATCGTATTGTCCCGTGCTGTAGTTGAGCTCGGTATCTATCCTGCTGTAGATCCTCTTGAATCTTCTTCAAGAGTACTTACAGAAGACGTTGTCGGTGCAGAGCACTACCACGTTGCCAGGACATCATCGCCATACTCGGTATGGAAGAGCTTTCCGAAGCAGACAGGCTCATGGTATCCCGTGCCCGTAAGGTCCAGAGATACTTGTCGCAGCCTTTCTTCGTAACGGCTGATTCCACAGGCTTCGAACCCAGATATGTACCTGTAGCAGAGACTGTAAAAGCCTTTGGTGAGCTTATCTCCGGTTCTTTGGATCACATCCCCGAGCAGTGCTTCTTCATGAAGGGCGGCCTCGACGACGTTCTTAAGGCATACAAGGAAACCACTTAATCTCTTTATATGGCAGACCACGTATCTCACAAGATCAACCTTCTTATAGTTACCCCTTATGAAGAT
>CACZML010000153.1 GCA_902782235.1 Oscillospiraceae bacterium
AGCAGGGTCACGTGTGAAAGCAACGCCTGTACCGCAGTCGTCACCCATGTTACCGAATGCCATGGACTGAACGTTAACTGCTGTACCCCATGAATAAGGAATATCGTTGTCTCTTCTGTAAACGTTAGCTCTCGGGTTGTCCCAGCTTCTGAATACGGCCTTGATAGCGCCGATAAGCTGTTCCTTAGGATCTGTAGGGAAGTCTGAACCGATCTTAGCCTTGTACTCAGTCTTGAACTGTGAAGCGAGTTCCTTGAGGTCGTCTGCTGTGAGCTCAACGTCCTGTGTAACTCCTCTGGAAGCCTTCATCTTGTCGATGAGCTCTTCGAAGTACTTCTTACCAACTTCCATAACAACGTCAGAATACATCTGGATGAATCTTCTGTAGCAGTCCCAAGCCCATCTGGGGTTACCGGACTTTGTAGCGATAACGTCTACAACCTGCTCATTCAAACCAAGGTTGAGGATAGTGTCCATCATACCAGGCATGGAAGCTCTTGCACCGGATCTTACGGATACGAGAAGCGGGTTCTCGAGATCACCAAACTTCTTGCCTGTGATCTCCTCAAGCTTAACGATATACTCCATTACCTGAGCCATGATCTCATCATTGATCTGACGGCCATCCTCATAATACTTGGTGCATGCCTCTGTGCTGATCGTGAAACCCTGAGGTACAGGGAGTCCGATGTTTGTCATCTCAGCAAGGTTAGCGCCCTTACCACCAAGGAGTTCGCGCATGTTTCCGTTGCCTTCGGTGAACAGGTAAACGTACTTTGTCATTCTTTTATCCGCCTTTCATTTATTGGATTCAGTTTTTTGTTTCTCTATTGGCAATTTAGCCTGCTAAAAACTTATCAGTTTATTTTAACAGAATATAGTCTTAAAAATCGAACTTATCTGCAAAAAATTCTTCAAGTTTTTCGATCGGGAATCTGATGTTTCCAGGCTCGTACTCAACGTTCTTCATTGAGTCTCTTTCTCTGATAGTTACGCATCCGTCATTCTCAGAATCGAAGTCGTAAACTACGCAGTAAGGAGTACCGTCGTCGAGCTCGCACATGAACTTTTTCGAGAGCTTCTCGAAAATAGGCTGAGCCTTGTCTGTAAGCTTAGCAGAAAGCGGGAGCACGCCGATCTTGATGGGCGCGAGGAACGGGTGGAAATGCATAACAGTTCTTACGTCGCCGCCCTCGAGCTCTTCCTCGTCGTAAGCAGAGCAGAGGAATGCGAGTGTTACACGGTCAGCACCGAGCGAAGGCTCGATAACGTAAGGAATGTACTTCTCGTTCTTAACGGGATCGAAATATGTGAGATCCTGCTTGGAGAATTCCATGTGCTGCTTGAGATCGTAGTCTGTACGGTCAGCGATACCCCAGAGTTCGCCCCAGTCTGTGAAAGGGAAAGCAAACTCGAAGTCTGTTGTAGCTCTGGAATAGAAAGCGAGCTCTTCCTTAGCGTGGTCTCTTGTACGGAGTTCCTCTTCCTTGATGCCAAGGCCGATGAGCCAGTCGTGGCAGAATGTCTTCCAGTAATCGAACCATTCAAGGTCTGTGCCGGGTTCGCAGAAGAACTCTAATTCCATCTGCTCGAACTCACGTGTTCTGAAGATGAAGTTACCGGGTGTGATCTCGTTACGGAAAGACTTACCGATCTGGCAGATACCGAAAGGAAGCTTCTTTCTTGCAGAACGCTGAACGTTTGCGAAGTTAACGAAGATACCCTGAGCTGTCTCAGGTCTCAAATATACTTCAGATGTCGCATCCTCGGTAACACCGATGAATGTCTTGAACATAAGGTTAAATTTACGGATATCTGTGAAGTTGTGGCCGCCGCATACAGGGCAGGGAATGTTGTTGTCCCTGATGTAAGCTACCATCTCTTCGGGGCTCATACCTTCAACGGGTACGTTCTCGATTCCGTTCTCCTTGTTCCAATCCTCAACGAGGTTATCTGCTCTCTGACGTGCCTTGCACTGCTTGCAGTCGATGAGAGGATCGGAGAAACCGCCGACGTGGCCGGAAGCGACCCATGTCTTGGGGTTCATGATGATCGCAGCATCAAGTCCTACATTGTAAGGGCTCTCCTGGACGAACTTCTTCCACCATGCTGCCTTAACGTTATTCTTAAGCTGAACACCTAACGGGCCGTAGTCCCATGAATTTGCGAGACCGCCGTAGATGTCAGAACCGGGATAAACAAAGCCTCTTACCTTTGCAAGTGAGACTATCTTATCCATTGTTTTCTCTACTGCCATATTGATTAAACTCCCTTTGGATTATTCTTCGTCTTCTGTCTCAGGCTCTTCATCGCCCTCAAAAACAGCCTCTTCTTCGCCTTCTGAGCTTCCGCCGGCCAAAGCGTCGATAAGGTCATCCAAACCCTTGGAGTTCAAGCCGCCTGCAACAGACATTCTCTCTGCTCTTTCTTCCTCGAGCATCTTTCTTCTGTTCTCAGCTTCTTCTCTTCTTCTGATCTTCTCTTCTCTTGTGATCGGGATAACTGCCTCATCCTCTACATCACCCTTGACTGCAACGACCTTGTCAGCTGCAACTTCACGGCAAGCCAAAGATACAACATTTGCTGCACCCTCAGCGTCGATCATGGGCTGTGCGCCGTCTGTCAGTTCTCTAGCACGCTTACTTACGAGTACTGTAAGGTCGTAAGGGCTTGCTGACTTCTCTTTGAGTTTCTCGATTGAAGGATCTGTTAACATCTTTTTACCTCTCTTCTCCTTTTATTCAAGTTCTTTTGCTGTACATATATTCTTCGAAGCTTTAAGCTTTTCAGCGGTGATAATCGCAAGAATGTCTCTTGCTGCTCTGTCCACATCGTCGTTCGTGATGATGTATTCGAATTCTCCGGCACGCTTGATCTCTTCTTTTGACTGGGCGAGTCTCTTGGCGATCTTCTCCTCAGTCTCCGTGCCCCTGCCTCTTAATCTGCTCTCAAGTTCCTCCATCGACGGCGGAAGGATAAATATCGTTACCGTGTCTACGTCGAACTTGCGGTTCAGCGCGAGGCTTCCTTCTATCGTGATGTCGAAAAGCACATCCTGGCCTTTGCTGAGCATCTCATCTAACGGATCTGAAGGTGTGCCGTAGTAGTTATCAACGTACTTGTCGTACTCTACGATCTTGCCGTCCTTTATCATCTGCTCGAACTGCTCGGTCGTTCTGAAGTAATACTCGACGCCGTCTTGTTCCTGTCCTCTCGGAGCTCTCGTTGTGACCGAGATCGAGTGGCCAACGCAGCCGGGGTGCTCTTTTTCGAGCAGTTCTTCAACCTTCGCGAGCACGGTTCCTTTTCCCACGCCGGAAGGACCTGAAACTGCAACGATCAAACCTCTGTAATTAGTCATCCCAGCATCTCCTTTATCTCTGATGTGGAAAGCGCGGAAGTCAGAACGAGTCCGCTGTCCGTAACTATTACCGATTTGCACTTCTTGCCGGCGCAGCAGTCAACAAGTGTTCCCCTGTCTTTGGAATCCTGCATCATGCGTCTTACCGGTGAAGACTCTGCAGCGGCAACGCAGATGATGCGTGATGCCTGTGCTATATTTCCGAATCCGATGTCTATAAATTCAGATGCCATTTATTGCCCGTCCTTTATACAAGATTCTGTATCTGTTCTCTGATCTCTTCTACGAGGTTCTTCATCGAAAGAACTCTGGAAGTGATCTCGATATCATTTGCTTTGCTGCCTGTCGTGTTGACCTCGCGGTTGATCTCCTGCACGAGGAAATCCATCTTCTTGCCGACAGAACCGTCTTCAGCAAGGATCTTTCTTGCCTGTGAGAAATGGCTTGAAAGGCGTGCCATCTCCTCATCGATCGCGCACTTGTCTGCGAAGATCGCAACTTCTGCAGCAAGCCTGTTGTCGTCGTAGAACTCTCTCTGGTCACTTGTTAAGATCTCGTTGATCCTGGTTGAGAGCCTCTGCTTATAAGCTTCAACAACTTCAGGAGATCTTGTGACAACTTCTGCTCTAAGGCTCTCTAATGAGTCGACCTTTCCAAGTATGGAGACAACGAGGTTGTCGCCCTCTCTCTTACGCATCGTCAGCATGCCGTCGATAGCTTCATTCAATGTTTCCAAAAGTTCCTTTGTAGCAGTCTCTTCATCAAGTTCATTCTGGGTAACGCTAAGAACATCCTGCATAGTAGCGAGCCTTGCGACACCAAAATCATCTTCTCTTCCCGTAAGCGCTGCGATCGCTCTAGCTGCTTCGGAATATTCCTTCGCAAGTCCGGCATTAACGGTAACCGTCTCGCCTGCCTCGCCCTGATCTTCGTAATTGATGAAAACGTCGATCTTGCCTCTCAGGAGCCTGTCCGTAATAACCCTTCTGATATCGCCGTCCAGATAGTTGAACATTCTGGGCATTCTGATCGATATGTCACAGAACCTGGAATTGACGGATTTAAGCTCAATACTGTATTTCCTGGTGTCGAAAACCTTCTCGCCGCGGCCGAAGCCTGTCATCGAGTATGCCATGTGATTACCT
>CACZML010000154.1 GCA_902782235.1 Oscillospiraceae bacterium
TCCGCGTCGGCACCCGCTCCGAGTATCTGGTCCTGAAACTGACGGGCATATTCCGCAAATATTCTTTTTCTCTCAATGCTCGCTGATGCCATGTCCTGTATGGAAAAAGCAGCGAAAATGATCTTGAAGACGAGACTGACGAAGAAGAATATGAAGAAATGGACGAAATGGGGTTTAGCCGATAAAAACGGCTAAACCTCCCAATGAGAAAAGCAGATCAGAATAATGAGAACATCAGAAAAGCAGAGACCGCGGAGAGAATCCGCAGCCTCTGCTTTTTTTGAAGGCAGCCGCTCATCATCGAGTGCGGAGCATCAGATAACGGCGGAGTCGCGGTCAGTCCAGACCTTCCCATACAACCTGCTTGTAGTGGACGGGGTCTGTATCCCCTTCTGTGGAGAAGCAGAGAACGGTAGAGTCCGGTCCGAGCCCGAGCTCCTTCCGGATGTCGCTGTAGCAGTCCTCCATCATAATTGTCGCGAGAGCGCCGAACGTTGCGGCGCCGGATTCTCCGCTGGTGATATGCGGATCGTCCCTGAAGCAGCCGGCCAGCATACGCATGCCCCGGAGGGTCATCCGGTCTTCCCCGGAGATGAAGCCAGTTGCGTGGTTGCGGAACAGATCCCAGCCGATCTCACAGGGCTCTCCGCAGGCCAGGCCTGCCATGATCGTTGCGATCATGAGTCCTTCTCTTCCGTCCTTCATGACGATGCCTGCAACGATGGTGGCAAAAGCTGCCGTAGGGCCTGCGATCTGAACACGGCTTCCGCCTAAGAAAGAAACGATGAATCCTGCAACGATCGCTGTGTAGATACCTGCTTCAGGACCGACGCCTGATGCGATCGCAAGTGCAATGGACAAAGGCAGAGCGATGATCGCTACGATGATTCCCGCAACGATATCCTTTACAAGCTGGGAACCGGAATAGTTCTTCATGACGGAAAACAGCTTAGGTTTAAATTCGTTCATAACAGACCCTCTTATATTTCTAATAAATTCAAACTTCGAAATTATATGAATTAGGTCATGCTCTATCAATTAATAATTTGCACGAATGTGGGACTATTTTTATCAAATACTGTAAACGGCTTGAACATAATGGTATATAATGCAATATGTAAAGTGTCAGGGTGTCATCGGGGGATGATATGACAAAGACGGTTATTACTGTTCAGCACACTGAATCTGAACACCATCTTAACGGGCATGCAGGTGCCTGGGGTAATTGGCCGCTCACAGAAAAGGGCAGGAAACAGGCTTTTGACATCGGCGTATGGCTCTCGAAGGAGGGCTGTGCCGATGGTTTTGTCATGTACTGTTCTGATCTGGCGCGCGCCGCACAGACTGCAGAAGAGATCAATAAGACTCTGCATCTGACACCGGTTATGTCCGAACTCATCAGGGAAGTTAATGCAGGCGCAGGCAACGGCAAACCGTGGTCCTGGTACGATGAGCACAAGATCCCGTGTGACGGCTACGATCCTGATTACAGGCCGTTTCCGGACGCTGAGTCTGACAGGGATCTGTGGAACAGGATCAAGCCTTTCTGCGATCAGATCTTAGCAAGTGACGAGGAGAAGATCCTCATCGTGTCGCACGGCTGCACTCTTGGTTTTCTTCAGGCTATGCTTATGGGATTTGAGTTTGAAGACCTGCAAAGGGCGCGCTTCAGCGGACGCTCAGGATCAATCTCGAGATTTACTGTAGATCCTGACGGCCGTGTAACCGCAAACTATATAAATCTAAGGCTTTGATACTAAATTTCCGCACTTGAATTCTCAAGTTCAGTGATATAATTCGTAAATACTTTTAGCAAAGGCAACGGGGATAATGAAAAAAATAGGATTAGTCGGCGGGACAGGTCCCGAATCGACATTAATGTACTACAAGATCTTGAATACCGAGATAGACCGCATCACGGGCGGTGCGGCTATGCCTGACATCGCTATCGAGAGCGTCAATTTCACCAGAGCATGGAACTATGTGGAAGAAGGCAAATTCGACCTTCTTGCAGATTACCTCTATGAGAAGCTCGATGCCCTGGATAAAGGCGGTTCGGAGGTTATCTCGCTTACCGCAGTTACGATGCATGTTGTTTTCGATGAACTCCAGGCAAGATTTGGTAAGCCCATCGTCAGTATTCCGAAGGCGGTCTGCGAAGAGGCAGTAGCCAAGGGCATTAAGAAGATCGGACTTCTCGGCACTATCTTCACGATGGAAAAAGACTACATGAAGAAGGATTTGAGAGAAGCCGGGATCGAGGTTTTCGTGCCCTCGGAAGAAGACAGAAAGCTCGTTGCCACAAGGATCTTCGAAGAACTCGAAAAGGGCATCGTCAAAGAGTCCACTCTTAAGGAACTCCAGGCTGTCATTAACAGAATGAAGGAAGAGAACGGCATCGAAGGTGTCATCCTGGGATGCACGGAACTGCCATTGATACTTAATCAGGATAATTGTCCGGTCGCATGCTTTGATGCGGTCGAGATCCATATTAGAAGGTTGATCGACCTGTCGGTCAAATAATATATAGGGGGAAATAGGAATGAGATTCGAAGAAAGGAAGGTCCTGCCCAAAGACGGCAGGACGTGCGTGCTGAGGCCGGACTCGCCTGAGTACGCGCAGGAGATGCCAGGCTTCATCCGGAAGACTTCCGCAGAGACTGAATTTCTCTTGCGGTATCCGGACTAAGTCAAATTCACGCGTGAAGGTGAGAAGGAGATCCTGATGTACAAGGATCTTTAAAAACCCGCCAAAACACATTTTTAAACACGTATGAGCCCGGCATTTCTGTGCCGGTGGCTCTAAGGTTCTATTGCGCTGAAAAACTAAAAACAAGGGGGATAAAAATATGCAATTAGGTTTTTCTTATATCGGACTTATTTGGCTTCTTATGCTCTTCATCCCGAATTTTATATGGATGAAGAACAAACCGAAGGGTTATGAGGAGTACAGCGCATTGGTCAGTTCATCGTAACTCCCGCTGCACTTATTTTCTCGAACTTTAACTTTCATAAGTTCACATTCTGGAGCGTCGTACTCATCCTTTCCTTCATCTGCATGGTGATCTATGAGATCTTCTGGATCCGCTATTTCAGATCTGAAAAGACCATGAAGGATTTCTACAGGAATATGTTCGGCATTGCAGTGCCGGGCGCATCACTTCCCGTAGTTGCTTTCTTCCTTCTGGGAATCTATGGCGGAAACATCATCATGATCTTAGGCGCCATCATCTTAGGAATCGGACACATCGGGATCCACGTTGCGCACCGCAATGAAGTATGGGGCAAAAAGCCTAAGAAGAAGCTTCCCGTAAGGATCATTCTCGGCATCTTGAAAGCTGTTGTCATACTGCTCCTGGTCGTTGTTTTCGGATTCTTTATCTACGCCATCACAGGACGCAATATCAATGAGATCAAGCGCGCTTTTGCGTTTAAGGACGGAATCAATGAGGAGCTCTATGTTCCTCTCAAGAATGGTGACGGCTTCGTCCGCCTCATCGGAAAGGATCAGAACAATCCTGTCATCCTGTATCTGCACGGCGGTCCCGGAGAGCCTGACGGCTATTCGGATTACCTGTGTTCTGACGGTCTGACGGATGAATACACTCTTGCCGTCTGGGATGAGAGCGGCTGCGGCAGATCCTACTACAGGAATATCGAGAAGGGCAATGCCAAGATTCCCACACCGCAGAGCATGCAGGAGGACATTGATTCACTCGTTGATTATCTCCGCGGCAGATTTAATCAGGACAAGGTCATCATTATGGGACATTCTTTCGGCACAGTCCTTGGAAGCACCTATGTCTCGGCTCATCCGGAAAAGGTTACCGCATTTATAAGCATCGGCCAGGTAGTAAGCTTCAAGAACTTTGCTAGCGAACACTACGCATATGCTGATGCTATTGCCCAGGCAAAAGCCAAGGGTGATGACACAACAGAACTTGAGAAAGTCTATAAGGCATTCTGTGAAGATCCCAATGTCGTGAATATGCAGCCGCTCCGTCAGGCTACTTCGGTTTACCATCAGGAGACCGTGCCACATGCATTCTCATACGCGGACCTTGTCTGCTCTCCTTATCTCGGAGTCGATGATGTCAGGTGGACACTTTTCGAGTATTCCATGATGTTGGGCAACCCGGGATTTGAGATGTCTCAGGGAGAGCTTCTGGCAGATCTTATGGAATTTGATATAAACGAGCACTACAAGAGCTATGAGGTTCCTGTAATGTACATATCAGGCTCTGCAGACTGGATCTGCCCCTGGACTATGGTCAAGGAGTATTACGAGAGTATCGAGGCTCCGAAAAAGTCCATGTACGTCATGGAAGGCTGCGGCCACGCACCCCAGGACCAGCTGCCTGACGATTACGTAAGCGCTGTTAAGCAGTTCCTTAAGAGCGCGTAAAACTTCAGCTCAATCTGTTTATCCCGCATAACCTTCCTTCGCAATCCAGGAAACGAAGTCCCTTATTCTTTCCAACGCATCTCTCTTCAAAACGGGATAAACTTATTGATACTATTAACCCAAACAGTTGATCCGTTCGCTGTTTGGGTTAATTTTTTGCGTTTCCCTTGCCGTGCTTGACTTTTTCCGGACTCCATATTATAAATAAGTCCTGCAATGAAGGTGCGTAAGTAGTCTTTCTACAGACAGTAACAGAGAGTCGTGTCACCGGCTGAAAGCACGATACTAAGGGTAGTAAGATGAATTTCAACACCGGAGCTTCCGTCGGAAACGGCTTTTGCTGACTAAGCGGATGCGGGCTGCGGCATTACGGCAGCGACTATAAGTGCGAAAAGATCATAATGGTCTTTCGAACATGGGTGGTACCGCGAAGGTGCAATAAATACGCTAATTCGTCCCATGGCAATGAATAATTGCCGTGGGATTTTTTTATGCACAGGCGATTGGAAACAAGGAGGAAAACATGGCTGAACTTAGTGAATTAAGTGAGAAGTTATCCGCTATCAAGAGTCAGATCGAATCTGATCTGGCAGGAATTACCAGCTCCAAGGGAATCTTCGAGTACAAAAAGAGCGTTATGGACTCTAAGGAAGGTAAGATCGGTTCCCTCATGAAGGAGATGGGCAAGATCCCGAAAGAGCAGAAGGCCGACTACGGCAAGATGGTCAACGAGATCAGAAACTGGGCTACAGAGAAGTTCGATGCTTTGGATGCAGAATTCAAGGCAGCTGAGCAGAAGGCACGTTACGAGGCTGAGGCCATCGACGTAACACTTCCTTCCAAGAAGCTTAAGAAGGGCTATCTCCATCCGAACACCCAGGTAAGAAACCAGATCGTTGATATTTTTGGTTCAATGGGCTTCTCCGTCTACGAAGGAAACGAGATCGAGACAGACCACTATAACTTCACGGCTCTGAACATCCCGAAGGATCACCCTTCACGCGACATGCAGGATACTTTTTATTTAAGCCCTGAATTCCTTTTGAGAACACAGACCTCTGCAGGTCAGGTTCACGTAATGGAATCACAGCAGCCGCCTATAAAGATCATCTCACCCGGTAAGGTTTTCCGTTCAGATGACGATGCCACACACTCTCCTATGTTCTCCCAGATGGAAGGACTCGTAGTTGACGAGGGCATCACACTCTGCGACCTCCAGGGCATGCTCGACGTATTCGTTAAGAAGATCTTCGGCGAGGAGACAAGAACACGTCTTAGACCTTCTTACTTCCCGTTCACGGAGCCTTCAGTAGAAGTAGACGTTTCCTGCTTCCAGTGCGGCGGCAAGGGCTGCAAGCTCTGCAAGGGAACAGGCTGGATCGAAGTCCTCGGCGCAGGCGTAGTCAACAAGAAGGTTCTTGAAGGCTGCGGAATCGACAGCGACAAATACAGCGGTCTGGCTTTCGGTATCGGTATCGATCGTATTGCCATGCTCAAGTACGGAATCAACAACATCAAGCTCTTATTTGAGTCTGATCTCCGCGTACTTGAACAGATCGATGACTAAGGTTAAAGGAGGCAAATACCATGTTAGTACCATTAAGCTGGCTTAAAGATTATGTAGATATTGACGTTACTCCGGACGTGCTTGAAGAAAAGCTCTTCAGCTGCGGCTTCGAAGTAGAGGAAAAATATGAAGTAGGCAAGGACATCTCCAATGTTGTAGTAGGCGAAGTAAAGACATGCGAGCCTATCGAAGGCACACACCTTCACCTCTGCAAGGTTGATGCAGGTGAGCACGGCTTGCTTCAGATCTGCTGCGGCGCTGATAACGTTGCTGCAGGCGGCAAGTATCCTTTGGCTCTCATCGGCGCTCAGGTCTATGCAACAGCAAAAGA
>CACZML010000155.1 GCA_902782235.1 Oscillospiraceae bacterium
GATTTATCCCCATGTGCTCTTCGGATTTGCTATAATGAATACGTCGGAATAGGGATTTTTCAATAAGGGATTAAGAAATGACAACGATAAATAAGCACCAGTGTCCGTCCTGCGGTGGCAATCTGACTGTCGATAACGATAAGCAGATGTACCGCTGCACGTCTTGCGGTTCATCATACGATTTCGACTATTTCAGAGAAGAAAAACTGAGCGAGATGGGTAAGACGCACCTGTCGCGAAAAGAATTCGCGGCCGCGGTCGATACCTACAGGCTTATATTGAAGAAAAGCCCTCACGATTTTTACGCCCTCAGAGGATTAATGTTTGCAGCAGCCAACCTGAAGGATATCGACGGGCTTGTAAAAGCGGGTAATAAAAACCATTTCACGTATAATTCACCGATGGTCAGAGAAGTGCTCGACAACGCTTCGGAAGAAAATACCGGGTACTTTGAAGACTTTGCGAGGATCTATTACAACCTGAACAGTCTCTCGAATTGCTATTCAGAGATCAGGTCGCTTACCAGTACAAAAAAGCGGATCGATCAGACAATCACGCTTGAAGAACAAGATGCTTACAATTACAAGATCTCAACAGGATACTATTCGGGTAAAAATCCCATGGAGGTATTCATCGCACATTGGGTAATAGCTCTTGTTCTCCTGATCGTTTTGCTTTGTATCGTTATTCCCACGGCTGTACTGGGCGATGGCATCGTAGCGTTAGTTGCCTTTCTGTTCTTTGGTTTTTTTATCGGATTGACTGCCGTGGTGAATATGAAGCTGATATATCCGGAAGTCCAAGAAGAAAAAGAACTGAAAGCATACATCCAAGATCTCCACAATGAATCAGAATTAATCGGACCAAGGATTCGAAAACTTGAAGCTGAAGCAGAAGACCTCTCGGCAGATATCAGGGCTTCCATCCAGGATTTTATAGAGAAAGATGCCCTGATGATGGCTGATTCCGTAAAGGAACAGGTGCCGGTCGTCAGCACGATCAAGAAACACCAGTGTCCTTCCTGCGGCGGCAGTCTCAGGATCGACAGCGATAAGCAGATGTACCACTGTACTTTCTGTGGTTCTACTTATGATTACGAATACTTCAGAGAAGACCGTATACATGAGATGGGTGAGACATATCTCTCCAGAGGAGAGTTTATGGCCACTGCCGATGCATATGATTTCATGCTGCAAAAAGATCCACACGATTTTGTCGCGCTCAGAGGTTCAATGCTCGCAGCAGCCCATATGACTAGCATGAGTGAACTTGATCTGGATATAGAGAAATTGGATTTCTCGTTTGATCTAAGAATGGTCAAGCGGGCAATAGAAAGCGCTTCGGAAGAAGATAAGCCATATTTTAAGGAGCTTGCCAGGATCTATTCTGAGAGAAAGAAAATGATCGAATTAAAAGAAGAGCTCAAAGCTCTCTATGAGAAAAAAGAAAATATCAATTCCGTTATCGCACATAACAACTTATCGCGCAATAATTACTATTTAGTTGACAAAGACGGCGTACAGCATCTTCCAAAGGTGCGGTTCATTATAGTCTGGATTATTACTGCCATTTCTTTGCTGTATACGTGCGGATTCGGCCTAGGATTAATTGAATCAATTATTAAAGATCCCGATTCTATCAACATAGCCCTCGGATTATTTATTCCCTTTCTCTTCATATCTCTCGGTTTGATCGCATACAACTACAGTTTTATCTATTCCAAGATAAGAAAACTGAAGAAATGCGACAAAGCCAATGCAGAACTCTATGTAGAAGTCGGCAAGATGGATAAACAGATAAAAGACCTTGAGAATGCCTCAGCTGAGACCTTGAAGGATATCAGAAGATCCATCCATGATTTTGTAAGAGAAGACAGAATAAAAATGGAGGCTATCAGGTGATCCCTGACAGCATTTATTATTCACGGTTATTTTATTTCCTTAACAAGTGTTAGTATGTTATGGGCATACAGTTCAATACAGCGAGGATAATGAAATGAGCGTAGAAGAAAAGCGCATTGAATATGGTTCGGACGAGGCATCTGACAAGCAGAAAGCGCTGAGGGGTTCCGGCAGTATGGATGCCGGTTTTGAAGAGATGGCAAATAATGTATTTGCGCATCTTAACGATGAGATATCGAAGAAGATTTTCGAGGCCAGGATGCAATATGCCAAGACTGGTGATCTCGGTTATATTACCGGACTTGAGTCAAAGTACAGGAACCTGAACAGCGACATGCAGGTCTATGTTGAGAAGATCCAGAAAGGCGCGCACTGCCTTATCTACGGCGCAGGTGTTGCAGGTCATTATCTTGCAGGAAGATTCAAGAATTTCGGCGTGATCATCGACGCGTTCATTGATCCTGATGAGAGCAAAGGTCCGGTTGATGAACAGACCGGAATCAAGGTAATTACCGAGAAGGATCTTGCTGAGAATAAAGCTCTCTACAGCGATGAGACACTTGTCATTTCTTATCCGGTAAAGCCTGTCGCTGATGAGATCAGGAAGCGTCTTATTGATGTTATCGGAATAAGCGAAAACAACATCATCGGTGGTATCTTCGACTGGCGCAATAATCAGGGACAGTATTTCGATTATTTCGAAGCGCGCGAAAACGAGGTCTTTGTAGACTGCGGCTGCTTTGACGGCGCTACCTGCTACAACTTCGCAGGCTGGTGCGGCTCAAAGGGTTTCGACCATATCTATTCGTTCGAAGCTGATCCGAAGAACTATGCCAGAGCCAAGGAGATCCTCGCGCCGCTCGGCAAATGCGACCTTTATCCCTACGGCACTGCAGACGTTAACAAGAAGGTATATTTCGCTGCAGATGCTTTTGAGACTTCATGCATCATAAGCAAGGAAGAGGCCGAGAAAAGAAACTTCGAAGGCGTTGAGGAGATCGAGGTCAGAGCCCTTGACGATGTTCTTGCCGGCAAGAAGATCACCTATATCAAAATGGACATCGAAGGCGCAGAATACGAAGCGCTTCAGGGCGCCCGCAAACTCATCATGGAAAACCGCCCGAGAATGGCGATCTCCGTATACCACAAGTTCGAAGACTTCGTTGTTTTGGCGGATCTCGTTCTCAAGATGCATCCTGACTACAGGATCGCCTTCAGGCACTACGGCTACGACGATCTTGAGACGGTTATGTATGTGGAGTAAGTGAGAGAAGCGTAAATCTTCACTATTGTGTTGTTATCCATAGCTGTTGTGTTTCTAATTTGAGGGTGAATATGAGGCTATTAATAATACTCCCCTTCATCGCCCTGGATAACCGCGTTAAGAGCAGCGGCGAGAGGACGGATATTCTCGATGGCTTCATCATTTCGGGCAGGGAAAGTGATAATGCCCTTCTTAAGCATTACATATGCTCCGTTATACGCGAACATGTCATTGCTTGATACTTTCACAGTCACTCCGGACTGAGGGTTCGTGGAAGACGCACTGTCAGATTTCTGTACGCCTTCGATTTTTAACAATT
>CACZML010000156.1 GCA_902782235.1 Oscillospiraceae bacterium
GTTCCTTCAGAGATCGAGTCACTCGTTTCCGAAGGCAAGGAAATCGTTAACGATCTTAACATCGCAGTTCCCACAAAGGACCGTGCAGGCAACGACATCAAGGTTCCTGAGAAGGTCGAGAAGATCGTATCCATGGCACCTTCCACAACACAGTTCCTTATCGACTTAGGTCTTGGTGACAAGATCATCGGTATCGACACAAACTCTGCTTCTTATGCTGATAAGCTTAAGGCAGACATCCCCCAGTTCGACATGATGAATCCTGATAACGAGGCTATCGCAGCACTTGCTCCCGATATCGTATTCGTATCCGGCATGAGCTCTGTAGGCGGCACATCACCGTTCCAGTCTCTTGTTGACAGCGGCATCTGCGTAGCTGATATCCCTTCACCTTCTTCTCTTGAAGGCATCTGCGAAGATCTTGAGTTCATCGGCGCATGCGTAGGCAAGGGTGCTGAATCTCTCGCTTATTCCAAGGGCTTTACAGCTTTCATGGCAGGCATCGAAGAGATCGGCAAGAACATCCCTGCTGACCAGCAGAAGACAGTTCTCGTAATGATGAATGTTCCTTCCGCAGAGTATCCCACGATCTACACATTCGGCAAGGGCACATACATGAACGAGATGCTCGAAGCAATCGGTGCTAAGAATGCTTTCGGAGATAAGGAAGGCTGGCTTTCTGTTTCCGTTGAGGATGCGATCAAGGCTAACCCCGATGTAATCCTTATGGACTGCAACTGGATGCCCGATGCAGCTGACCAGGTCAAGGCTCTTGCAGGCTGGGAAAACGTAAACGCAATCAAGAACGGCGCTGTTTACGCAGTTAATGAGGACCTCTGCTCACGTCCTAACCAGCACGTTTCCGAGGCAACTCTCGAGTGGGCAAAGCTCATCTATGCTGAGAAGTTCAACGACTTCACAAAGTCTTTCGACGACCTTACAAATGAGTTCCTTTCAAAGGTTCTCGGATAATCTTTTCGAGTATTAATTATGACTAAGAAGGGCACAGGACTAAAGATAGCGGTATCGGCAGTCCTGTGCCTTTTTATATTGCTTCTCGCGATCAGGCAGGGAAGCGTTTACATCTCGCTCAAAGAACTCTTTGGAATAATCGTAGGCCACATCACGGGCAAGGGAACACCTGACGGCATTGAGCCCATGCTGGATTCCATTTTCTGGACTATCAGAATGCCCAGAGCACTCATGGCATTCATGGTCGGCGGCGCACTCTCCATAAGCGGCGCGTGCATGCAGGCTTTGCTCCAGAACCCGCTGGCATCTTCATACACTTTGGGCGTCTCATCCGGCGCATCGCTCGGCGCGGCACTCGTAATCATCCTTGAGATATCCATTCCTGTTCTTGCAGGATTCATGCTTCCTTTCGCAGGCTTCGTATTCGGCCTCATAACAGTCGTCGGCGCACTTATGCTGGCGTCCGCGATCGACAGGAGCGTATCTAACACGACGGTCGTCCTGATAGGTATGATCCTGTCGCTTTTCGTAAACGGCATAATGAACTTCTTATCCTCGCTTTATTCGGACAATTCCAAGCAGCTCCACCTCTGGATGATGGGCTCGTTCTCCGCAAGGAGCTGGACCCACTGCGCTGTTATGCTGCCGGTATGCATTGTCGGTCTTATCTGTCTTTTGCTCATGTCCCGAAAACTGGACATCATGAGCTTCGGCGACCTTCAGGCGCAGGCGATGGGCGTGGATTCGAGGAAAACCAAGATAGCTGCGATACTTGTGTGCGCGCTTCTGACCGGCGTTTCCGTAGCATTTACGGGCGTTATCGGATTTGTCGATCTTGCTGCACCCCACGTCGTAAGAAAGATCTTCGGACCTTCACATAAGCTAGTTATCCCGATGTCATTCATCTACGGCGGCGCATTCATGGCACTCTGTGATCTCATATCCAGGACTTTGTTATCGCCGCGTGAGATCCCTGTAGGCGCAGTAACTGCACTTATCGGTGCACCGTTCTTCGCTTATGTTTTCTTCGCTTCAAGGAGGAAACGCTAAATGAATATCACATGTAAGAATATGAGCGCTGGATACGGCAAGAATAAGATTCTCAACGACATTAACCTTGTGATTAATCCTGGCGAGAAGGTCTTTATCGGTGGTGCTAACGGCTCAGGTAAGACAACGCTTTTGCGCGTGCTTTCAGGCCTTATTCCGCATGAGGGAGAAGTTCTTATCGATGGTAAAGAAGTTTCTTCCATGAAGAGGAAAGATATCGCAAAACTTATCGCTCTCATGCCGCAGACAAATGAGATCTATTTCCCTTATACGGTTAATGAGACCGTGCTCCTGGGAACCTATGCTACTTCCGGCAATTCGCTCTTTGGCACTGATCCCAAATCGGCCAGGTTCGCAATCAAGTGTATGGAAGACTGCGGCGTGATTGAATTCAAGGACAGACACCTGGATGAGCTCTCCGGCGGACAGCTTCAGCGCGTTCTCTTAGCAAGAACTTTTGCGCAGGGTTCACCATTCCTTTTCCTCGATGAACCAGGCAACAATCTTGATATCAAATACAGGGCTGATCTCTGTGACAAACTCAACAGCTGGGCAGCAGGTAAGACCGGTGATATCGACAACACACTTGTCGCTGTTTTCCACGACTTGGAGCAGGCCAGAAGGTGCTGCACAAGAGCTGTTATGCTAAAGGATGGTCGCATTGTTTTCGATGGCGACATCAACGATGCAATGAAGCCTGAGATGCTCATGAACATCTACGATTTTGATGTGGCATCGTACGTAAAAGTTTAGTCCACCGGGATTAATTCGTAATACGTTCTGCCTTTGGGGAAGGGATAAATTACAAGGCAGGCTTTTGTAGATTCTTTAGCTTTTATCCGCAGATAAGTGTATCTGTCAATGCATATTGAATCAGTACCACCATTGTCGTACCTAATCTCAGCTACGAAAAAGAACTCGCTTACACCTTTGCGCAAATAAACTGTGTGCTTTTTTACATCAATGATCTTTACTTCACATCTCTTATATTTGCCACGCAAAAGAAGTAATATCCTGTAGTACTGTGTTCCGGAGACGAGGAACGTGTTAACTCCCATAAGCGTAAGCGCTAACACCGGTCCGGCGAAGAAGACAGAAAAACCGAAAATGTTTATGCCAAAGAAGATTACCTTGAGAATAACGAAGAACGTATCGTCATCATCAGGATCAAAAGGATCACCTACTGTCGTTAATGACCTGAGAAGATAGAAAAGCAAAATGACGATAATGGCAAACATGAAAAGGATCTTCCATATTGTCGGATAATAGGGGATCACGCTCGAAACAGAGTAGGTCAAAAACAGCAGTCCAAAAAGCGCTACATCATTAAAGAGCGTATACAGTATTTTATTGCGGATGATCTTCCCCTTGGATTTCATTTTAGTGCCCCCATATCTGATGTATATTATATTCCAATCTTTAGTTTC
>CACZML010000157.1:0-1697 GCA_902782235.1 Oscillospiraceae bacterium
GCTTTCAGGAATGAAGAGGATATCGTGGTCTTAAAGCCCGACGAGATCTACATGGTCAGGGTGGAAGACGGGGATACGATCATATACGGTGCGAAGAGCCAGTACCGTTCCAGAAGAAGGCTCTACGAGCTTTCGGAGCAGTTGGGAAGCAAGTTTATGCAGATATCTAAGACCACACTGGTAAACCTCTCGTATATGGACAGCATAGAACCCGGATTCTCGGGCACGCTCTTACTGAAATTAAAGAACGGAAGCAAGGACTACGTTTCCAGAAAATATCTTCCGGAGTTTAAGAAATACCTGGGGTTATAAGGAGGTAATAGCAATGAAAAATGTAGTTAAAGATCTTTTGAAGAGCACGGTAATAAGCATCGGCATGGCGCTTACGATATTCTGCCTTATCGGCCATATGGGAATAGGATGCGCAATCTATACGGCAGTTGCATTTGCAGTAGGCTGGTTCGGAGGTTCAACCACTCTGGTACAGGGCATCATCATAGCAGCCATCCAGCTTGCAGTAGCATTTATCATCTGGTTCTGCTTCATGCGCTACTACAGGAAAGAAGCAAAGAAAATGAATGAGAAGATCCAGTCCATGAAGAGATAAATACCTGATTTTTGCCTAAAATTTGATGCTTTTAGTTTAATTCCCCTTCTGTATAATCGCTCGGAAGGGGAATTGCTATGAAAAATAAGAGAGTTTTATGCTTATTGCTTGCGGTATCATTCCTGATTTCCGGATGCAATAAGGGCAAGACAGAAGCAACCGATAAGACCGATATAAGCGGTGTTGCCGGACAGACGGCAGCATCTGATATAACAACATCCTCACAGACTGAAACTACGGCCTCTGAGCCTTTTGAATTCAATCCCCATGTTTATTCCGGCAAGATAGCTGAGAGGATCCCTCAAGATTATTGGGATGCATTCTATAACCTTTGCGATGCTTTAAGAAAAGGTGAGGATACTTTCGGGTGTTCCAGTCAGGAAGCTTATAACTGGGCTACTGATGTATCTGTGTTATGTGATCTTTTCCCTCCGGCCGGTGCAAAGATAGAAGGAAAAAGCACCGACGGTTCTCCTGCTTATGAGAACGGAACAGGGAAGA
This sequence comes from Oscillospiraceae bacterium, assembly GCA_902782235.1. GTDB lineage: Bacteria > Bacillota > Clostridia > Saccharofermentanales > Saccharofermentanaceae > Saccharofermentans. Next base: position 1,109 of record CACZML010000157.1, read on the forward strand.
TCCATTATAATATGCCGGTTGAAGACTTCCTCAAAAGAGAGTCTGATTTTGAAGTCCTGATAACAGATATCCTCAACAGCACGATAGAGAAAGATGACACGGAATATGAGAGAGCTCTTAAGCTCTATCTTTATGTGGCGAAAAACTATGTTTACGATTACTCGCTTATTGAGAACTTAAGTAATGATGAGAACTATGTATTTGCCTGCTTTAAGGAAAAGAAGGGCCAGTGCGTTAATTTTGCATCTGTCTATGCCTATCTTCTGCTTCAGGCCGGTATCGATGCAGTAAGTTACCGTATATATGAGGACCTTTGCCATGCCTGGGATCGCTGACGGATGCACGCTGACTGATCCTAATGTAACTTTGCTGCCCGAATGCAGTGTGAATAAGACTAATGTTAAGTTCGATGCAAAAGACGGGCAATACTGTATCAGGGATTACTGCAGATTCGTGTCCCTTGATGAAGAGAAGAAGATCGTTCATTATACTGACTTGTATGGTGAACCAAAAGAGTTTTGCTACGGGGAAGCTTAAGACGAGAGGGAGACAAAAAGTAAATGAACGCTAAAAAGATAATAGGAATAAT
>CACZML010000157.1:1726-5157 GCA_902782235.1 Oscillospiraceae bacterium
CATCTTCTGAAGAGACTCAAGGTAAATTCGAATTCAATCCTCATGTTTACTCGGCTCAGCTTGCCAAGACTGTGCCTCAGGAACACTGGGATGCCCTGTACAGCCTTTGCGACGCATTAAGAGCAGGCGAGACCACTTTCAAGTGCGCTGATGAAAAAGCGTATAAGTGGGTTACGGATGTCACCATTATGTGCTGTCTTTTCCCGGCAGCAGGACTTCAGTTCAATGCTGAAAGCTCCGACGGATCTCCTGCTTTCGAAAATGGCACGGGCAAGATCACATACAAAACGGATATCGATGAGTGGAAAAAGAGAGAAGCCGACTTTGAAGCAATGATCGTCGATATCATCAACAGCACGGTCGAGAAAGACGATACGGATTTCGAGAAAGCCCTCAAGCTCTACTTATATGTCGCTAAGAACTACACTTATGAGCATGAAGTCGTTCAATGGGATAACTATGTTTACAAGACTTTTGTCAAGAAGACCGGCCAATGCATCAATTTCGCGGCCGTGTATGCTTATCTGCTCATGCAGGTTGGCGTTGACGCTCTGCCGTGCGGCACATATGACGGCCTGTGCCACGCGTGGACATATGTGACGATAAACGGAAAAGGCTACCATATCGATACGACATGGGCATTATTAGATAATTACGCCGGTATGGAGCAAGTCTATCTTGATTACTTCATGATGAGTGACGCCGAAAGAAATTCCGATAACTGCCTTGTAGCGGACCTTACAGTAGATGTTCTTCCGGGAATATGGGTAAAATACACGGATGTATCTTATGCCGCAACTGATAACAGTTACAACATAAGAACATTCAGTACATTTGTCTCGCTGGATGAAGAGAACAAGATCCTTCATTACAGGACAATGGAAGGCGAAGATAAAGAACTCCGCTACGATATCTGATAAGAGCCTTTATTCGTAATCGCTGAATGAATTCTTGTAGATAACAGCCCTGCCGTCGCCTGCGATGCCGAAGATAGGATCGCTGGAACTGCCGGAAGGCATATCCTTGAAGTTCTCTTCGTACATATACATGCGTGAGTCGATCATGTCGAGCTCGTGCAGTACCATGGCCTCGGGAGTCGAAGGAACCCTGATGGCGCCCCATTCGGGCTGTCCATGGTGGGATGCGAGCATATGCTTGATCATGGCGATCTGCTCGGGATCATAGGTTCTGCCGCCTCTTGCCTGGTTCTTGTTCCATACTTCGTGGTCGATCATCTCGATGCCGAGCAGGGGATGGCCGAAGAGATTACCCATATCTGTATATGTTGCGATACCTGTGTCGGAAGTCTTCATCTCGATAAGCTTGCCGATGTCGTGAAGCGCAGTACCGCAGACAAGGAGCTCCCTGTTAAGAAGCGTATAAACTTCGCACATGGCATATGCGGCTTTGATCATTCTGTATGTGTGATAAACAAGACCGCCGTAGATGTTGTGATGCATGGCCTTTGCAGCTGAAGACTTTGTGAAGTCAGCCAGTCTGGACTTAATGATCCTTACGGAAAGTGCCGTAAGAGAGAAATCATCCTCAGGAACGTCAATGGTGGTCATGTCATAAGCTCTGCCGGACGACTGCTTGATGAGCTTGATGATGTCATTTGCAAGCTTGCCGGGATCTTCAGGAGGGAGCTTGATAAGCTGCTTAAGCTCATCTTCAGGAAGCTTAACAGGGTTGATATTTACGATCTTATAGCTCTTGCTGCCCTTATACTCAGTGATCTCAAGCCTGATAAGCGCGGTGATGCCTTCTTCGACGCCGATATAAGCCAGATCGTTCTTGGTAGTATCGAACTGGATCGCTGTAATGCTGTCTTCACCGTCGCTTATGGAGATCTTTACCATCGGCTTGCCGTTGGAAGTATTGGTCTGGGTAATCGCAGATACGACCACATCAGTGTCGTAAGTGCCTAATTCCATTGTATTGAACTTGATAATAGCCATATTTCACCTCAAATATTTCTTTTGGATAAATGTTAGCATTACAAGTTGCCTAATTCTATAACCTGATATTGAATGAACGGGTAATCGTGCTATAATCACTCGCGACTTGTCCTAAAGTCAGAACTTTTTATATACGGGCGTTATAAATGAGATACAGACTTGCATGCTTTGATCTTGACGGAACTCTCCTGGATACGATAGGAGGGCTTACTTCAGGTCTCAATGCGGCAAGAAGGATGAATAATCTGGCACCTCAGACTGAAGAGCAGGTTATGACCTTTATCAATAACGGCGTTGTCAGGTTTATTGAAAGAAGTCTCACTGCCGACCCCGGAGAATATAGTGAAGAACTTAAGATGAGGCTCCTTAAGGACAATATCTCATATTACGATTCCCATTGTCTTGATAACACAAAGCCTTATAACGGCATTCTGGAAGTCCTGACACGTCTTAAGTCAGACGGCATGCTCCTTGCCTGTATTACCAACAAGAACGATGAGCCTGCTAAGATCCTTATAGATCATTTCTTCCCGGGCCTTTTCGATTATGTAAGAGGCTCTATGGAGGGTGTGGAGAGGAAACCGTCTGCAGAACCCGTTGAGAAGTGCCTCATGGCTCTGGGTGTTGATAACAGCGAAGCCATTTACATCGGCGATTCCGATACTGATATAAAGACCGCAGAAAACAGCGGACTTGATATAATAAGCTGTACGTGGGGTTACAGGACCCGCGAGTTCCTTTTGGAGAATGGTGCTGTTAATATCTGTACAGATCCGTTGGATCTCAGATCGTTTATGAGGTGACAGATGCCTGAGAATGCGAAAACAAAATCGAGATCAAAGCTCCGGCTTACTGCTTTATGCGGTGTTTTCGCTGCATTGGTATTCATTGGAACACAGATAAGGATCCCCACAGCCATCGGATATATCAACTTAGGCGACGGTGTTATCCTCATCGCATCTTATTTTATTGGCCCTGCAGCGTTTTTCCCCGGTGCAATAGGTTCGGCATTAAGCGATCTTATTGCCGGTTATCCTATGTATATTGCTCCGACATTCCTGATAAAAGGCCTTATGGGTCTTGTAGCTGCTCTCATAATGACCAAGTCTCACGGCAGGAAGGCCATGGGCTTTATTGTAAGGCTTATTGCTTCTGCAGCAGCTGAGCTCATCATGGTTGCAGGATATTTTGTTTTCGAAGCACTCTATTACGATGTAGCCGCAGCAGCCGGCTCTGTAGTATTTAATCTTATCCAGGCAGGCGCCGCCATAATTATCGCTATTCCACTTACTTATGCGATAAGGGTCAAAAACACCTTGTAAATTTTCTTGTGACAATGTAAGAAACCGGAAACCTGAGTCGTTAATATAGTGAGATCTCAAATCTTAATGGGGAGGTTTTGGATTTGAAAAATGAAGACGTCGTAAGACTGTTCGATCTGTATTCGAATGATCTTTACAAATTTGCCGTCTC
>CACZML010000158.1 GCA_902782235.1 Oscillospiraceae bacterium
GACGAGTATGGCGGTCAGAAGCGTTACGTAAAAGGCGAGTGGATCTTCAGAAGAGTCCTTGAAGGCGCAGGTGTTCAGGATGTATTCATTTTCCCGTCCAGAGAGACAAAGGAGAAAGAGCCCCAGCTTGACGGCGAATACGGTTCTTCATTCCGCATGTTCAACAAGTCGGAAAAGTGCTATGACGTCTGCTATACATGCGACCACTGCATGAAGAGACTCCGCTTTACCAAAGAAGGGGATAAGCTCGTCGGAAAAGTTCTTGATGATGAGGATGTTTACTGGATCTTCTCAGATATCACGGAAGACAGCTTCCGCTGGGAAAACGTCATGATAAAGCCTGATGGCACCAGGATCCAGGACTGTGAGATACACGGCAAACGCATTAAATGATCTTAAGTGATCACGCTCTTGAAAAAAGCTAATGGGGAAAAAGCGTAACAAAAAAGCGATAATCATCACGGCATTAGTAATGCTGGCGGGAATCCTGCTTGTACTGGCAGGAATCTTTGGCGGCTCGATCGCAGGGCTCTTCTTCAAAGGCTTTGATCCCAAAAACATAACGCCTGACGTGGTGGGCAAAAACATCAGGACTGACATTATGGTCGATTACGATGACCTTGACCTTGAGAATAAAGCTGTCCAGAACTTCGGCGACCATGAGGAAGTTTACATGATCACCCTGGATCTTTCGGCTTTAAGCGAAAGCGACAGGCGCCTTTACTATTCCAAGATCACGCAGCACATCACGATAGATGGTACCTTAAGACCGATGGGTGATGACGAATACAATGAAGTCGCCGAGAGCATGTTCAGGCATTACGATTACATCTACTACAACAAAGTCGAGGACGGTTCCTGGGCAGGCAGGACTTTGGAAGAATTCCACGATATGCTGATCCATGAATACTTCCTCCTGCTCCCTTACTGTTTCGAAGTCAGATCCATAGAAGCGTTTAACTGGATGCCTTTCATACCTGCCGGCATAATACTTTTTGTGCTCTCATTGATCGTGGAGATCTGCTTTGTTTTCAAGCTCAAGAAAAGGATCGTGCTGCCCATCGTATACGGCTTGCTGGTAGTCGTTCCGGCGGCCCTGCTCTTTAATCACATCAGGACCATGCTGACAGTGAAAAAAGCGGGCGACGGTCTATACACAATGAAGAATATTGAGTGCACCGATACCGACGGAATGCTCGGTTCGGGCGCTTCGACCATTGAAGAACTGATGGACTGGATCTTCAATAACCATTTATACGGGATCAGACCGCGCTTTGAACTGGAGCGTTATGGATGTTCGGCTTTTGCGGCTGTTACACCTGAAGGCGAGCATCTTTTCGGAAGGAATTTCGATTATCCTGAGACAGATACACTGCTGATACATTCACATCCCGATGGCTGTTATGAGTCGATCGGTGTTGCCGACTTGGGTGTCCTCGGCGTCGGTCAGATTCATCCCATAAGTCCTGACTCGCCTTTGGGCAGGCTCTTAATGGTCATTACGCCTTATCTGATCGTGGACGGCATGAACGAGAAGGGCGTAGGCGCGGGGATCTTAGAGATTGCGATCGAAGAGACGCATCAGGATAACGGCAAGCCTGATCTTCTGGTGTTCTGTGCGGTAAGAGCGATCCTCGATAAATGTGCATCAGTTGACGAGGCGCTCGCACTTCTTGATTCCTACGACATTCATTCCGGCATGAGCGTCACATATCACCTTTTCATCACTGACAGATCCGGCAGATATGTAGTCGTCGAATGGCTCGACGGCAAGATGATCGTTACTGAGCACCCCTGCTGCACCAACAGCGTTATCGCGCCGGGCGAGTACCACGACAAGGGTTTGAGAGACAACAGGCTTCCTACAATGGAAAAATGCCTGGGAAACAGCAACATTCTCACTTCCAAGGAAGCCATGGAACTTCTCGAAAAGGTCAAGGATAACCGCCTGACCGAGTGGTCCTGCGTCTATAATCTTGAAGACTTCTCCGTCAGCATCTGCATGGACGGCGATTATACAAAGGTCTACACATACAACGTTAAAGAACTGAGGTAACCATTTAGCACAAGAGAACATTGTCAGAAACCGCGATTGATCAGCTGCACAGCGAACGGAGTAGATTATGCTTACATACAGAGTTGCTGAAGAGAAGGATCTGAAAACGATAAGCACATTATGTGCAGATGCTTTTATGGAGTACGATTTCTACAGACCTTTTGTAGACGATCCGGATAAGAGATGGAAGTTCATCTACGATCTGCATGTTCAATGCTTCAAGGCGGAGATCAAGCGCAGGCAGGCCGTTGTGGGTGAAGACGAAGGGGAGATAATCACTGCTTTCTCTCTTCATGATCCCGGAAGAAAACAGGCAGGCTTTTCTGAATACTTAGTGTCAGGAATAGGCATGATATTCCATTATGGAACCACTCCATTTTCGTGGTTTGACATGTACGATAAATGCATAGCTCCAGCTGACCGCTTCAACAAGGAAAATCCCGACGTTTACTATCTCGAGATACTTGCCGTAAGACCTGATAAGCAAAGGCACGGTATAGGCACAAAGGATATCCAGGAATACATGGTTCCGTATGTAAGAGGCAAGGGCGGCGGTAAGCTCTCGCTGATCACCAACTCTGTTGAAAACACTATGTTTTACGAATCTAACGGCTTTAAGTGTTTCGACCACATGAAGGTCCCGGCCGCAGGAACCGAGATCGGAAACTGGTGCTTCAGCATGGATGTGGATTAATCCGGTTAAGTGATAGAATCTATACAGTTAAATCTTCAAAAGGAATATAGATAATGATCAGACAGATAACAAAAAAGGATATCCCTGAATGTGTGGATATCATAAGAAAAAGCTTTAAGACAGTAGCCGACGAGTATGGCTTTACAATAGAAAATGCCCCCAGATTTACTGCGTTTGCAACTACAGTAGAGAGGCTCTCCTGGCAGCTTGAGAACGAACCCAGACAGATGTTTGTTTACGAACAGGACGGTGTTCTGTGCGGCTATTACTCTTTGCTGATGCAGGATAACAATGAGTGTGAGCTCAATAATCTTGCGGTCCTTCCCGAGTACAGGCACTTCGGTATCGGAAAGAAATTACTGGATCATGCATATGAGACAGCAAAGGCTCAAGGATGCAAGACAATGAATATCGGTATTGTCGAGGAGAATACAAAGCTTCGAAAATGGTACGAGCAGAATGGCGCTGTTCATACCGGCACCAAGAAATTCGATTTCTTCCCGTTTACCTGCGGATACATGGTGAAGGAATTATAAGATGGATAAGCTGTTTATTACCCACTACTATTATCCTGGAACGGATCCCTGGAAAAACATAATGCTTCTTCCTGAAGAGGAAGCTTTCCAGATGGCCGCGAAACTTGCTGCCGAACA
>CACZML010000159.1 GCA_902782235.1 Oscillospiraceae bacterium
AACCAGGTGAGACCTGCAGCAAGCCAGATGCCCCAGACTCCTAAAACGGGGAACAGGCCAAGGAGGATGGGAAAGCCTATTCTGCCGATGACTTCGACTACTCCGTTGCTTAAGGAGAAGCCTGCATCACCGATTCCGTTAAGTACGCCGCGGCATACGTAGATCGTGCCGAGAGCGAAGTAGAAGGCGCTCGTGATGCGGAGTGCCATTGCTCCCATGTGAATGATCTCAGGGTCTTCGACGAAGAGCTTCATTACTGTTTCGCCGCCAACCTGGGCAAGAGGGAGGACTATGAGGGAGAACACGGTCATGATGATCATGCCCTTTGTAAAGCCTTCCTTGATGCGCTTGTAATTGCGTGCACCTAAGTTCTGGCCGGCATGTGTTGACAACGCCATGCTGAGTGAACCATAGGGCTGCTGGACGATCTGCTCGATCCTTCCTACTGCTGTGAATGCTGCAACTGTCATGGAGCCGAAGCCGTTGACGTAACGCTGCAGAGCGATGCAGGATACTGCGATGAGAGACATCTGGAGAGCGAGCATGGAGCCCATTCTCGCGCACTCCTTAATGATCTTCATGTCAGGGATAAGAAGTGTCCTGCTGATCTTAAAATATTCGTTCTTAAGATATGCGAAAAGGAGGCAGCCGATGCCGGATACGAACTGTGCGATGAGCGTTGCGACCGCAGCACCGAAAACGCCCCAGCCGAATACGTTTACGAACAGGAGATCGAGGCCGATGTTGAGGAAGCAGGATACGAGCAGGAATACGAGCGGTGTGATCGAATCGCCCAGTGCGCGGAGCATTGCCGAGCCGTAGTTATACATACCGATCAACGGAATGCCGATGCACATTATCCTTAAATACTGTGTTGATAATTCAATAATGTCGGAAGGTGTATCGAGAACGCGCAGGATCCATGCTGATGTTGCAAAGCCTAAGACTGCCATGAAGACAGATGCGATGAGCATCATGTAAGCGCTGTTTACGATTACCTTCTTGACCCTTTGTTCATCCTTTGCGCCGAAGTACTTGGAAGCGGTGATTCCGCCGCCGTTTGCCACGCCGATGCAGAATGAGAAGAATAAAAAAGAAAGGGAACCGGTAGAACCTACAGCTGCCAGGGCATCAGGTCCAACAACACGTCCTACGATTGCGGAGTCGGCAAGATTATAAAGCTGCTGGAAGATGTTTCCGACGAGCATGGGTAATGAGAACTCCAGGAGGAGTTTGACGGTATTACCTTTTGTCATATCGCGTACAAGTGTGCTCATGTATGTCTTACCGGTCCCTTTCTTTTAAGTCGGCTAACTTTAGCATTTCGGGTCATGGTCAACAATGAACTTTCGTACAGTTAAATTGATATATTGTTCACTAGCGGCTTTACAAAACGCTTTTTATAGTAGAAAATCGTATAAAAATGTTGCATTTTTGTGCAGTCTTTTCCGGAGGGGTTTTGACCATATGATCAATGTTCTTTATTCGGGCTTCAGTTATCTTCATGAAGACGGACTGGTCTACGATACGAACAGGGGGAGGGTCGGATTTGAGAGTTACCAGATGCTCTATACGCATACGCCGGCGCTCTTCTGGGTCGATGAAGAGCTAAGGTACTATCCGGCGAAGTCGGTTATCCTGTTTACTCCGGGACACCGCAAGTACTACAGTTCGCTTCCGGGCGAGCCTTATAAGAATGACTGGATCAGGTTCGATACCGATGAGGAATTCATTGAGAGTTTTCCTGTTACCAACGTTCCTTTCTCGCCGGCCGATCCGGATTTTGTACATAATCTTTTTAAGCTGATCGCGTGGGAGAGCAATGCGAAGAAGGACGCTGATGATCCGGAAATGCTCGCTTTGTTTAAGATCCTTTTCGCGAAGTTATCAGATGACAGCATTGACTTATTGAGCAGTCCTTACCATCACGAACTGACGGCGTTAAGGCGCGACATGATGCTGCATCCGGAGTTTGACTGGAACGTTGATTCCATGACCAGGCGCATTAATCTCGGCAGGACGAGATTCCAGACGTTGTACAAGGAGACTTTCGGAATCAGTCCTATTGATGATGTTATAAATGCGCGCGTAAGACTTGCGAAGGACATAAATGCGCGCGTAAGACTTGCGAAGGACAGGCTCAAATATACGACGAGATCGATAGCTGAAGTTGCCGAGATGTGCGGGTATAAGAGCACTGAACATTTCTGCCGCCAGTTTGCGAAGATAACGGGTATGACGCCGGGCAATTTCAGGCGCTATGGACAGCAGACATAATGTTATAATCACTTTATGAGCATACTTATTAAAGACACAACAAGGGAAGAGCGTGAGAGGATCGTTGCCGAGTCCATCGGTAATATCAGCGGGTCATGCGACGGATGCATGTCCGGTCTTGTTGAGATGTATCAGGATTACATCGACGGCAAGAAAGAGATCCGCGATATCAACATGGAGTTCAGAGCCCATTACGAATCGGGCATGGACGGTCCCACGAAGTCTGACTGCGGATATAAGGAATAATTAGAGGCACTGCATTCGCTTATTCGGAGGTCTAACCGGATGAACCTGCTTAAGAAGACAGCATTAGGGATACTGGTCCTTGGTCTTATGCTGGGCGCCTGTGCATGTTCGAAAAGAATGTCCATCGATAAGGTCGAAAAGGTCGCAGAGGAATGCGGTCTTGAAGAGACAGGCGATGAAGAGCGTCTGCAGAAGGATGTCGGCGCTGCCCAGGACTATAACGAGATGGTCTACTACTGTTCCGATAAGCCCAAGAAGGCGCAGAAGATCTACGATATCGTTTTCAACAGGTCGAATACTTACCCTGCAGCTGAGGTCACTAAGGCAGCTTTTATGTACTCGAACGTGATCAACGGCAACGGCGATGCGGTAAGAGAGAATGCGTATCTTTTCACTTTCAAGAGCAACAAGAAGGCAAGTGATTTCTATGAGATGCTGGTCAAGCAGATGGGCGTTCTCCAGGTCGTTTCCGGCAAGGATAAGTACAGTTACACGCTCTATCTTGATAAAGCTGACAGATACGTGATAGAGCAGGGAATGTATCTTGACGGCGACACGGTTATCGTCGTAAGCGGCATCGGATATAACTATAACGACTTCTCGCTGATCGACCGCTTATGCAAGGAAATGGATATCTTATCGCCTGAGTCGATCAAGTGATTGACGTATCAGGATGAGCTGTAGTACAATCTCGAAAACCGCGACAGAGGTATAGATTTATGAACAGTTCTTTTAGAACAGCAATGAAGGATCAGCAGCAGGTCAGACACCTATAAGGGTACTGGCTGTAGTTTGTCGCGAACAAAAAACGAAGATCACAAACGGTCAGGAGCCCAAAGGCACTGACCGTTTTTATTTTCGGACGAGGAAAGGAGGTATCGGTATGTCGCAGGAAGAAGACCAGCAGCAAAAGGAAGAATATCGACAGTTGAGTAGAGAATCAAAAGGAGAAAATTATGAAATCAGTAGACAGATCAGCAACGGCATACTACGATGCCGGAACAGAATTCAACAGATTAAGAACCGGAATAGGCCGAATCGAATTCGAGTACACCAAAGAGATATTATTAGAGACCCTTCCAAAGGCACCGGCGGTTATTTACGATGTCGGAGGAGCTTACGGGGAATATGCCTGGTGGCTTGCATCACTGGGTTATGAAGCCCATCTTTTCGACCTCTCGGAAAGAAATATCGAGATGAGCGACCTGCTCAAAGACGAGTATAAAGGCTTTGAGCTGGCAGGCTGCGAAGTGTGCGATGCGAGGGAAGTGCCAAGAGAGGATGAGAGCTGCGACGCGGTGCTCTTCATGGGGCCTTTTTATCACATATTAGACCACGACGAGAGGATAAAGGCGGTCAGGGAATGTTACCGCCTGCTTAAGAAGGGCGGAGTGCTCTACACGGCATCGCTGACACCATTTTCGTGCCTTCTTCACAACATAACCGTGTATAAGCCATTCGCTGAGGAAGGCGAAAAGAACACCTGGATCGAAGACCCCGGCTTCATCAGCATGATCGAAAGAGAGCTTGATGACGGATGCCATGTGAACCCTGACAGGACTGTATACAGCGGCATCGGAAGCGCGCATTTCCATTCCGCGGCGGCGCTCAGGGCAGAGCTTGCAGAAGGCGGCTTTGACGAGACTGAAGTTCACGGCATTATGGGCGGCGCGTGGCTCGTTCATGACCTTGATGCGGTATGGGCGAACGAGGTCTCAAGGAAAGCTCTTATGAATACCGTAAGGCTTCTCGACGGACATGAAGAGATATTAGGGCTTTCGGGGCATCTTCTGGGGGTGTCGGTGAAGAAATAATATAGAGCAAAACTGTCAGGTTTTTTGTATAATTGTCTGAAATAAATAATAAGTATGGGGGAATCAGGCATGAAGCTATCAAAAGACAAGATCATTCTTGCGGTGTCTTTCGTGCTGTTCCTCGTCTTAAATGCTTATCTCGTAGTTATACATGAACCGTGGAGAGATGAGATACATGCCTGGCTGATAACCAGGGAGATGTCCATTCCCGAGATGGTCTTATTCAGCCGGTATGAAGCTCATCCGATCCTGTGGAATCTTGTGATATACCCTTTTGCCAAGTTAGGCGCTTCACCTTATTCGATGCATGTGATAAGCTACCTGCTCGTAGCTGTGAGCGCATGGCTGTTCCTGTTTAAGACCGAGATCAACAAGATCGCGAAAATACTTATCCTTTTCACGATCCCGTTCGTCTATACATATTCATCGATCGCAAGAGATTACTGCCTGATACTGTTTTTCGGAATGATAATCTGCGTGATGTATAAGAACAGATATCAGCACCCTATCATTTACAGTCTCATGATATCCCTTCTGGTCTTTACGCATGCAATGGCATGGGGTTTTGTTGCAGGCGTTACCATTACGTTCAACATCTATGAGATCATTCTGAAGATGCTGGGAAAGAGCAAGCTCAGCAAAGAACAGTTCAGGGGCATCGTTATAGGATTTGTGATGATCGCTTTGTCTTCGATCTTTGCGATCGTGACTTTGTTCGGCGAAAGAAGCAAGGTCCTGTCAGTCAAGCCGGAAAGATATACGGATGTCGTTATCATCTCGCTTATCGTCCTCATCGTATTCAGCATCGTGATCCTTGTCTACTGCAAAGGATCGATCTGGAAGGAATGCGTGACTCTCAGCACAACATACCTGTTCATGATCCTCGTCTATAAGACGGTATATTCCAGCGTTATCATCCAGAGACTGATGCTGATTCCGATGTTCCTTCTGTTCTTCATGATCACTGCACTGTCAGACCATGTGGAGATCGCCACGAGGGTAAGGAGTTATTTTAAATGATATCCGGTCCAACTACTCTTCAGCACTGGAGATGGCTGATTACATCAATGAGAATCTGCCTGATGAGGATGTGTTCCTGGTCGATTCGGGAATCTATGCGCAGACAATGGTGCCTTTTACCGGCAAGACTCTTTACGACATCAGATATCAGGCAAACATCACCGATTCGTTGTATCATGTACATGATGAAGATGAGGTTATCGCAAGCATAATCGATATTCCGAACCACGAAGAATACAAGGGCAAATACCTGATCTCGATCCACAAGCTGAAGGGCGATGCGGTGATCTACTCCACATCCGACTCAATTATGGGCGAGACATTCTACCTTTACTACATACCGGAATGACAGATAAGAAAAAGACAATCAAGACCATATTACTGATCCTTCTCA
>CACZML010000160.1 GCA_902782235.1 Oscillospiraceae bacterium
TAGATCGCAGAGCTCTCGGCGGAACCATTAGCCTGTCGGTAACCAATCCACGAATAACAGAGTGGCCACATGCCGGGAACTGTTAAATCAGAGCTCCTTACAGATGCTGACAGATCACACAAATGTGACAGTCAAGAAAAGTTTGTCTAAAACAAGGTTTGCTTCTTGACAAAGGTCACTTCATAACAGAGGTGATGACTTGTGTATTCTGAGTTTTCTTTATGTGCAGAATTAGAACCGAGTAGCCCATTAGACTTAGTGCGGAGCAAGCGTCTGTGAGTCAGATATAAAAGTGGCAAAGAAAAAGAAATCGACCGTGAATACATCTTTAAAGAGAAAGTATTCATGGTCGTAGGATGTGGTCGATATTAGAAGTGTTCGCCTCTGCCGACTTCTGACTTTTGTACATTGAGAGTATATGATGGTTCGCCATTCTTTTTGATATATGTTTTGACGTATACAGGGAAGGATACAAAGGAATTGACCTCGTGATACCCATCAGGTGCATAGTCATCGACAAAAAACTTGCGTCTGCAGTCGTCCTGGATGATATACGTGACGATCTCTGTAGTAGGATTGTCTCGCGGAACCATTCGCCTTGTCCTGTCGATTACAGTACCCGTAAGGAATAGTCCTTGCATTGTGTCGTCATTCAGCGTCTGGATATTACGTTTGCCCCTTGGCATTGTCAGTATCCTCCTTTTGATTGAGTTTTGCCTGTATTTCCTCATACATCTGCTTGTAGGTGACATGATGGTCAAGGAAATCCTTAAGGAGCCCGTAAAACTTTTTTCCAAGACCCTGGCATGAACCTAATGAACACGAGATGTATGCTGTGGCCAGATCAACAGTCGTATCGATGCCATTCTCTTTAAGAATGCGGATATAGCGCTTGAAATCGCGATTAATGAGGACAAGGTCTTCAATTGGGATGTCGAATACGTCTATGTTGCGAATGGAGTGATAGTTGTCGTAGGTGAATTCTGTACCGGTCTTCATCATATAGAACATCGCAACTGAGAGCTTACGGGCAACAGCATTGGCGGCCTTCTTTTTCTTGCCGGTCTGCTGCTGAAGGTTGTAACCCCATATCCCGAACATCTCGTTATGACGATGGATCAGACGATGGGCACTCATGTTAAGGGCTTTATGGAGATCCTTGTTGCCGTTACGCATGGTGGTGCTTGTTACCTTGCCGGCGCTGATCTTGAGACTTGGATCAAAGCCGCAGTAAGCTGACAGCGCCTTGGCATTATGGAAACGCCGTGGAGTAATAACTCTTGCAAGCCATATGACGGCAGTGAGTTCACCTACCTGAGGTGTGGTAGTCAGGATACGAATCATCTCGTCTCCTGGAAGGGTCCCCGTATCAGTCTCCCATTCCATGGAACGGGCCTTTTCGAAGATTTTAACTTTGTATTCCGCAGCCTGGGCCGTGTAGAAGTCGTATTTTTCGTATTCTTCGCGAAGCACGATACGAACTTCCACAGGGATGGGGGTGGGACATAAACCATCGATTTGAGAAGGACTGTCGGATATCTGGTTTTCCACAACGGCGCGAATTGCAGGATCCTTAACGACACTGCCGTTACGACCAATTGTATAACCGAAACGAGTCAGGATGTTGTTGATTCGATTGCCGGCAATTGTTGCATCACGGAGACAACGTTCACGCTGAGCGATGATCACTCGAAGCGTTTTGACATCTTCGTCCGGGAGGTAAAATTCCCGCCAGATATTGAGTTGGTCATGAAGAGCGAGCATACGACTGTCAAGGACATCTGTTTTTCGCTTTGTAGCACCGGCTATTGTCGGATTGATGACGGTCGGATCTCCGCCAAAGGCCATACACACGGGCATATGGTAACTTGCGGTGGATTCCACGACATAGTGAAGAGGTTCAGAAAGGTCCGGAACTGGATTGGCCTTTGTCTTTAGAACGGCAATACACCAATCGCGAGCCGCTGCGAGATCCTTCCATTGTGTTGAAAACTGACCCTGTGATTTCTGGATCAGCTTACCGTTACGATAACGGATACATACTTCGATGAACTTGGAATGACAGTCTATACCAATACCGTATTCCTTGACATACTCGATATCGCTGCCATCAGGGAGTTCATTGAAATCTTCGACAACTGAATCCGGATTACGGATCAGGTCGGATAGACTTAGTTGCTTACATTGTTTGTTATCGCGCATAAATCCATACGGAGTGTTTACTCCGGGCCTCCTGTTTTGATATGATTGATGCGGTATTCATACTGGCTGTCATGCAGCAACAGGTTCAAAGGATGGCGCATTTCACGCAACGTTATCGCCGACTGCTTCTGCCACATAAAGAAGAAGCGGTACGGTGTAGACAATTCTCATCTAGGTGCTTTCAAGGCGACACGACAAAGCACGCAGATACCGCAAAACCCAGGCTACTCGAGAGCGTTCGTGGACGCTATGGAGAGAAACGGGCTTTAGATTGTAAAAGACGAAACAGGAATTGCGTCGTTCCTTACGCAAAATATTATATATTCAAGTTAGAAGAAGAACAAACCTTATAATAGAAGATAATTCTTGCTAATCTGAAAGGTTGGGCTTCTGGAAAGAGGGGACGATGGCAACAACAACAAAGCCGCTGACCGACAATGGAATTGTACGGCGCATACTGGGACTTATTAAGAAGAAGGGAAAGAAAGAGAAGGATCTGACGGATTATCTTGGCATATCCTCAGGCAGTATTTCGAAGTGGAAGTATGATGGAAGCATTGTATATCTGAAGTATATCGAGGAGATCTGTGAATACCTTGATACTACGCCAAATTACTTGTTCTTCGGCGAGGATGAAGAGGATCGGCTTCTGGTAGGAGAGAAGAAAATGATCCAAACGTACAGGAGTCTCGATGACGAAAGAAAGAAATGCGTCCGTGATCTGATCTACTATCTGGCAGACGCCAGGAAAAAGCATTAGGAGGATGTGGTTGGAGACGAAGTCGTCGAAAAACCACTTTTATAGATGAGGAAGATACGGGATATCAAGTCACCTTATAGGACTAAGGTTAAAGCGCCTACATTTTTGGAGAAAGACTTTTATGATTACGCGGAAAAGTATTATGCCGCTGCACATGATATTGCTCTTTTTCTTCTCAGCAGTAGCGACTCAACTATTGGACAGTTGGATTCATATTTCTTTCCACTAGCTTTTCTATATCGTCATTGCATCGAATTACTA
>CACZML010000161.1 GCA_902782235.1 Oscillospiraceae bacterium
GCATTATGTGTCTCAACGTTCGAAAGGACCGTATCAAGATACATTTCGCGGAACATAGAAAGTGCATTATTAGAGCCGGCTCCGTCAGTACCTATAGCAATCTTCATATCCTTTTCGATGAACTTGTAAACAGGCGTGATGCCGCTTGCGAGCTTCAAATTGGAACATGCATTGAATACTGACCATAGGCCGCGCTTTTTGAAGATATCCCTGTCTTCATCGGTAAACCAGACGCAGTGGAATCCGCCGCCGCCGAAGTCGAAGATGCCGAGCTTATCAAAAAGAACAGCCGGTGTTACGCCGTATCTTTCCCTGCAGCCTTCAACTTCCTCGCGAGTCTCGGAAATATGGGTAAATACTGGCGCCTCATATTTATGAGCAAGCTCTGACATGAACTTAAGATTATCTTCGCATGTCGTATATTCGGCATGGAAACCTAATTTGAATGATACAAGCGGATCGTATGAATTAAGTTCGTTATAGTATTTTTCGAGACTTTCAAAGCCGCCGAAATCATTGGCTGCTCCACAGAAAACATGTCTGAAGCCTGTCTCTACTGCAGCCCTTGCGTTCTCTTCCCTGTGGAAGTACATATCGAAGCAGGCCGTTACGCCACCCGCAAGGTATTCCGCATAAGCAAGCTTGGAGAACCAGTAGACCGCTTCAGGAGTAAGCTTTGCTTCCCTCGGGAAAATAGCCTTATGGAGCCAGTCATTAAGGCAGTATTCATCAGCCAGAGATCTTGAGAAAGTCATGGCAGAATGCGTATGAGCATTCTTAAGGCCGGGCATCAGGAGATTGCCCTTGCAGTCGATCTCCCTGTCAA
The DNA here is from genome assembly GCA_902782235.1 of Oscillospiraceae bacterium. Lineage (GTDB taxonomy): Bacteria > Bacillota > Clostridia > Saccharofermentanales > Saccharofermentanaceae > Saccharofermentans. Next base: position 827 of record CACZML010000161.1, read on the forward strand.
ATTTCTTGTCTGAAACACCGACAGAAGGCCCGATATAGCTGATCTTATCATTATCGGTCCATAATTCTCCTTCGATGATCCTGTCATCAGTCATCTTAAGGATCCTGCAATTATAAAAACGAACAGACATATAGTTTCCTTTCCATCCCGTTATAACAACGGTGCAATAAGTCTTAATATTGATTTGAAGAACCATACGAACATGTTAGGTTTCTTCCTGTATTTCTCGGTAACATCACGGCATTCATCAAAGGTATTGAGGAAGTCCTGTTTAATAACATATAGACCGCATTCTCAAAGTGATGGTAAAGGCTTCTGAAATCAAGGTTAATCGTACCAACGACAGCGCATGTATCATCACAAAGGAACGTTTTCGAATGATTAAATCCCGGTGAATACTCATAGATCCTGACACCGCTCGTGATAAGCATGTTGTAATAAGATCTCGTTACGCTGTATGTGAGCTTCTTATCAGGGATGCCGGGAGTCATAAGTCTTACGTCGATGCCTCTCTTTGCGGCTATCTGCAAGGCTCGTGCGATCTCGTCGGACAATACGAGATAAGGCGACATGATCCAGCAGTATTCCTGTGAATTGTTGATCATATTGAGGTATACATTCTCACCTACAGGCTCGTTATCAAGAGGACTGTCACAATAAGGAACGCAGAAACCGGTAGCGCCTTCCACCGGGACAAGCGGGATCGCCTCGAACTTCATCATGTCGTCGTCCTTCTTCTTCATATCCGCAAAGTTCCACATTTCAATGAACATTGCGGTAAGACTCTGGACGGCGGGACCTTCAAGCCTGATGCCGTTATCCTTCCAATGACCGTAAGGATTTACGATATTGAAATACTCGTCCGCGATATTATATCCGCCTGTATATCCTACCTTGCCGTCAACGACGGTGATCTTCCTGTGGTCACGGTTATTCATGAACAGTGAGACGACAGGATATGCAGGATTAAACGCGTTGCACTTGATTCCTTCAGATTCAAGCACTTTTACAAAGTTCCTGTTGATGAAAAGGAATGAACCTACATCATCGTATAACACTCTGCAGTCAACGCCTGCTGCAGCTCTCTCCTTCAATGCCTCATGCAAAGGCTCAAATGCTTCCTTTGTCTCAATCGCATGATACTCAAGATATACGTATTCCTTTGCTTTCTTAATATCTTCGATCTGCGCCTTGTAAGCATCGTAAGCTACAGGATAGTACTTGATGTCAGTACCTTCGTAAATTGGGAATTCAAAACCTCTCAGATATCTTGCATTAGAAGCTCTTGCCGGATCTTCCTTCTTGAACTCCGCGAAAATATCGTCGTTGTAGTTAAGATGGGAGAATACCATCATATCAACCTTTTCGAGGCGCCTCTTGATCTTGTGCTTGGAACTCGAGAAGTTATTCAGGACATAGAAAAGCAGACCGGGCACCGGGAACAGAAGGATCACGATAACCCAGATCAGCTTAAATACGCCGTTATGGTCTCTCGAATTGATGCCGAGAGCTACGATCAAAGCGATAGCTCTCATACCGATATCAAGCGGCGGGAAATTGCTTCCGAGATAATATAAAAGAACGACAAAACCTACAAGCTGCGCAATAACAAGCAAACCGAAGACAATGATCCTTCCGATGCTGTTCTTGATTGCAGTTTTACGTTCTACCGTTCTTTTCTTAGACATTATCCAATATTCTCGATAAATGCTTTATATCCAAGATAGAGATAGTAAAGATCGATCTTGGAGATTACCTCTACAGGCGCATGCATGGACCATACAGGTACGCCCATGTCTACAACATCCATACCAAGTTCAGCCATGATAGCAGCGATGGTTCCGCCGCCGCCGGCGTCGATACGGCCAAGCTCACCAGTCTGCCACGGGATGGAATTCTTCTCGAAGATGTCAGTGATCTCAGCGATGAAGTCTCCTGTAGCCTCAGAGCAGCCGGACTTACCTCTTGCACCTGTGTACTTCTCGATCTTAAGGCCGTGAGACATGAATGCAGTGTTGTTCTTCTCAAATACTGAAGAATATTTGGGATCGTATGCTGTTGTAACGTCTGTTGAAAGCATCTTTGTAGCTGCAAGAGCCTTGCGGAACTTGAGTGTGTTGAACTTATCGATGCCGCCCTCTGCCTTGGCGAATACTTCCATGAGGAAATTCTCATAAAGGTTGGATGTAGCGCCGGAATTGGAGTAGGAACCGATCTCTTCCTTATCTGTAAGGAGGCATACACATGTCTTCTTAGGCTTCTCCTGAGCAAGCAAAGCTCTCAGTGCAGGATAAGCACAGACCTTGTCATCGTGGCCGTAAGCAGCGATATAAGCTCTGTCAAAGCCAACGTCTCTTGCATGCGTAGCAGGTACGATCTCGATCTCAGCGGATACAAAGTCCTTCTCCTTAATGCCGTACTGCTCGAAAAGGATCTTCAGAACGCCTGCCTTGAAGATATCTGAAGCCTTCTTATCATCTGTGCAGGGAATGCCGCCGATGATAACGTTAAGGTCTTCAGCAGGAATGAAATCAGATGCCTTCTTTGTCATCTGCTCATTTCCAAGGTGAGGAAGAAGGTCTGTGATGTAGAATACTGGATCTGTGTCCTTCTCACCTACTACGATCTGATGAGCCTTGCCGTCGTTTGTAAATACAACGCCGTGTACAGCAAGAGGAATAGTTGTCCACTGGTACTTCTTGATACCGCCATAGTAGTGTGTCTTGAAGTAAACAGTATCGTTATCCTCATAGATCGGATTGGGCTTCAAGTCCAGTCTGGGAGAATCGATGTGGGCACCTAAGATGTTAAAGCCTTCAGCAGGGCTCTTCTTGCCGATAACTGCGGCGGCAAAGCCCTTTCCCTTAATGCTCTGGTAAACCTTGTCACCAGGCTTTAAGGTATCTTTTGTGGCGATGTCCACATATCCGAGGTCTTCGGCAGCTGCGATTGCATTTGCGGCAAATTCGCGTTCAGTCTTGGAATTATCCAAAAATGCCTTATATTCCTCGGCAAAATTAAAAGTAGCTGTCATATCATCTTGTGAAGCTACCTCATAAAGGTTAGGAAATTCAGCGAAAAGCTCGCTGGTCTTGATCTTTTTGGTTTCTTTCTTCTTGGGCATAAGTATCACCTCTTTCTAATGAACTTATGATACCATAAAGTAAAATAAAATCTTTTAATTAAGAGGACAAAATGATAACTGACGGACACAACCATACAAAACACTTCTCGGCAGACGCCGGACAGTCCATTTACGAGCTGATAAGCGAAGCTCAATCCAAAGGATTTACCAGAATATGACGGCTTGAACTGGATGTTTGATCTTGAAGAGTACAACAAGGCATTTGATCAGTGGCGTTCCATAGCAGGAGACAATTTCGAGCTTCTTAAGGGCATTGAATTCGGATATCAGACCCATGTCGCCAAAGAGATCGACAAAGTAGCCGCTTCAATCCCCTTGGATGTTGTTCTAATGAGCGTTCACCTCTTCAGAGGCCAGGATTTCTATGTTGAACGCGGATGCTACAAGCTCCCTGCAAAAGACCTTCACAGCGAGTACATCAACACAATGACCGAGATGTGCGAGAAGTGCAATAATTTCGATGTTGTCGCGCACTACGACTACATCAACAGATATGCAGACAACAAGAATGACTTCATCACATACGAAGAGACGCCTAAGGAATTAGACAGGCTTTTCGAGGTCATGATTGCCAAGGAAAAAGCACTCGAGATCAACACAAAATCGATCCAAAAGCACAAGGACGGCGGATTTACGAGATGGCTTCCTGACAGAGAACTCCTTAACAGATATAGGGACATGGGCGGAAAGCTCATCACATTGGGCTCAGATTCACACTTCCCCGGCACTTTTGCCGTAAGCTTTAACGAAGCAGTGGAATACCTGAAA
>CACZML010000162.1 GCA_902782235.1 Oscillospiraceae bacterium
CGGGAACAGGATTTCTGCTGATTCCTTATGCAGCTTAAGCATATCACGAACCTTTTTTATCTGCTATCTCTTTTTAAAATATGCGTGAAAACAATATGCGGATTTAATGTTTTTACCGGAAAAGCCTGAACTGTACGCCGGAAACCCTGTTTTCTGTAGCCTTTAAAGTGCCGGGGAACAGCACACTTTAATCCTGTGACAAAATTTCCATTGTTAATTATTACCAAATTGATTGTTTGATACTCAAACATTTTGTCTGAAACTCTATTAACATTCGCAGAAAGATTTGATAAAATCGCAAGCAGATGGGGATTGCACTTCACTTTTATATCCCTAGAAAATCAAGGAGGGTCATTAACATGGCAGAAAACACACCTGTTCAGGGTCAGTCTAAGGGCAAGTCAATTGCCTGCATGGTATGCGGTATCGCTTCAATCGTTGCTTCTTATGGTTACGGTGTTGGTCTTATTTGCGCTATCGTAAGCCTTATTCTTGGCGCACAGTGCAAGAAGGACGGCGTTCAGAACCAGTTCACAAAGGTTGGTAAGATCACAGCTATCATCGGTCTTATCCTTTCAATCATCGGTACAATCGCTTCTATCGCGGTTGCTATCGCTGGTGCAGCTCTTTCTGCACAGTACGGATATTAATCTTATAGAGATTAGTAAATCAAAGGCCGTCCGGTTAATCCCGGGCGGCCTTTTTCATTATCTGCAATTTACTGTTATCAACTTAAGGGAATGTATCCGCTCTGTTCTACTATCTTCTGTCCTTCAGGTGAGAGCATGAAGTCGATTGCCTTCTGCACGTTCTCATTCGTCTCGCCTTTTCTGTAAATCGCATAGATGTTTCCCGCGACAGGATATGAGCCGTCTGCGATCGTCTCTGCCGTAGGTGCGATGCCGTTGATCGTAAGGATCTTAACTTTACCCTCACCTAACATGCCTGTAACGTAATATCTGAAAGAGAATCCGATCGGGCTTCCGAAGAGCGTGGTGTAATCCGGCTTGATCGGTGTATCGCCCATGAGCTTTTCGAGCGCGGTCTGGGATCCGCTGTTCTTATTCCTTCTCATTGCGGCGATCGGGATATCCTTGCCGCCTAATTCTTTCCAGTTTTTGATCTCACCCGAATAGATGCCCCTGATCTGTTCTATCGTGATGTTATTTACCGGGTTGCTGTCATTTACGATGAATACAAATGCATCGGAGCCGATCGGGACCATCTCAAGTTCAACGCCGTTGTCCTTTGCATACTGAAGCTGTTCATCAGAAGGCTGGGCACAGATGATGATGTCTGCATTGCCGTCGACGATATCCTTGTATGCGCCTCTGGTATTCGTGTAGTGCATGGCACTTGAAGCGTCGTAGTCTTCACCGTTATAGATAACTGAACTCTCAGGATAGATGCTCTGTACGAATCCTGCATAGATAGGAAGGAGTGCTGCTGCACCGTCTATCACCGGAATATCGCCTTCAAGTTTGGTAACGCCTTCTGCGGAGTAAACATTTTCGGAGCCCGTGAAAGGCACATAATTCCCGACTTCGACGCTCATCTTTTGCATACCGGGTGAATGGTGGCTTATGACCCTCTTGATGAAGAGCTGGTAGACTCCTGTATCAAGTCCTATAAACATTGCGATTACCAGCACGATAACGCCAAGCTGTTTAGCTAATCTCTTCTTATCCATATTGATCATCCCCAATTCGCGATCATCTCAACGATCGATATTTCTTTCCAGAGATTGTAGCCATGGATCAAAAGTCCTGTGGTGACTCCGATCCCTATGACCATAACGATTGCAAGTATCGTGATAAATGTCTTGTCTTTCATTGATATCACCTCACATGTGTGCAATTGCTAATGAAAGTATATAGATAAGGACTACTTCGCCTAAAGATATTAAGCCGAATTGCGTCGCCATAGCTCCGAACACGATTGCCTTTATTTTCCTTCCGCCGTTCTTTTTGACCTTTATGAGCTGAACGATCGTCAATACCAAAAAGATTACAAACAGCAACGGGAAAAATCCGAATATAGCTGTTGTTCTCACGTTGTTCCAGGTGAGTGGAATCGAGTTTGCGATGTAGATAGCTGTTGATAAGATTCCCATATTCAGAACCTCCATATATTTATTTCTGCCTTAGGCTTACATATGTGCAATGCCTTGGGCGAACCAGATTATCAGTAATGCCTCTGCAATGAGATAAATAAATACCGCTCCGGTAATGATGCTGTATACTACCGCTTTGGTCTTGCCTTCCTGATTCTTTTTGAATTTTATGATGTGCCTTATCGCATTGATCAGACAAAATACGAATGCAATTGGCGGCGCCAGGAACATAGCCATCAAAAGAAGATATTCCATGATTATTGCCTCCCCAGAGAATCCCTGTATTCTTCCACTTCTTCCCTGCTGAACGATGAGATCAGCCTGCAGTCATCCTTATCAAGTAGCCTGTAATGACCGGTGACGTAATTCTGCTGAAGTCTAATACCGTCCTTCTCATCTATCACCCGCCACCACACTTTACCGCCCATCGTCGGCGGATATTTTATGTGCCGGTCCTCAAACGCGAGCGCATGGATAACATCACCCGCATCGCCTCCCATGATCCCCTGAAGCACTTCGCTCTGCTCGAAAACCGATGCCACGGCGATTACTTCCGTCCATGAAAGATCGCGCCTGCCCTTCTCAGTCTCAACGAGCGTCTTCTTTGAGATCCCCAGCATCTCGCTCATCGCTTCCTGGGTAATCCCGTACTCAGTCCTGATGAGCTTGAGCTTGCTGCTTACAGCCTTTATGAACTCTTCGCGCTTCATGTATATCCTCTCCATAACAATGCATGAGTTTGCTTCCTGTTCTAGTGTAATTTTACACCTTTTGTGTGAATTTGCGAATATAGTGAAAAATGAGCCTGTGCCGAATAGTTCAGGATTTGTAGTCCGCTTGGCTTAAAACTCATGCTTTGGGACTACATATTCAAGGTTTTTGTAGTCCGCTTGACTCAAAAAATAAACTTCGGGACTACATATTCCGGTATGCGCAGTCAACATGGCATAAAAAACGCACCCGTTAAGGTGCGCGAAAATCATGTCTTCAGATATACATCACCGG
>CACZML010000163.1 GCA_902782235.1 Oscillospiraceae bacterium
TGCAGGATCAATCTGATCCCGTTTGTGTATCTTTTGGATTACGAGAATAAGGCGCACATGATCTTTAATGTGTTCGGCAATATCCTGATGTTCGTTCCGACGGGAATCTTACTGCCTGTACTCTATAAGCGCCTGGATAAATACTACAAGGTTATTGGAACCGGATTCCTCATATCTTTGGCGATAGAGATACTCCAGCTGCCGTTTGCAGACAGGACATCTGACGTTGACGACCTCCTCATGAACACATTGGGTGTTGCCACAGGTTACGTTCTTTACATGATAGTTCGTTATGCAAAGAACCTGGGAAAACAGAAAGCTAGCCTTTCCGGCGGATCTTACAAGTGATCCCGGGAGAGGGACTTCCCCGAATTAACAAGAGCCGTTTCCTACAAGGAAGCGGCTTTTTATATTGTTACGCGCACGCGATTTTTATATAATTTTCCACATACGAAAAAATAATCGGGAGAGGGACATGAAGAGAAAAGAGAATACAGAACACCGCAATGAAGTGGAGAAAACACTGCTTGAATTAAGCGCAATGGAGCAGAAGGACCTTTTCGCGAAGTATGAGACTGACGAATATGGTCTTGATCCCGTTCAGGCGGCGGACCGTCTTGAAGAGTATGGAAGGAACATCATTGATTTCGGCAAAGAGAAGAACCTTGCCGTACGTATCAAGGATGCAATAATCAATCCTTTCAACATCGTGCTTCTCGTAGTTGCGATGATCACATTTGTTACTGACGTCGTGCTTGCAGAAGAGCCGTCGTTTGCAACATTCATAATGCTCGTTGCGGTAATCATTATCTCCGCGACGATCTCTTTTATTCAGGAAGAGAAATCCAACAACGCAGCAAAAAAGCTGCAGGGCATGATCACCACCAAGCTCGATGTCATCCGTAACGATGTCGAGATCGAAGTGGATATCGAAGAGCTCGTTCCGGGCGATATCGTTAAGCTCGCATCAGGCGACATGATCCCCGGCGATGTAAGGTTCATCGAGACAAAGGACCTCTTCATCGACCAGTCACAGCTTACAGGTGAGAGCAACCCTGTCGAGAAGTTCACGACAAGCGAGAAGAATGTCGGCGTCACGGACCTTGCAAACATCGGATTCATGGGATCCAACATCGTATCGGGAAGCGCCAAGGCAATTATCCTTACGACAGGCGAAGATACATATTTCGGAAGCATGGCAAAGAGCCTCAACTCCTATGAGGAGAAGAGCGCATTCGAGAAGAACCTCGATTCCGTAAGCAAGCTCCTGATCCGCTTCATGCTCGTAACGGTTCCGGTCATCTTCATTGCCAACTTCATCACCAAGGGCAAGGGCGGATGGCTCGAATCCCTCATGTTCGGCATCACGATCGCAGTAGGAATCATGCCGGAGATGCTCCCCGTAATCATGAACTCTTCTTTGGCAAGGGGCGCTATCAACATGTCCCGCAAGAAGACCATCGTTAAGCGTCTTGGTGCAATCCAGACATTCGGTGAGATGGACGTTTTCTGTACAGATAAGACAGGTACGCTCACACAGGACGAGATCATCCTTGAGAAATACATGGACGTTCTTGGCCGTGAGGACAAGCGTATCTTAAGACACGCATTCCTTAACAGCTATTTCCAGACAGGCCTTAAGAACCTCATGGATGTTGCCATCATCAACCGCGCAGACAAGGAAGACCTTGGCTACCTTAAGGAAGCTTATGTAAGAGAAGACGAGATCCCGTTCGACTTCTCACGCCGCCGCATGAGCGTCGTACTCAAGGACAAGAACGGCAAGCGCCAGCTCATCACAAAGGGTGCTGTTGAAGAGATCCTTTCAATCTGTTCATATATCGAGATCGACGGCGAAGTTAAGGAGATCACGGATGATCTCATCGCGAATGCGAAAAAGATCGCTGAAGAGAATAACTTGGAAGGCATCCGTGTTATCGCGGTTGCCCAGAAAAATAACGTTCACGGCGTCGATGTTTTCGGCGTTCAGGACGAGAGCGAGATGGTACTCATCGGATTCGTCGGATTCCTGGATCCGCCGAAGGAATCTGCAGGCGAAGCTATCAACGCTCTGAGAAAGAACGGCGTACGTACGATAGTCCTTACAGGTGACTCCGAAGGCGTTGCCATCAATATCTGCGGCAGACTCGGCTTCTCCACTGAGATGTCACTTACAGGTGCCAAGATCGAGGCAATGACTGATGACGAGTTGAAAGAAGCATGCGAGAAGTGCGACATCTTCTCCAAGCTCTCACCTTACCAGAAGCAGCGTGTAGTTAAGATGTTCCAGGCTAACGGACACACCGTAGGCTACATGGGTGACGGCATCAACGACAGCTTGCCCTTAAAGCAGGCAGACATCGGTATCTCCGTTGACAACGCTGTTGATATCGCGAAAGAAGTTGCTGATATCATCCTCCTCGAAAAGGATCTCATGGTATTGGACGAAGGCGTTGTCGAAGGCCGTTCCACTTTCGCGAACATGTCCAAGTACCTCAAGATGTCTGTTTCAGGCAACTTCGGTAATATGTTCTCAGTACTTATCGCGAGCATCTTCTTACCGTTCCTGCCGATGCTCCCTGTACATATCCTCGTGCAGAACCTCTTAAACGACTTCGCACAGCTCGGTATGCCTTTCGACCACGTCGAATCCAAGTACATCGAGAAGCCCAAGAAATGGGACCTCGGCGGCATCAAAGGCTTCATGGTATCCTTTGGTCTTTTGAGTACTGTACTTGACGTTCTGTGCTTCCTCGTACTGTGGTTCATCTTCGGATACAACAATCCTGAGATGGCAGGTTACTTCCAGTGCGGCTGGTTCATGTTCGGTGTCATCTCTCAGACGATGGTAATCCACACGATCAGAACGCCGAAGCTCCCGTTCATCGGCGACAGGGCATCCATCCAGCTCACGCTCTCAACACTTGCAGTCATTGCAGTTACGCTCATCATCGGATTCACCGGATTGTCAACGCTCTTCGACCTTCCGGCAATGCCTTTAAGCTACATGCTCTGGCTCGCTCTCCTCATGGTCGTCTACATGGTTTTCGCGCAGATCATGAACTCTCCTCATGGTCGTCTACATGGTTTTCGCGCAGATCATGAAAGTCATCTACATCAAGAGACACAAGGATTGGTATTGATATTTTAAGAACTTAAGATTTATGCAGGCGCCTCGTTATTCTGAGGCGCCTGTTTTATTTGGATGGGATGGCCTGAAGTTTTACCTGAATTTGGTAAAATACAATACAGAAAATCAGATGGAGGGAGTCCCGCCATGAGTAAAACAGCAGGTTCTAAAGCCAAGAAAGTCATCATCACCATTCTGGTGGTATTAGTTGCCCTTGTTGCAGTCGTTCTGATCGGTGCGAGGATCTACTTCAGGGCGCCTGTCAGCAGTTATTACAAGGCTTCAGAGAAGGCTTTTGTCATCCCCGGACTCATGGATAATATGACGCCGCAGGGCCTGGATTATGTATCTTCCGTTGATACGTATCTTATCTGCGGTTACCAGAAGGATGGCTCTCCGTCGCGTATTTACAGAGTTGACGGCGCGAGCGGTAAAGATGACGGCTACGTTATCATGGGCGACGAGAACGGCAACGGAATAAAGCCCCACGCAGGCGGTCTTGCTTCGCACGGGGAATATCTTTTCGTCGCCGGTGACGAGGATGCGTGCATTAATGTTTACAGCCTGAATGACGTTCTTTCTGCAAAGAGCGGAGATACAGTAAAGAAGCTTGGAAGTTTCTCAACCAAGTTTTTTGGTGACAAGATCAATGTAGCCTGGATCTGCTTTGCCGAAGACCGCATGATCGTAGGCGAGTTCTACAGGGATCCGAATTACATGACTGACAAGTTCAGCAGTGATGAGAATTCATCTTTCGGAATCTCAAATATACCCTTTGAGATGTATTCGATGCCGGGGCTCGTTCAGGGCATGACGGTCAAGGACGGAAAGATCTGGATATCCCAGTCTTACGGAACTGCAAAATCAACGATCAGATGCTACGACATTTCCGGCAGTGAACCTGTGGCGTTTAACGGGAAGATACATTCGGGTGTAGCTGAACCGGATATAATCCTGCCTATTTATGCATTTGACAGCTCGACTCAGGTATCAGCATTTGATGCTCCGCCGATGGCTGAGGAGATCGTTTTCGTAAACGGCAGGCTTCTCATAATGAGCGAGTCCGCTTCCTTGAAATACATCTTCGGCAACTTTACCGGCGGAAGATGGTGCTATGCGACGGACGTAGA
>CACZML010000164.1 GCA_902782235.1 Oscillospiraceae bacterium
GAATACTTCAAGAAGTTAGGCTGCAACTGGAATTCTATGATCGAATATACCGGGTCTGACATCAAGATTATTTATTACATACCGGTCAGCAGCTTCAGTATAGTCACATCTATGGTCGATGACTGGATAAACTACACCGCAAAGAAATCCTTTTATTCCGTCTTGGCAAAAGAAGATTTTGAGAGCCGATTTGAAGCTGATCTACAGGCGCATACAGCAAATATCAAAGAAGAGATCGAATCACGTGGAAAGTAATATTACTGTCGTTTGGGGCGGAACGCTGGCTGTTATCCTGGCTAAGCTAAAAAGGAAGACTTATGAGGTGACCCGCATCAAGCATGATGAGGCGGAACGGATCAAGAGACTAGGTGTCTATTACATGTGTATTGATGATCTTCCGCTGTAAAATTACCTGAAATTATTGAAGCCTGCGAGTTGTTTTTCGCAGGCTTCTTAGTTAGTTATATTCTGAATTAATATAACTAAGAATACGACCATTAATATCTTATTTTTAACCCAACTTTCAATTGATCTAACCTATCCCCTAATTCTTCCTTCAAAATGTTATAGGCCCTGTCCTTAGTGCAATGCCCGGTACAGATATAATCTATCCCTGTTTCCTTGATCTCCTTGCCGACCCGACGCACTTCTTCATTACTCTTGTTAAAGAGATGAAATCCCCCAACAAGCCCGTATATATGCTTATCTGGAAAAACCTTCTTTACTTCATTTATGATGTTAACCGCACCGCCGTGTGAGCAACTGTTGATGATTATCAATCCCTTGTCCGTATCCAGGACCAGACTCTGCTCATGCGAGAAATCATCGGGACGCCAGCCGTCTGTCGTTCTCCTGTACATCATCTCCCTTTTTCCTATCTTCTCAAGACCATTCGTCGTATGCGGTATCAAGTATGCTCCGTCACACAAACTGTAGTTACCGGAAACAAATGTAATTCGTTCACGGTAATTCTCTATGATATGCCTCGGGATCCCAATATACTTACGGAAAATCAATTTCTTAAAATAACAGTCTTCGGCAGTTGTCTCACGAAGATAGAATTGTGCTTTCGAATTGCGTTCGAAGAATGCGGGCATACCATTAGCATGATCATAATGAGCATGACTAAGCACACCATAGTCCACATCATTAATATCAAATCCCAATTTGCTCATGTTATCGGCAAACAGATCTGATGCTCCGGTATCAACAAGTATGCGATTACCGCGATGTTCGGCAAGGATCGACAGACCCCACTCTCCTTTGATTCCATTTTTTGCTATGTTGTCAACTATTACCGTGAGCCTTGTTTGCATTCAGTTTTCCCCTTTATAGTTCCCTTTTCTTCAGTGACAATACCGTCGTATAGTTACAGCCGATACGCTGTTCCGTCTCAAATCCATATCCTTTGAAGAAATCCGTTTTATCTGCCTGATAGAACTCTTTGAAATACCCGGGATTACATAACACTTCGGTGATATAGAGCGGAGCAAACTTTATTCTTTGTTTTAGATTATCCGGTCGTTCCCACTCAAGGATTATTATGCGACCATTCGGTTTAAGGATTCTTCGTGTTTCTGCCAGGATACTTTTCCACAGTTCCGGATTACATTCATGCAGGACCAATCCGATGATCGCGTAATCGAAAGACTCTTCCTCTATCCCGGTTTTTGTTGCATCAAGGCACATCAACTCTACATTACTGATTCCGGCCTTATCAATCTTACGTCTGCCTTCGCGAAGCATCGGTTCGGATCGATCTAGTCCTACCACAAGATTTTTAGGATTCTTCTTCGCTATGAAAAGACCGTTTGTGAATGTTCCACAACACAGATCCAGGACTTTACACTTCTCGTTCGGAATCAGTTCCTCGATAACATCTCTCGGATTTCTGCCTTTCTCAGACAACCATATCTTATCCAGAAGGTCATATCCTATTGATAAAAAAGTATAGAGGTTCATGGCAGCTTAGATAATACAAGTGCCAGAAGTGCTGCAAGAGCAGGGTAAAGTATTATAGTCTGGCCTATCTTTTTGATCCAGGATTTCTTATGTATGTAAGGCATGAGATCTTCCGTTCCGGGAATGAACCAGGCCTTGGTGTGTCCGACCCAGTACCAATCTATAAATACACGGTCAAACACACCGCACACCATATACATAATCGCAAGCTGTATAAAGCTTTCCGAGAACCCGGCCGCCTTGTTAACGAAGAACACTGTCAGCGGGGCTGCGATAATCAATGCAAACATGAATACAGCTCCTGACCATAACATGTTTTTCTTGATTTGCGCCTTCGTGATAAGCCCCATCTCGACAACGCGTTCCTTCACGGGTTCTTCGTAGTAATGAACCCCGCCTACGGGCCCATTTTTGATGTTGATAACACAAACCAGAAGCAGAATAAAGCTTAATACCAAACCTTCAATAAACGCTAATATCATTTACGTGTCCCTTTCTTGACCTTAGGCTTTCATATATCGGTAGATCGATTCGAATATGAGATCCACATTTGTTTCCAAAGACTCTTCAAATAAGGTCTCTCTGTTCTGGTACATCGCATATATCGACTTGATGAAGTTGACTACGACGCCTGGATCAATATTCTCTCTTACACCTTTAATCTTCGGCAGGAGCCACTCGATCTTCTGAAGATCGCTCGATGTATTAAAGTAAGTAGTATCAGTAAGATGCGACTTAAGCCACATCCAGTCTTCTAAGCTGATCTTAAGGAAGAAATTTGTCTCAGGTCTGAAATTCTCGCGAAAAGTCTGAAGGAACTTCTTCAAAGAAATCGTTCCATCCTTCGCAAACGCAGAAACCATCCTAATTTCAGCCTCTTTCTCGGCTTCCTGTATCAGCGCTAGAACAAAATCCTCTTTTGAGTCGAAGAAATTATAGAAAGACCCTACAGCAACGCCGGAAGACTTCGCCACCAAGGCTACAGTCATCTTCTTAATTCCGCACTCAGCACTGAGCTTATAGCCTGCCGATAGTAACGCTATTCTTATCTGTTCTCTTTCTTTTTCAGTAAATCCGCCAGCCATACGCACTC
>CACZML010000165.1 GCA_902782235.1 Oscillospiraceae bacterium
GGGGTCATCGTTTTCGAGCGCTGCATATGCTTCGGCAACAGAAGAAGCGAGGGTAACTTCCATACCCTCGCCTGTTAAAGCAAGCTTCAAGCCTTCTGCGATTATGTTGTCGTCTTCAACTACTAATACCATGCATCAGACACTTTCACGTTTGATCTCATCTATTATATCAATCTTATTCTCACGTCTTAAGCAAATATAAGTCATAAGAAGAACTGCAGCAGAGATGAACACGATGAGTCCTATGGACTGGAGCCACGGGAAAGATACCGTGAAGTAGCCGAATCTGCTGATCATGAACTTTGAGAGCCACCAGCAGATAAGACCTGTCAGCGGAGCGGCAATCAGGAAAGATCTTATAAGCATTCCTGAGCTTTCGCGGAATTCAGTCTTTATGAGCTGCTTAAATGTTGATCCCATAGACTTCAGGATCGCGAAATGCTTTCTTCTTGCAACCGTCAGAGCCGAGATCGAACTGTATACATTCAACAGACAGATAGCAGATGCTATGGTCGTGAATATTACAAGTATGATCCTGATAAGATATGCAATGATCTCCTTATATTCAGCGCCGTTGGTGCTTGTCGTCATAAGGTGTACACCTGCGCCTTTGTCTTCCAGCTGTGCTAATGAAGCAGAAAGATTATTGATGCTGTCCTGATTATCGCAATTGAAGAAAACTAATGTCGATAACGAAGTCGCGTTGATCTTATCGATATAGTCTGCAACGCTCATAGGCACGATGAAGTATATGGCCATGTCGCCTGAACCGTTAAGGTAGTCGCCGATATCTTTAGTTTGGACTTTGTTTATGATCTTAAGATCAGCAGGTCCGTCAAGTTCGATCTCGGGGAAATCTATCTCCTCCGGATTATAGCCGCGCTCTATAGCTTCTGCTCTGGTCAAAGCCGCAGGATATACCTTAAGCACATCACCCTTTTCAGGTGCAAAGGGATTATTTACTTCAACATACTTGTAATCTCTCGGAGACTTACCCGCAATACCGTATTGGTCTGTTGAGAATGAAGTATTGTTCAGGAGTATGCATGGCAGCTCACCGTCACCATAAGATAATGCGTTTGTTTCTTTCGCCATCTTATTGAACACCTCATCCTCAAAAGCGATTACGCCTATTTGAGATCTGGCGTCAAATTCCAGTTTGTATTCTTTCAGGAAATCATCCTTGCTGTATTGTCCTGCAGGATAATACATGCTGACGATCTGATAGTATGCATCCCAATACTCATCGCTTAAAGAGTCGTTATCTACGTATAATGCCCAGTGATCAGATTTGCAGACTGTGATATCAGTAACGCCTTCGGTTTTCCTGATCGAATCGGTGATTTCTCCAAAATCGACTTCATATCTTGAGTCGTACATTGATACGACATACTTTCTGTCCTTCGAACATGCATATTTCACGCTGTTATCCTGGAGTTTGTAATTTACCATCAGAATAAGAAGAGATGATCCGAAGTATACCGTTACCGTAACCAGGAAGAATATTGCAACAGCTCTGATGATTCCGAATGACTTGCTCTTATCATTCTTCAGAAATCTTGAGGAGAGCATCCCGGCAACTGATCTGTTTATAAGTCTGTCCGGATCAGCCTTTGCCTTATTCCTTGTTTTACCGGACTTCTTAGTGCCTCTGATGCTTTCGATAGGTCCTACCTTGCTGATCTTACGCGCCGGGATCAGGGCTGATATAAATACCGTTACAGCACTGAGCAGGATAATGATCAGAACAGCTGAAGGAGTTATAGAAAGCTCAGGATCCATGTCGAGCACTGCAGAACCGTCAAAGTTAAACAGTTTCTGTGCCATCGGGCCTGCCCAATTTGCTCCTGCCTTAACAACTCCGAGACCGGCGATAAAACCAATCGGCAAAGACGGGATAAGAAGCGCAAATGCTTCAAAGTAAACAGAACTTCTCTTCTGCTTGCCGGTCGCACCGACAGAGGATAACATGCCCAGGTACTTGGCTCTCTCGTCAAATGAGAGCGCGAAAACATTGTATATGAGCATAACGGATATCAATGCGATGAGAACCACGAAGAAGATCTGCATAGCCTTTACGATAAAGTTAAGCGCATTCTCTGATGAATTACCTGAGAAGATAAGAACACTGTCATTAGAGTCAAAATTCTCTGCACCGACCAGGTTTCTCATGGCTTCAGTGAAAGCATACTGGTCTTTGTCCGTATCTGTCATAAGAAGCGCATTGAACGTCTCATTCTGAAGTGTCGATTCATCTACGGCAGAGATGGCCGCATACCACGCACACCCCACACTCTCGAAGACAGGAGTCTCTATTATTCCTACTACTGTATATTCGTGTGAAAAACCGGTAGGTTCATGGATCTCTTCATGAGTTTCATAGAACGCTTTGCCGTCATCCGACTGAGGATCGATGTAGAACATGTTAAAAGGCAGCTCTACTGTCTCGTGTGCCGGAAGCTGGACAAGCGGAAATGCGAGATATCCGTCGTTATCCGAATTATTTCTGATATATCTCTTAAAAGTCGAAGCCTTGATCTTATCTCCGATACCGATCGCCGATCCTTCCCGTATTGCGCTTTCGCTTACTACGATCTCCTGATCATTCTCAGGAAGTCTTCCTTCAACGACCTTGATGTTCATCCACTTCATTGCATCAGGTGAATACCTTCTTATGTTAAGAAAAGGTCTTTCGGGATTTGCTGACTTATCAAACTCGGTAAGAGCAAGATCTTCGGTAACACCTACTTCCGTAACCTCTTCAAAACACCTGATCATGTTGAGCTTGTCTTTGTTGATGTCATATACGGCATAGTGATAAGAACCGTTCTTTGCCGAGCCGATATCGACAAAATAATTGAACGCCGTGTCCTTACCTACGAATACGCATGTAAGCAGCATCACCATCAGCGCGATTCCGACGATAGACAATACCGTGCGCTTTTTATTCATCTTCATGTGCTTTAAAGTCACCTGATGAACTATCTTTGTGTTTCTCATTTTAATTCCCCTAAGTCTTTCCTATTATCCTTTTATTCGCGGCC
>CACZML010000166.1 GCA_902782235.1 Oscillospiraceae bacterium
GGGGTCATCGTTTTCGAGCGCTGCATATGCTTCGGCAACAGAAGAAGCGAGGGTAACTTCCATACCCTCGCCTGTTAAAGCAAGCTTCAAGCCTTCTGCAATTATGCTGTCGTCTTCAACTACTAATACCATGCATCAGACACTTTCACGTTTGATCTCATTTATTATATCAATCTTATTCTCACGTCTTAAGCAAATAAAGGTCATAAGCAGAACTGCCGCAACTATGAACACGATGAGTCCTGCAGCCTCGAGCCACGGGAAGGATATCGTGAAGAATCCGAATCTGCTTATGAAGGTTTTCGAGAGCAGCCAGCAGATGATTCCTGTTACAGGGAAAGCAATTGCTATTGCTGCGATCAGCATTCTGATGCCCTCTCTTACTTCGGTATTCAGAATCTGCGGGAATGTCGAACCCATAGACTTTAAAACAGCGAACTGCTTTCTTCTGGATACCATGAGGCCGGATATCGAACTGTACACATTAAGCAGACAGATTGCAGATGCGATCGTCATGAATACAGCAAGTACCATTCTGATGAGGTATGCGATGATATCCCTGAACTCGGCACCATATCCGGCGGTCTGCTGCACAGAGACATTAGCGCCAAGATCATACAACTGATCGCACAGATTCGATAACATGTTTATAGTATCTGCGTTGCCGCAGTTAAAGTAGATCGCTGTCTCCATTTCCTGAACATTGATCCTGTCGATGTATTGGGCAACGCTCATTGGAACGATCAGGTAAAGAGCTGCTTCGCCTGAACCATTCATGTATTTACTGATATCATCTGTGCTTACTTTCTTGATTACCTTGAAATTTGAAGGAGCACCATCAAGATCTATCTCCGGATGTGGCACTTCATCCCAATCAACACCATATCTTTCTGCTTCCTCTCTTGTGAGCGACACGGAATAGAGAGGCAGGTTCTCACCTTCTTTAACTGCATATGGATCCTTGATCTCAATATACTTGTAGTCTCTGGGATGCTGACCCGCGAACTGATCAGTAGAAACAGACATGTTGGTCAGAAGGATGCAGGGCATTTCGTTCCCGCCATAAGAAACAGCATTAACGTCCTTAGCCATCTTGTCGAACTCTTCATCTTCGAATGCGACCACGCCTAAAAAGGTTTTGCCGAAGTTGTCTTGCTTTTCCTCTTCCAGGAACTCTTCTTTCGAAAGCTCACCGGGTTTATGGAACATGCTGACGACTTCATAATATGCATCCCAATACTCATCACTTAATGAATCGTTTTCGATCTCAAGAGAATAACTTTCAAATCTGCATACTGCGACATCACTTGTGCCTTCAGCAGTTTTAACCATGTTGATAAGGTCGTCACGGCTCATCTGATCTTTTGTATCAATGACAGTCATTACATAGTCTCTTTCAGAGCCATAGGTAAAACGCACACCATTGTCTCTGAGCTTGAAATCAACCATCATGATGACGAGTGTTGTTCCGAAATATACAACGACCGTAACAAGGAAGAAAATTGCGACTGCTCTAATGATTCCCAATGACTTGCTCTTGTCATTCTTAAAGAATCTGGAAGAAAGCATTCCTGCAGCTGACTTGCCTATAAGCCTGTCAGGATTTCCCTTAGCCTTAGTTCTTGTTTTTCCGGACTTTTTAGTGCCCCTGATACTCTCGATAGGGCCGACCTTGCTGATCTTGCGGGCAGGGATCAATGCAGAGATAAATACAGTAACTACACTGAGAAGAATGACTGCGATCACTGCGGCAGGACTGATTGCAAGTGCAGGCTTCAGATTGAGCGTCTCGGAACCGTCAAATCTGAATAATTTCTCTGCCATGGGGCCTGCGGTATTTGCTGCGACCCTGACTGCGCCAAGGCCTAATGCGAAACCGATCGGAAGTGCCGGAATGAGCATTGTGAACGCTTCAAAATATACTGAACTTCTCTTCTGTTTTCCTGTAGCTCCGACTGAAGAAAGCATGCCCAGATATTTCGCTCTCTCGTCATAAGAAAGCGCGAAAATGTTATAAATCAGCATGACTGAGATCAATGCGATGAGCACTACAAAGAAAGCCTGTGCGCCAGTAACTATAAAGTTCATAGCGTCCTCTGAAGAACTGCCTGAGAAGACGAGCAGATAGTCATTCATCTCGAAGTTATCGATTCCGACGAGCTCCCCTATTTTGTGAACGAAATCCGCACCGGTCTTATGTGTATCTGTCATTATAAGAGCATTAAAACTATCGCTCAGGGCAGTTGTCTCATCAACAACCGAGATAGCTGAATACCATGCGCAGATTGGCTCTTCGAAGACAGGTGCTTCGATGATTCCGACTACGGTAAACTCCTGTGAAAAACCGGTATCCTTGTGGATCTCTTCACCGGACTTATAGAAATCATCTCCGATTTCCGTGCCCGGCACAAAATAGAACATGTTGAAAGGCACTTCAAGAGTCTCTCCTGCAGGCACCTCGAAAACCGGATACTGTGTTCCGAATGCACCGGAAGTATTATTGTTCTTGAAATAGCGTCTGAATGTGCTCGTGCTGATTTTATCGCCGATCTTTACCGTCGAACCGTCTTTTATAGCCTGCTCGCTTATCACGATCTCATTTCCGTTTTGAGGGAATCTGCCGTCGACAAGCTTTATATTCATCCACTCAAAAGCAGAGGCAGAATATCTTCTTACATTAACGAACGGCTTATTCGGATTGGCGGACTGTTCGAAATCAGAATACTTCAGATCTTCGGTAACGGCGATTTCCGTTATTTCATCCATTTCCTTGAGTTTCTCTAATTTCTCCTTGTCGATGTCATAAACCGCATAGTGATATCCACCCTTCTTTGCGGATACGATATCAACGAAGTACTGAAATGCCGTATCCTTACCGACAAGGACCGTGGTAAGAAGCATTACCATCAGCGCGATTCCGATGACCGATATCACGGTACGCTTCATATTCATCTTCATGTGCTTTAAAGTCACCTGATGAACTATCTTTGTGTTTCTCATTTTAATTCCCCTAAGTCTTTCCTATTATCCTTTTATTCGCGGCC
>CACZML010000167.1 GCA_902782235.1 Oscillospiraceae bacterium
ACATAATATTCACGGAAAGCGCTTATTTTAGCCTCATTTTCAAGTAATGTCTCTCCAACTGTCTTCACGGTACCAAGGTTCTTATATTCCTTAAGCTGGTTAGCAAGATCAGATAAAGCATTCGCAGACAAATCACTGGTCATATAATCCGAAAGCGATAAAACGAGCCCTAGCGCAAAACCGGAATCAGAATCCATCCGTTGATTTGCCTGATCCATCCAGGCATTCATAAATATCTGCTGACGCTCCATGCGGAACTCATTGGTATCGTTCTCAAGGCTCATACGTGATCTTACAAATAACTCTGCCTGTTTCCCCTGAAGCTTAACCTTAGCCCCTTCCTTAAATGCAGGATCGGCGGATTCAAGTCCTGCAGGAACCGTAACGGTAACACCGCCTACCTGTTCATTTAATATGGAGATCGCTGCCATATTTAAAGAGATATAGTGATCGACCGGCATATTGAAGAGTAAACCTGATACTGCATCAACGGTATTAAGACATCTTCCCTGCTCTGTCTTACCGAAGGAATGCGCTAAGCAGATCTGAGCTTCGGCGATTGTATCCTTCGTACCGTCATTATTATAAGTCTGGATACCTGTCATGGTCTCACGGTTAATCTGGATTGCCTGGAAAGTCTTGTTTTTGTGATCAACAGCGAACACATACAACACGTCTGCCTGCGAATTATTAATCGCAAACTTGGTATTGCCAAGATCTTCTCTGTCGTCGATACCCATAATGAGAACAACTTCCATATTCTCCTTGATCTCGGCAACAATAGCGCCTGCAAAGGCGCAAACAGTAACAATGAGTCCTACAACAGTAACGATAGTATCTTTTTTAATCTTTTTAGCCATAAACGTATTATATAAAAACGGCGGCTTCAATTGAAGTCGCCGTTAAGAATATCTAATTATTGACCGATTACTTAGTAGCCTTCTTAGCACGGATTGCGAAGATTGCACCGCAGGAGATAAGAGCTACAGAGATCATAGCGATATATGCGGGAGCAAAATCACCTGTCGGAGGAGAATTCTCAGGAGCACCAACATAAATATAGAAAGGTGAGAAGCTCGTAACTCCGCTGATGCAAACTAAACCCTCATCATATTCATCGATAGCAAAATCATAAGAATTAGGAGCTTTCTCATGGATTACAATGACATGCTGACCGGCTGCTACTGTAACTTCGAATAAAACAGTATGGGAATTTCTTCCAGCTAAATCATAATCTACACTAGTATCTCTGTATACATCAAAAGCTGCTTTAAAAGTGAAATCAGAAAGTTTACAACCCTTAGCTTCAACAGCTGCTTTAAGACCGGAAACAGTAGAAAGATCTAAATTCGGATTAGGCATCGGATCGCCCTTAAAATACTGATTTACATGATTATGATTCTTATCGTGAACATGCCAGCTGCCTGAACAAGGGCTTGCTGCCATTACGGACACACCGAATAAGGCAACAACTATTGCTACGATAGGCAGTGCTAATAATCTTTTCTTGCTCATGTCAATAACCTCCCTGTTATTTGAACATAATACGGTCAATCATAATTTTCGTAATATCATAAATGATATCACAAAGATTTTTTATTTCAACTCTTTTGCTATAACCAGATATCTCTTGGTTCTATCTGTCCTGAGACACGCTGAGAGTATCAATACCTTGTCACCGAACTTGGGTTTCTCATCTTTAACAAGCTGCACGCCCTTACCCGACTGCTTATAAGCTTGATTAAAGAAGTTATTCCACTCCGACTCCTTACTGAAGATATATTACAATGTACTGAGGCTCCTGATTAATATCGATCTCGTTTAAGGTCATCTCAAGATTTCCGAACATGGAACCATCGCTCTGTCTGTGTCCATAGACTATTGTTACAGGGTCTTCGAAGTTTGGCTTGTTGTATTTTTTTTCTATAAAGAAAGAACCGCTTTTGGCATATGAACCTGTTGCAGAATGAGACAAATAATATGCGTCATTATTGCTGCTCATAAGTATAGGCTGGCTGATAAGCGGCGATGTCATATAGATCCAGCCGACAATGTCCTTATTCGTCTTCTTCAGTTCATCGAAGTTAACAGGATTCTCGTACTGTCTGCCTTCCTTCTTCTCATTAGTCTCATCGGCTGACTCGGTTGCTGATGTAGCTGAAGGCTCGATCTTCTCAGGAAGAGACGGATATGTGAATTCGGAATATTCAATGACGGGAGCTTCCTTCGGCGGATCTATATAGCCGTTAGCCCAGAAGAAGTAATACAGCAATACTCCTCCTGATATGAACATAACAGCGCTCATAAATGCATAAATGAGTCTTTTTTTGTTCATCCTTAACGTCACCTATCCTTATCTGGCAGCTTCAAAGATCCTTCGGCTTACGCGGTCTATGTGATCTAAAGCTCCCTTTTTGTCTTTCTTTTGCATTACCGGGACCGCTTCTATAAGATTTGGTCTCCTGTGTTCCAAGTTGTGACTGTCAGAACCCAAAAGGTCTATTCGTCCGGACTTCATGAACTTTAATGCGTTATTTGCAGATCTTCCCAGGAAGAATTCAGCATTGCACTGGATAAGAAGATTAGGGTTATCCACTATTCTCTTAACAAGTTTCCTGTCCTGGTCAAAGTATCTTTCTATGTGTGCGATTATAACACGAAGGCCAAGAACGTCCGTAATCTCTTCGATCTCATCAATGAACTGCGGCTGCCAGGTCCTGAAAGGCATCTCTATAAGAATATAATTGCTATTCCCTATACAGAGGCTCTCGATACCTTCCGATCTGCTCATTCCCCTGAAGTAATGAACTTCAGATCCTAAAATATAATCGGGAACCTGAGGCAACAGATTAAGGTTTGCCTCAAGTTCCTGAAGTGCCTTTTCGCGTCTTCTGAGAAATGTGGAAGGAGAATTCATATCAGCATAGAAATGCGGTGTGAATATAATTCCTTCGACTCCCTGCCTGACTTCCATATCCAGCATGGCGAGTGACATCTGGACATTCTTGCTGCCGTCGTCTATGCCGGGAAGAATGTGACAGTGGCAATCAAACATCAGGACTGTGAACTTCTCTTCTTCTGTGATGACGCATATCCGTATGCGTACTTGTTGCCGTAGCCGTACTTATACTTCTTGCTCTTGACTCCGGATCCGTTGTAAACGAAGCCTAAGACCTTAGCATCAACGAGCTCGCACTGTCTCAATGTGTATTCAAGGTCGGAAGCATTTGTATAGTCGTTTCTAACTACGATTACAAGACCGTCTGTGCATCTGGATACTACGAGAGCATCAGATACCTTGCCGATAGGCGGAAGGTCGAGAAGGATTACGTCGTAATTGTCAGCCATCATGTCGATAAGGCTTGTGAATGCCTTGGAGCCCAAAAGCTCTGAAGGATTCGGCGGGATATCACCTGCAGGAAGGAAGTCCAAACCCTTGATAAGGACATCTCTGTGAAGAGTAGCCTTCTCATTGTTGATTCCTGCGAGGATATTGGATACACCTGTAGACTTGGGCAGGTTAAGCTTCTTTCTCAATGTAGGAAGTCTTAAGTCGCACTCTACAAGGATTACCTTACGTCCGCTCTCTGCAATAGAGTAAGCGAGGTTGATAACTGTAAGTGACTTGCCTTCGCCGTGAACGGAACTCGTAATACCGATAACTCTTGCATTACGGTCGTTACGCTTTGTAGCGAACATCAGGTTTGTTCTTAAAAGGTTATAAGCTTCGCGGCCTTCGAAGTTGAGCTTCGAGCCGATGATGCTCATGCTGTTCTCATTACTTCTGGGTGCTTGTGTCTTCTTTTTAGCAGCCATGATCACACCTCACTTCCCTTATCCTTATCCTTGTTCGACTTAGCAGAAGCCTGACTCCTTGCCTTGTCGCCTGCTCTTGCATAAGAACCGCCGTAGCCATAGTAGCCGCCTGCTGAATCCTCATTAAGATCCGGGATAGTAGCAAGTACAGGGATATTGCTGTACTTCTCAAGGAGGAAATCTTCCTCTCTGATCGTGCTGTCCATAAGAGACAACAGGATGATGATGCCGCAAGCTACAACGAAGCCTAAGAGCATACCGATTGCTGTATTCTTCAGGTAACTGGGAGATGAAGCAGACTTTGCAACTACTGCATAGTCGATAACGCTAACTGATGAACCTTCAACGATACCGGAGATACCGGAGTTAGGATCGATCATGATCTCAACTACTGTGTTGCAGATATTTGCAGCCATCTCAGGATCAGGATTTGTAACTGTGATCTTAAATACAGGTGTCTTTCCTTCAGCACTACCGGAGACCATAGCTCTTAACTGCTCATAAGTATAAGGAAGTTCACCTTCATGCCTAGCCTGCTCCAATGTGGTGCGGCTTCTCAAGATAACACAATAGGTATCGATCAATGAACTGGACGCACTGATATCACCGCTCGTGATATTGAGCTTCGTGGAGCCGATATCAAGCGAATTGTTATTAACGTATAAAAGCGCAGAAGACTTGTACTGAGGCGTTATAAAGAAGAATGTGTAAAGGAAGAAAGCAACACCGCCGATAAATGCAGCCAAAACGATCAACCAAACCCTGCTCCATAAGACCTTAAGCAGTTTAAGCAGATCGATCTCCTGTACGTCCTGCTTACTTTGCAGATTGTTTGTCATTAGAAAGATACCTCATAGTTCTATGCATAGTTGATGATTATAATCTAACTT
>CACZML010000168.1 GCA_902782235.1 Oscillospiraceae bacterium
ATTATGAGCGTTATGGAATTCGACAGTATGCTGCTGAAAGTATTCGTTACGACAGCCTTTACGCCGTCGATGTCACTCGTCATTCTGGTAATGATGTCGCCCTGGTTATTGCTCGTGAAGAACTTCTGGCTCATCTTCTGCAGGTGCGAGTACATCTGATTCCTCATGTCGAACGTAATGTGCTGCGCGATCCACGTATTTATGTATGTCTCGGCGACGCCGATAAGGCTTGCCACGAGCGTCACTGCAAGGGACAGTGCAATATAAAAAACAAGTGCTTTGAAGTCTTTTTTAAGAAGGCCTTCATCTAATATCTTGCCCGTCAGGATCGACGGCAGGAGCGAGAAAAACGACGATACGATTATGCATATGAGCACTAAGATCAGCTGCTTTGTATAAGGCTTCAGATATGAGAAAACGCGCTTTAACAGTTCAGGCGTTACCTTAGGCTGGTTCTTCTTCTCTTCTTCTGTCAGGTACTGCCCGCCCATCGGGCCGCCCATTCTTCCTCCGGGTGGCATAATCAGCCCTCCTTATTTTCGCGCTTGATAAACCTATACGTTTGGTAGTTCTTATACGCTACTTTTACCACAAGATGATAAATTATGCCAAATGCAAACGCGGCCCCCTTGCCGGAAGCCGCGTCTATGAGAAACAAAAAACATTTAAAACTAACTTAAATGTCAAAAGGGTTCCTATTCAAGTTCCCTTGTATGCATTATATTCGATTTCCTCAAATTCCAATGATGTCAAATTGCCCTTATCTTTTTGGCAAACCCAAGGCGAAAATATACCAAATCAACAATTCGATTCTCAAAGCAATTTTAGGCCTGAAAGCCCGCAAATATGCGGAAAATCAGCCTTGGAGCTTCATGTAGCCTTCCTTGATCCAGCCGAGCTTTCTCATGATCTCGCTGAAGAGCAACATGCATACCAGTTAAGTGTTCCGGACTCAGACATAGCGGAGAAGCATCCGATAGGACCTACGAGACCGCATGTGCCCATGCCTGCTGCAACGCCGTTGCACTCGAGCTTGAAGATCATTGTAGCCATAGGGCCTGTAATCGCGGAAGCGAGAGTTGCAGGTATCCAGATCTGAGGGTGGGTTACGATGTTAGGCATCTGGAGCATTGATGTGCCGAGACCCTGCGAAACAAGTCCGCCCCACTTATTCTCTCTGTAAGATGCGACAGCGAAGCCGACCATCTGAGCGCAGCAGCCTGCAAGAGCAGCGCCGCCTGCGATACCTGCGATACCGATCGATGCGCAGATAGCTGCAGAAGAGATAGGAAGTGTGAGGATGATGCCGACTACAACGGAGATTACGATACCCATTGCGAACGGATGGAGCTTTGTAGCTTCGTTAATGAATGTTCCGAGCCAGTTCATAGCGATGGCGATCGGGGGGCAGATCAGGTATCCGGAAAGGAAACCAAAGCCTAAAGTAACGATAGGAGTTACAAGGATATCCACCTTTGTCTCCTTGGAAACCATCTTACCTAATTCAACAGCGATGATGACTGCAACGAAAACGCCCAAAGGGCCTGCAGCATAAGGCTTGCCGGGATAAGCGTTAGCGAACTGGCCGACAACTGCAGCACAAGCCATAACGAGCATGGGTGCCTTAAGAGCAGCTGCGATACCTACACCGATTGCAGCACCGGTTACTGCGGAAGCAAGAGAACCTGCCTTTGTAATAAAATGAGCAAGTCTGCCGATAGCTTCAACATCGACCATTGCGAGATACTTACCGATAGTAGAAAGAATCGTACCGATAAGAAGCGATGCGAAAAGTCCCTGAGCCATACCGCCCATTGCATCAACGAAGTAAGTCTTTGCTGAAAACTTGATATCCTTCGCCTTAAGGAATGACTTGAAATCCTTATACTTCTTCGGCTTGGAATTTGTCTTTGATTTACCCATGTTCAACCCCTCCTTGAGTACCTTTGCGTACTTGTTGGCAAAATAATATCATTCGCATTCTTATATTTGTAATATTACATTTGCTATTTTAGGCGCCTCACCGCCCGCCTTATGGGTGTAAGTTGCACAAAGCAGAGAGTTTATCTGTTAGCTTAAGAATGTAAAGAATCGAAAAGGCTGCTCCAAGACAAGTGAACAGCCTTCTGCAACATCAATCTTTCTTGCGCCTCTCAATTACAATCGCTGAAGCAATAACCAAAGCATTAAGGATGACCCAACCGGCAACAGCACCTCTGCTCACATAATAACCGGCTATTGCTGATTCAACTGAATCAGGATAATACTTGGGGGTATCACCTGAAGAAAACGGAACTGAATTATGTTTTCCCATAAGAACAAACACATCATAGACATTAAGTCTGTTCCGAGGAACAATTTCTGCATAAAAGTAACACCTTTGTCCATCGTCTTGAACAAAATCTTTTAAATCGGAATTTTTGAGCTCAAAGATCAGTCTGCAATTTCCATCATAAAGATTCGTCATCCAGCCTTTTTGGATATCACTCAGTCTGAACTCACCCGCGCATTTCTCGCGCAATGTTTGATCGACAACACTAATCGGATGTATCTGAACAGCAATATCTTGTTCTTCAGGCACTTCCTTAACAGATACCGGAACAAATAACTCGTCGTTCATGTTAGGTGTCACTTTAGACAAGTAACACACAACAAATAGTATTAGTGTACTGACTATAAAAAACGTCGCACAAACTGAAATTGATATAACTTTACTGCGTCTCATAATCAACACTGCCTAATCTTTTAATGTAATTATCTTAAATAGAATTGCATTCGTACCAGCTTGAGTAGCTAAATAATCTTTAGAATATCTCCTTTGCAAATCAATACATCTCGGGGATTATTCCAGTCGAAACATTTAGTCAATGCCACGACTATATCTTCACTTGTGTTTATTTCATAGACATCACTTATTCTTTCATCCTCTCTGACGAGAAGCAGGTAGAACTCAGGCAGAACAGATAAATGCTTGATAAAACTCAGCAGGTTATTTTCATTAAGCTTATCCGGATCTCTATTAAAAGTATAATCGAGTTCAAATATGAGGTCACTTTTAAGATGCAGAACAATAAAAGAATCAGAAATGTCTTTCCCCATTAATCTTTTAAAATATTCAATATCTTCTACTTCATAAAAGTATATACCGTAACTCGAAGCATATTCAGCAGGTACTGAGGGGTACATAACGCCGCCCCATTCGTGTAGTACCTCTGTTAATTGCATTTTGCTAAGGCACTCTCTTTGTATAATCAAATCTAATTCATAATCCAATTTTTTTACCCCCATACACAATAACAGATTCAGGGAATAAATAACATTGACTGCAATATGCTTTCATTAATTTCCTTCACGTCATCAATATATTTAATATATGCAGATTGTATTTCCGAAATAAAATCATCCAGCTTTGAATTCAAATATATTCATAGATTGCACTCAATCCACCAAGTACAGCTTTATCTCCTTGCCTTGCTTATCCGGTTTGATCAACAGCACCGGATTACCGATATAACAAGTCTCGAATTCCTTGCGGGTTATATTTTCGAGCTTATATGTGCGCTCGGTATCATTCTTTACTACCACGCTGTTCATAGTAACGTAACCGTAACTCATTGGCTTCTTGTAAGAG
>CACZML010000169.1 GCA_902782235.1 Oscillospiraceae bacterium
GTACCGGATCTCAGTTCTGAATTGAAATTTCCGCGGAACATAATCCTTAAGGCACTATTTGCTCCGGATATGAAGTGGAGACTTGTCGAGGAATTCGGCCCCGGCTGCTATGAAGAACAGGATGACGGCAGGCTTCTTCTGATAAGAGACTACGCCGATATGGATAATCTTACGATGTGGATGCTAACCTTCGGCGATAAGGCGGAAGTTCTTGAGCCGCAGGAACTCCGCAACAATTTAAAAACAATGGCAGAATCAATGATAAAGATGTATGGAGGAAAGAAAAATGGCAGAAATTGAGAGATACGATGTAAGCGAAGAATGGGCACATTCCGGGATCATCAAAGCTGGTGACTATTGCTTTTTAAGTTACTGCGTCGGAAATATCGGCGGTACAGTGGAAGAGCAGATCAACGGAGCTTTCGACAACATGGAGGCAAGACTTGCGATGGTCGGACTTACATTAGAATCCGTAGTGCAGATGGATTGTCTGTTCAGAGATGTATGGAACATTCCAGTTATGGAGAAGGTCATCAAGGAAAGATTTAAAGGAAAGTATCCTGTGCGCAAATCCATCCAGACTGAGTTCGCGCATGTAGGCGGCAGAGACGGTCTTCAGTTCCAGGCTGATGCTGTGGCTTACTGCGGATAAAAGACATATCGTATAAACAGAGTTATAGGAGATTGTGAAAGATGTGCGACCAGAATAATCTGATCAGCTGCTGCGGTTCTGACTGCAGTAAGTGTTATTGCTACGGCAAGATGTGCGAGGGCTGCAATGCCTTATGTGGAAAGGTTTTCCACGCACCTGAAGGAAAAGAATGCCCGATCTATTATTGCTGCAGGATTGGGAACGGATTTAAGACATGCGGAGAATGCAGTAAGCTTCCATGTGACCTTATCCTCGGAACCAGAGATCCAAAAATGACCGAGGAAGAATTCCTTAAAAATGTTGATGAACGCGTAAAAAGACTCAGGGGCTGACAGTTCAGCCCCTGAACTTTATTTCCTTACTGGACCTGATACAATACGACCTTAAAAAATCTTCATGAATTATATGGAAATGCCATGATCCACAAGTCCTGAAATCGTGGCAATACTGCGAAAAACCGAAGTTTGACCGAAATCATTAATTTATCTTGCTTTATAATTTGTTTATGAAACTTATAAAGAGAGTGTTTTCGCTGGTTCTGTGTTTTGTTATCGCCGCCGTCGCTGTGATGGGGTGTTCCAGTGTTGTTACTGAAGAATCCACGACCGTAACGACAACTGCTGCTACGACGACAGAGCCTGAGACGTCTGCAACTACTGAGCAGACTACATCAGCAGGACCATGGTTTACATTACAGACCAAGGTCTGTTCGTCTTTCCATGAACGCGTATTCGGCAAGGAAATGTGTGATGCCTGGTACAGCCTTGTTGATGCTGTAATGGCAGGCGAGGACACATTCAGCTGCCCTAACGGACACATTTATCTCTGGATGATCTCTGAATTTCCCAAGGTCTGTTTTCCTGTCTTAGGAGAGATAATAACGATTAAGAATCATTATGATCTCGCAACCATAAACGGAACGGCTCAATTTGAGTATAAGGTTTCCAAGGAAGAAGCAGCTGAGAAGATCGCTGAATTTACAGAACTGACCGAGGAAATAATCAACGAGGTTATCAAGCCTGAGTATTCTGATTTCGAGAAGGCTCTGGCACTGTACAGCTATTTTACGCACACATACACTTACGATTACGATACATTCCGGAAGGTCGAGAACAATGAGGTTGTTAACTATACTTCCTCATACCGCCTTATGACCACTAAGACAGGTATCTGCTGTGAAATCGCCGAAGCATATTCTTATCTGCTTTTGCAGGTCGGAGTCGATGCGGCTACTGTTATTAACACTAAGCACGAGTGGTCGATCATAAAACTGGGCGGCAAATACTATCACATCGATCCGACGTTTGGTCTGTCTGACTGGGATAATCTATGCTATTTTCTGATGAATGATGAGCAGCGTATATACACGGATCTTTATGATGACAAGAATTTCCAGTACGTTGCTTTTTACGATCCTGAGGTACCGCCTGATTTCTCCGCAAGTGATGATACGTATAAAGTTCTTTGGGATTATCACATGACGTATTTTGATCCTACTGAGAAGAAGATCGAATGCTGGAGATATAAGGAAGACGGGACGGAGAACTTTACATACGATTACAGCGGACACTAGTATAACAGGTGATGATCTTGGAGGCCTGACTATGAGAAACGTATTGATGAAGATAGGAAGATTCGCATATTTATTGCCTTATCCGGTCCTTTTGGTGGCTTGCCTTGTCTTTGAACATGAAGATCTTGCCTTAACGCTCTTGCTTATATTTTTAGCTCCATGGGCCATTGAATCGTTTCTGGTCTTTCTGATCCCTGTATGCTGGATAATCTCTATCGCATGCTTTATCCTCTGCGGCATTCAGGCAAGGAAGAACAAGAGCAGGAAAGAGAAGGCTCAGAATACTGTTTGTGGTATCATATCAGGCATATGGGCGGTGATCCGCATCGCAATGGTGGTTTGGTTCTTTTTGAATATAACTGTGCTTTATTAAGCATGTAAATTTCTGGGTTGGTAAAATGATCATTCTTATTACAGGCGCATCTCATACAGGAAAGACAGTTCTCGCTCAGAGAATGCTCGAAAAATATGGCTATCCATACATGTCCGTCGATCATCTGAAGATGGGTCTTATAAGGAGCGGCAATACGGTTCTGACTCCTGAGGACGATGATGAACTCACGCCATACCTGTGGCCTGTTGTAAGAGAGATCATAAAGACTGC
>CACZML010000170.1 GCA_902782235.1 Oscillospiraceae bacterium
TGTCATACGAAGCACGGTGTTCTTGATCTTCTTATAGCTCTCGAGCTTCTCGTTGGTCGCAGCGACGACTTCCTTCAGGACACCCATGATCTGCTCTTCCGTAGGATCAGTCTCGATTCCGAGTTTGCCCTTGATTTCTTCAAGATCAGGATAAATAGTTGCTGTTACAACGATATCGTCCTTAACCTCATCATTGACGCCGGATACTACTGACTCAGCAACATAAGGAGACAGAGACAACAGATACTCGATCTCTTCAGGGAATACGTTCTTACCGTTCTTCGCGATAATGACGTTCTTCTTACGGCCTGTAATGATGCAGAAGCCGTCTTCATCAATATAGCCAAGGTCGCCTGTGTGGTAGTAACCGTCCTTATCGAGCGCAATCGCAGTATTCTCAGGATCGTTGTAGTAACCCATGAAGTTGTTGTCGCCCTTGGAGATGAACTCGCCGATGCCGTTCTCGTCAGGATCAAGGATCTTAACGTCACAACCCGGGAGAGGCAGGCCTGCTGCGTGGTTCTTAAAGAACTTGTCGCGGTTGAGAGCCAGGATAGGTGCGCACTCTGTAAGGCCGTAGCCCTGAACGCACTTGAATCCCATTGTCTGGAAGAATGTGAGGATCTCAGGATTTACCGGAGCGCCGCCCAGAATGATGAGTCTCATTCTGCCGCCGAAGATATCGTGGATGGGCTTAAAGAGCTTACGGCGCATAGATACAGGAAGGTGCAGAGCGTTGGCGAGCTTCATACCAGTCTGCAACTTCTTTGCTTTTGCAGGATCTTCCTTGAGGCCCTTCTGGATCTTCTTATAGAACAGTTCGAGCATTACAGGAACCATGAGGATACATGTAGGTCTTACTTCCTGAAGGTTCTGAGCAATGTAGCGGAGACCTTCGCAAATACCGACTGTCGTGCCGCGATATACCTGGCCTAAGAAGCCGCATGTACATTCATATGTGTGATGCAGAGGAAGAACTGAGAGCCATACGTCGTTGCGGTCGATGTAGAGCATTGAGAACATGGACATAAGGTTCTTGCAGATGTTCTTCTGGCAGAGCATAACGGCCTTGGACTTGGCTGTTGTGCCGGATGTGAAGAGCAGGATTGTCATTTCTTCAGGATCGATAGTAGCTTCAGTGAAGGTCTTATCGCCTGCTGCGAGCTTCTCTTCACCGGCCTTTAAGCAGTCCTGATAGTAAAGGAATCTCTCGTCATCAAGCTGCTCTGTGCAGATCCAATACTTGATCGTATCGACCTTGCCGTAAACCTGCTTAACGATGTCGAGCTTGGACTTTGAGAAAACAAGGATCTCAACTTCAGCTCTTGTGAGCATGTTGAGGACGTCGTCAACGGGAAGCTCCTTGTCCAGAGGAACGATGCAGCCTGTGCCGTTTGTTGTTGCGAGATATGTTGTGTACCACTCGTATCTGGTCTCAGCGAAGATCGCGATCCTTGCGCCCTTCTTGACTGTACTCATGAAATAAGTTCCGAGTGAATCGATGTCGTGGTCGTACTTCTCTGTGGAGATCGGGATATACTCGCCGCCCTTCTTCTCTTTTACGAGGAAAACAGGGTTCTGCGGAAATTCATGAAGTCTTTTCTTGATTACGTCTCTTAAGTTATGGATCTCTGTTACTTCATAGAGGCCTGAATACGGATCTTTCATACGTTTGTATATCCTTTCTCTATGGCGAGCTCGGCACGTTCCTTGTTCTTACCGCCCTTAGCGATCTCGTTAGCGATAAAGTCCGGATTAGCCTTAAGGAAAGCTGTCATATATTCAGAAGGATTCTCCAGGAAGTGCAGGATCATTGCCTTCTGTGTTTCATTAATAATACCATTAGAAGTAGCTTCATCAAAAAGGTTCTTGTCGATTCCCGTAAGCGCGTGGAGCTCAACACCCAGATTCTTCAGGACTTCCCTGCCGTTCTGGCATCTGTCTACTACAGCAACAGTGTCTGTGATCTCAGAGCCCAGACCTCTGATAACGGGGATCCATGCTCTCTCATAAGAAGATGCCTCAGTGATGAGGTCAGCGATATGGAGCGCCTTCTTGCCCTTAAGGTCTACTTCTGCTGAATCAACGGCAGGTCCGTCGATAGCCTCAGAATATACGGAAGTCATGTCCTTATAGATAGTAAGATGCGGCTTGCCGAGCAGATATGCAGGCATCATGGAGAAGAAATAGTCTCTTCTCTCACCGCCGGAGATGTAATCGAAGTCCAGTCCCTTAGCTGCTTCAGCGAGCTTGTCGGAAACCATCTTGAACGTGCCGCCCTTGTTGTAATATGCGAGCATCATGTCGAAAATCTCTTCCGGCGCTGTGAGCTTGCTGTCAGCTATAGCCTTCTCTATTCTCTTGAGCACCTCACCTGCAGCAGCTTCATTCTCAAGAAGGAAGTGTGTGTTGATGAAGAAAGGTCCGAGCTTGCCTGATGTGTACCAGAAAGGCTGGTCCTCAGGTGCTACCCTGACAGCTTTTGTTGCGAAAAGTGCTTCGATTATCGTGTTTTCCATGTATCTATCACTCCTAATATCTTCGTTTTCAAATATCTTTTTCAAATTCTTTTTCAAAAGTGCGGTTAATTATGCGGGTACAGCCGCACTTTTAGCCGCATTTTTAGCTATATTTCCTCAAAAGTGCGGTTAATTATGCGGGTACAGCCGCACTTTTAGCCGCATTTTCAGCTATATTTCCTCAAAAGTGCGGTTAATTATGCGGGTATAGCCGCACTTTTAGCCGCATTTTGCGGTCAAAAAATATATCACCAGCGCTGTAGCGTGCCGGTAAGAGATCTTAACTCCA
>CACZML010000171.1 GCA_902782235.1 Oscillospiraceae bacterium
GTCGGCGGCGATTCGAAGTACACCAAGACCGTTGTCTGCCCCGACGGCTGCGTTATCTTTAAGCTCACGGCAAAGCCTCTTGGAAATGAGAACTTCCATAAAGGCGGTTTCTGGAGTTATCCGGACGAGACTGTATAAGGAGTCCTATATGAAAAGAATAATTGCGGTTATTCTCGTATTGGCGATGGTTCTTCCTTTGTGCGGTTGCGAGAAGAGCACGTCCATAACTATCCGCGTCCATTATGGCGGATACAGCATCGCCGGCGAGGACCTTGGCAGCGGCTCTTACGATATTGAGATTAAGGGTCTGAAAGAGGGCGACCGCATCTATGAGATTGAACCCGGAAGACTTACGGAAAGATGCAGAAATAAGGAAATGCAGGATCGCTGGATCCTTAAGATCGACAGCATCGATGATGAATATGTAAGGTTCAGTTCAAAGGACAGCATCAGTTTCAGAACAGAGTATGACGAGATGGCCATTAACTCGTATAGTTATATTGCTGACGGCACGAACTACTACTATACAGTCCCTTCAGTCGGCGGCGGACGCGAGCCGTATATGCAGAACTGGTAAAGCACGCTTTGTTGATGAGCGCATCTGCCGCAAAGCCGCTGTATGAACGCGTTACAGCAGTTCAAGCCGGTACGATTTTTCTTGAAAACTCCCTCAAATACATGTAAAATATCTCTTAGGAATAAGTTAGGGGTTGTTCCGTTTTAGAACGGAACTCATAGGAATAAGGGAGGATAATTATATGCCACATGCATCAGGTGGTGGATCTTTTGGCGGCGGTGGTTTCCGCAGCGGTTGCTATGGAAGAGTTTTCTTGGGTACCAGGTATTACGCAGGATCCAGAATACCCATAAAAGATCCTAATGACGGCACTGACCGTTATCTTGGTTCTGCTTCGCTTGCAAAAACAAATAAGAATTTTGCAAGATCGATCGTGATCACGACAATCATTGCCCTCTTCGTGAATTTCTTCCTTGGTGTGGGATTTAAACTTTCCACAACCAAGCTGGAATCTTCAGAATTTATGGAGTCTGTGATCAGTGACGATGCAGGCGTGATCGCTGACAAGACAGAGCTTGACGGACTACTTAACGAATACCGTGAACTTACGGGCATCGTACCCGTGGTCTACACCGTATACGAGGAAGACTGGAAGGCTACAGGAGCAAACTCGCTGTCTCAGTATGCATTGTATAAGTATATGGCACTGACTTCCGATGAGCTTCATTTTGTCATTGTCTATTCAGTACCTAAGGACAATACTTCCAATGCAAATAAAATTGCAGCAGTCCAGGGTAATGAAACGGACGATATCATTACGACAGCTATGTACTGGAAATTCTTAGGAACAGTCAAGCTCGGAACCCTCAAAGGTGACGATCCGGGAAAGGCTCTTTGCAGTGCATTCAGCTTTGCGGTAAAGGATGCTAATGTTAAGCTCAATCCTACATTGGGCAACAAGCTCCTGACATTGTTTGACAACATTCCGCTTATGATCAGCTTGCTTGCTTTCTTAGTGATCTATATCGTTTTGATCACAAGATACGTTAAGGAGAGAAAGGCCGGATTTGAGAAGCTTCGCAACGATCCGAGATTGCAATAAATCATACAGTATATGGAACTCATTAAGACATTATTCGATACCGTTAAGGTCTATAAACTAAAGTCGCGCACCGATAACCGGGGCCTGATGACATACGTCTACGAGGATGGAATAGAAGGCTTCGTTTCCAAAGAAACTCGCATCTATGACATGCCAAAAGCTGGCACGTTCTTCGGCATTCATTACCGCGAAGAGAACGCTCCGATGCAAAAGTTCGTAACGGTCGTCAAGGGCAGTGGTATGGACTATGTCATCGACCTTCGAAAAGATTCTCCGACTTATCTTAAATGGGAATCATTGGAATTAAGTGCTGACAATGCGCTTGCAGTTCTTATTCCTGAGGGTATCGGACATGCGTTCTTATCACTCGAAGATAACACGATTCAGGCTTTTACGATCGATAAGACCGGCAAAGACGGACACTCGAAGCAGCTGAATTATAAGGAAGAAAAGATAGGTTTAAAGCTCCCCGTCGATGTTACGGAGATATCAGACTACGATGCGGGAGCGCCTTTTCTATGACCGGTAAGATCCCTCCGGAAAAAGCAGAGTTATTACTTGAAATGCCGGAATAAACTCAGACCTTGCGGATGATTATCTCTGCGGTAAAGCCGCCGCCTTCACGGTTCCTGACTTCAAGGCCGCCGCCCATCTTCTCCATGAAGCGTGATGCAAGATAAAGGCCTAAGCCGCTGCCGTCCTTGGCAGATTCTGCTGCGGCAGAACCTCTATAGAACTTGGATGTGATAAGCGATAATTCGTCTTCCGGAACGCCGGGACCTCTGTCGGAGAGGATAACCCTGATGTTGTCCTTTTCGAGCTTGTAGTCGACCTCAAGAGGTGTGCCTGCGTACTTGAATGAGTTGCCGGCGATGTTGTCGATGACCTGCTCAAGTCTTAATTTATCGACCATGATAAGGCATTCAGGGATCTTGCCGACCTGCTCGACCGTGCCATAGAAACGCAGATCCTTGAGCATGCCGTCGATAATGAGAGAGCTTTCT
>CACZML010000172.1 GCA_902782235.1 Oscillospiraceae bacterium
GCAAAGATGGTACCGCTTTCAATGTGTTTTAAATGCAGAAAACTTTAAGAGAACAATGGTAAAATCTAATGCAGTGAGATAAACCTTTTTAGGGGAGAACATTGCATATGGCATTTTTTGATATGACCAAACCGAACGGAACCGGATTTGCCAGGATTCCGAACAAGCAGAATTTTACGAACCAGGATCTGTTAAATAAACTTTCAGAAGTAAAGGTAACCTTCGGTACGCCAGTCATGGGTTCTATCGGAGATTATGAGGCGGTCTTATATGAACGTGTGTCGCTGAAGTACGATCTTTTCGTGCGCGTAGACGGCAAGAACATCATCGCGGGCAAGATCGGATCGGAAGGCGTAAGCAGTGTATATGCAGCTGCGGATTTCACTATCGGTACTTCTATGGGATATAAGGATGAGAACCAGTCGGACGCAGACCATGCTGTCGATGAACTTGCAGAGGTTCTGGTGAGCCTTGAGAACGGTGAGGATATTACCGAGAGCAGAGTAAGTGCTTCCATGAAGACCTCCACGGGCCGTGCGCTCGAATTCTATATGAAGCAGAAGGCTGTCTCATTAAAGCCCAAGTTCGATATGTTCGATGAGAATAATGCAGTCGTATATCACGTGGAAGGCGATATCACGAGACATAATTTCTCGATCCTTAAGGACGGCAAGGAAGTAGTTAAGCTCAAGAAGAAGCCTGTCATCGTTCCTCCTGAATATGTTATCAGCGTCGGAGGCAAGGATATCGGTAAGATCAAGTCTAAGATCAAGCTCACTACTCCTGAACTTAAAGGCACGCTTAACGGCCAGGATTTCTATATAGCAGGAAATCTGATGGGATCTGATTTTGATATAAAGGTAGGCTCTCTTACTATTGGCCGCATCGACACTTCAAGCCAGGTTGTGAACGATGAGTACAGGGTCATGGTTTTCGATGAGAGTTATAAAGACATAATGGCCGCGATAACCATTATCTGTGATAACGTGGTCGATGCGGAAAGGAAATGGCAGTCCTGATCAAGCAAGCAAAAGCCCCGTGAACAAAGCGTTTGCGGGGTTATTGATTTATACTGTGATTTAGCAAAAGAAACCTTGCGTTCTGCTTAAGGCAATTCTTAATTAAATCTTAAGAACTTTATTTATGTTATCTTAATCAGGGGAAGGATAGAATATCATTAACTCGAGGAGGGAACTAATGGCAAACATACTCATCTGTGATGACGAGAAGGATATCGTTAACGCGCTCAAAATATATCTTAACGATCCTGATTACGTGCTGTTCGAGGCTCATAACGGACAGGAAGCAGTGGATGTAGTAAAAGAAAATGAGATACATCTTGTGCTTCTGGACATAATGATGCCGATAATGAACGGTATAGAAGCGATGTCGCAAATAAGGGGATTTTCTAATGTCCCGATAATACTTCTTACTGCTAAAAGCGAAGATGCAGATAAGGTATTGGGACTTAATGTGGGAGCAGATGATTATATAACAAAACCATTTAGTCCCTTGGAAGTATGCGCCAGGGTTAAGTCGCAGCTTCGCAGATATCTGAGCCTCGGCGCCGGGGCAAAGAAATCTTCGGTTGTGCTTACCATTGGCGGACTGGAACTTGACTATGATGCAAGGACGGTCACTTTGGACGGCGAGAATATCTCTCTGACCAAAAAGGAGTTCGATATCTTAAAGCTCCTTATGGAGAATCCGAACAGGGTATTCTCGCCTAAAGAAATCTACAGGGAGGTTTGGCACGAAGATCCGATGGGTGCTGACAATACTGTAGCAGTTCATATAAGACATTTAAGGGAAAAGACGGAGATAGATCCTGCTGATCCGAGATACATAAAAGTCGTTTTCGGACAGGGGTATAAGATCCAAAAGGGGAATTAATATGAGGAATTTTTTCAGGACATATGTGGGCAAGGGATTGCTCTATGCAGCGGTCATATTGTCGACCATAACGCTTGCGCTGTCTGTACTTGGCGCAACATATATGATCTGTTATGACTATTATATGAAGACCGAAGCGGATATCCTGAACGAGAATATGGATACGCTGACGATCCGTTCGGCTCGAGATGCATTTTCAGACAACCTTAATTACAGGACCGGAAAGTTTGACAATTTCACTGTATCTGACTATGGCAGCTTTTCATTCAAGATCCTCGACAGCCACAGAAATGTTCTGGCCAAATCGACAACAACGCTTGATTCATATCCCTACAGAGTATATGTGTGCGTGTTGCCGCCCACTCATTCCGGCGGTGACTGGTACGCTATATCAGGCGTTTCCAGTGATTTTTCCATTTACGAGGATCTCCACGAGAATAATTACTACACTGAGTATTATATTGTTGAAGGCGGAATCAATCCTGACAGCAAGATCTTAGACATATACAAGATCTACGGTACGGCGCATCATATCCTCTATTCGCTTAAGATCGGTATCTATTTTATAGCTTTACTGTCGTTAGTGTTAATGATCGTAAGCTTTGTCGCACTCATGAGCGTAGCTGGAAGAAGACCGAAGAAAGAAGAGATCGTTCCGTGGTATTTCCATAAGATGCCATTTGATATTCTTCTGGCTATCTACATATTGATCAAGACAAAGACACTGATAAAGAATACTTTGATCTTTAAGATCCTTATGCTTCTGTGGAAAGGTATTAAAGCAATCGGAAGATTCTTATGGACCGTTATCACGAATATGAAACTCTTATGGAAAGTCATATTGGTATTTGTTGGCCTGATGTTCTGCTGGACAATCGTTATAGCAGCACACAGCTGGAGACTGGAAGCAGTACTTTTATTCCTGGCTCCGTTTACTGTTCTTCCTGCACTGATCCTTATAACGCTTCAGATAAACAGGATAAAGAAAGGCGCTCAGGAGCTTTCTGAAGGACATTTCGATCACGTTATCGATACGAAGGCAATGCTTCCCGAGATAAAGAAGCATGCAAATAATCTCAACAACATGGCTGCTGCACAGAAGATCGCCGTCGAAGAGAAATTAAAGAGCGAGAGGATGAAGACTGAGCTTATTACTAACGTTTCTCACGACATCAAGACGCCTCTCACATCGATCATAAATTATGCTGACCTTATCTCGAAAGAGGAAAAGAACAGCGAGCAGACAAAGGAATATTCCGAGGTTCTCGTAAGGCAGTCCAAGAGACTTAAGACACTTCTTGAAGATCTCGTTGAGGCATCAAAGGCATCCACGGGAAATCTCGAAGTAGATCTTCAGCCTTGTGATGCACAGGTATTTATCTCGCAGTGCGCAGGAGAATATGAGGAGAAGTTCGGACAGTATAATCTGACTCTCATAACATCAGTTCCTGAAGAGCCTGTCAGGATCATGGCAGACGGCAGAAGAATGCAGCGTATATTCGATAATCTTCTGAATAACATCTGCAAGTATTCACTGCCCGGAACCAGAGTATATGTGGACCTTAAAGATATTGGAAATGAAGCGGTATTCACATTCAAGAATACGTCAAAAGAACAGCTTAATATGACTGAAGAAGAGCTCATGGAAAGATTTACCAGAGGCGATTCTTCAAGGAACACCGAAGGCAGCGGCCTGGGCCTTTCTATCGCAGGCAACCTCGCTGAACTTCAGAACGGTAAGCTCAGATTAACGACTGACGGAGACCTGTTCAAGGCCACTCTTTCTTTCCCGAAGATCTGATAAGAA
>CACZML010000173.1 GCA_902782235.1 Oscillospiraceae bacterium
CATTATCAGCTATCTGTCCACGATGAAATCTGACTGTTCGGTACTTGTCTTCGGACATATGTATCTTGATAATTCACAGATGCGTGAAGCTCTGGAAGCGGAAGGATACCATAATCCCTATGTTGGTATTGCCGATATCGTAGTTCCAAACGACGAGAACATCGGTCTTGACCAGACAGGCAATGAGGCCTTCAATGCGCAGTTCTATACGAACCCTGATATCCTTGTTTCAGACGAGAAGTCGTATCCTTACTATTTCAATGTTTTCAAGGATATGGCACCCATCTACGACCAGGTAATGGCAGGACTATCAGACAAGGCCAAGGCAGGCGTAAGACCGGTCTATATGTCCCAGAGAGAATACGTCAGACATATGAATGATTACTATGCGATCACGGGCCTTGATAATGACGAGATGAAGAATCCGGCAGATTATCCTGACGATCAGGTATTGATCGGAATCGAGATCACAGACCGCGATCTTATTACAAAGTATGGTGTTGAAGCAAAGTGGAAGTCACGCCAGACGACCTTTATATTCGGCCAGTGCGTTAACAGTACTGATGATGCGAAAACGGTTAAGATGATGACAGCCCTTATCAACAAGGCTTTTGAGAATCAGACTTAAGTCCCGTAGCTTCGAAAAGCATATTTAATTCGACTTCGGTAAGAGGCCTGAAGGTTCCGCAGGAATCCGGGCCTTCTTCTATTTTTATGCCTGCGAGTTCGATCCTTCTAAGCTCTAAGACTTCCTTGTTAAAGTGCAGCCCTTGTCGCGGATATTAAAGCCTGAACGTACCGTATTGATCTCTTCGTCAGTCCAGTCAAGGCCTCTATAGGTTGCCAGATATACCTTGGGAACCTCGTATTTGGGCGACTGGAGGCGGTGTGAGAGCTCGCCGTCGTTGGTGATTATGAGAAGTCCTGAAGTGTGGTAATCGAGCCTTCCTACAGGTGACAGCTTCTTGGACATAAGCTCGGGCGGGATATAATCGGCGACGCAGGGAAGACGCTTATCCTCCATTGCCGTAAGAACGCCGTCGGGTTTATCGAGAAGATAGTAGAGCTTGGTCTGAAGGTTTATCTCCTGGCCGTCGATCATTATGGAGTCAGTCTCTTTGACGTGGAATGACGGGTCGGATATGACAGCACCGTTAACCTGAACGCTGCCTCTTGATACTATGTCGCGGACTGTGGATCTCGTTCCTAAGCCGCTGTTTGCAAGTAATCTGTCTAGTCTCATGAGAATATTATAGCTTATTAGCGTATAATTGTTTTCGAGAGGTTTAAGACATGGAAATAATCAATATCGAACAGGGTCACCCGACTGTCTCCAGAACGGGATATACCGCGTAAGGGCAACCGGTCAGCCGGTGGCTAAGATCGTCCACGGTTACGGTTCTTCCGGCACGGGCGGCGCGATAAAGCAGGCATTAGGCCTGGAACTCAGGAAATATGTTGCACGCGGAATGATAAAGTCCTATTGTCCGGGTGAGGATTTCGGACCTTTCTCATCAGCAGGGCGCGAGATGAGCGCCAAACATCCTGCGGTAGGTATTACCGTGATCATGTTCAAATAAGAGGTTTATATGGCAGACGATTTTGATAAGAAGTGGGAGGCGTTCGAGGCCAGATGCAAGGCATGCCACAACTGCGGCCTTAGGGACGGATGCACCAACGTGGTCATTTACAGAGGCAGCAGAAAAGCCCCTTTGATGATCATTGGCGAGGCTCCGGGCGAGAACGAGGATATCCAGGGCCTTCCATTTGTAGGCAGATCGGGCCAGCTCCTTCAGAATCTTCTTGGAAGCTACGGCTTTACCAATAACGATTACCATATCTGCAATATCGCGAAATGCAGGCCGCCCCAGAACAGGCGACCCACACCTGAAGAGATCCACTGCTGCAAGCCCCTTCTGGCTGAGCAGTTCATGCTCGTAAGGCCCAAGGTGATCCTTCTCTGCGGCTCGACCGCTTATGAGGGATTCTTCGGCACGAAGCCCGTAATGCATGATGTCAGGGGACGTTTTATCGAGAAAAACGGCTACTACATCATGACAACTTACCACCCGGCTTATGCCCTCAGAAACCCCGCAAATAAGATGCCTATCTATGAAGATATGGGCAAAGTCAGGGACAAATTGACCGAGATCGGAGCGATGCCTCCGTTAGAACCTGTAAAAGAGTAAATTTTCCGTATTGATTTTCGGAAATGGCTTTGCTATAATTCGTGAGTTGAAAAACCGCATTGCCGAATTGTGTAACGGTAGCACACCGGTCTCTGACACCGTTTGTCAAGGTTCGAATCCTTGTTCGGCAGCCAACTTTAGAACCGCAATTGCCTATGGCAGTTGCGGTTTTTGCATTTTGTTTTGCACAT
This sequence comes from Oscillospiraceae bacterium, assembly GCA_902782235.1. Classification (GTDB taxonomy): domain Bacteria; phylum Bacillota; class Clostridia; order Saccharofermentanales; family Saccharofermentanaceae; genus Saccharofermentans. The sequence goes on from CACZML010000173.1 coordinate 2,381, forward strand.
AATAAACAGGTTAATTTCTACTAACCGATTTTCCTGCCAGACTTGTATTGATATTCGACCCCTTGTTACGATTAAAGTGGCTTTGAGCCTTTTGGGGATGCATTGTAACGAAAAAAGAGGAGTGAACATGAACAAACCGCAAGTTAAACGCATACTGAGAATTCTGTTGGCATGCCTTTTGTTGCTTGTTTTTGTTGCTGTATTATTGTTCTTTGCTAATTATGTATACATTCAAATCAATTCGAATTGGTGGGAGCCGGTAAACAGAGTAGCACATGAATTATATGTAAGAGATTACAGACCTGAACATAGCCTTATTGGTTTTCCAATGTGGCTTTTTGCCTTTCCTTTCATAGAGGCGATACTGGCATTTCTGATTATCAGATTCGGGTTTAACAGAAGAGCAATATGGGCGTTTATAGCAGCAGTTTTAATTCTGGTGGTGTTATTTGTAGTAGTTATCTTGTGCGTTAAAGATTATTACGAAGGTTTTGGAGAAATGTTGGAATACATTATAAGATTACTCTTCCGCTCATGGCATAACGATGATCATCGGGTTGAAGTGGTCGTATCATAAAAAGCTTTTTGGTCATATATAAAAGATAAATGAGTAATTCTTTATAGGTTTTGACTTTTTGTGATGATATAATCGCAATGTTGTAAAGAATCCATTTGGGGAGGCTTTTTATGAATAAAAGATTTGTAAGTGTGATCCTTGCAGGTTCCATGCTCTTAAGCCTGGCATCCTGTAACCTGATCTGGCCTACAGAACCGACAGAATCAAAACCTGAGACAGAATCATCCGAAGTGACGGAACCTTCTGAGACTGAACCGTCCATCATGGGATTCAACATGATCAACAACGGTGATTTTGCATCCAAGGATCATGAGTGGCATACATACTTTGAGGGCGGAGACGGCCTTATGTATGTCAACGACAAGGGTGAACTCGAGTTCGACTGCAAGATGATCGGAACCAAGGAATGGGCTAACCAGCTCTACTACGACGGTTTCGCGCTTTATAAGAACTGCAAATACGAGATCCAGTTCGACTGTTATTCAGACGTTGAGCGTGATCTCGGATACAGGATCCAGATCAACGGAAGCGATTATCATGCGTACAGTGAAGAGACGATCCATGTCGGCACTGAAGTCAAGCATTTCGATATCACTTTCACGATGGAAGAGGCAACTGACCCTGCACCGCGTCTTTGCTTCAACCTCGGTAAGTTTGCAAATAACTCCGGATTCAAGGAGCATACAGTATGCATCGATAACATCGACTTAAGATGCATCGATGATACAGGCTATGTTGAAGGCGATGATTCAGGCGTTGCCACAAATCCCATCGCTATTAACCAGATCGGTTATCTTCCTAACGCTGCAAAGATCGCTGTCATGAACGGCGATGCTATCGCAGATGAGGCATCAGTAATCGACTGCGCTTCCGGAAGCGAAGTATTCAAGGGCAAAGTCTCAACAGCTGTTAAGACTGCGGCTACAGGCAGGGAAGAAGCAAGATTCGACTTCTCCTCCGTTACTGCACCCGGCACATATAAGATCGTATCAGGCAGCGTAGAGTCCTACGAATTCAAGATCGGTGACGGCGTTTACACTGAAGCATTCAAGGCGTCACTCCGCATGTTCTATCTGCAGAGATGCGGCATGGAACTTACGGCAGATCTCGCAGGCGATTTCTCTCACCCTGCATGCCACACTGAGAAGGCAACGATCTTCGGAACAAAGGATAAGATCGATGTATCAGGCGGCTGGCACGATGCAGGCGACTACGGAAGATACGTAGTATCCGGCGCTAAGGCTGCAGCTGACCTCATGCTCGCTTACAGCCTCTATCCTGAGGCATTTGACGATGCTCTCGGCATCCCTGAATCCGGCAACAATATCCCTGACGTTCTTGACGAAGTTAAGTACGAACTCGATTGGCTCTTCAAGATGCAGAACTCCGAAGGCGGCGTATACCACAAGGTTACATGCGCTAACTTCCCTAACTTTGTAATGCCTGAGGAAGAGACAGAAGAACTCATCGTAACTCCCGTATCCACAACAGCTACAGCTGACTTTGCGGCAGTTATGGCAATGGCATCTTATGTTTATGCCGAGATCGACATGCCTTACTCCCAGAAGTGTCTTGATGCGGCAATGAAAGCTGCCAAATATCTTGACAAGCACCAGGGAATCGAGGGCGCTAAGAATCCTGACGGAATCGTAACAGGTGAATATCCTGACACGAATGACGCTGACGAGAGACTCTGGGCATATGCTGAGCTCTTCAAGGCTACAGGCGATACAGTATACGATGATGAGTTCTCATCACTTATGTCCGGCGGTTCAGCTACATGCAATACTGATCTTGGCTGGCAGGGCGTTGGCGCTTATGCAGGATATGCTTATCTCTCAGCTGATAAGAACAAGGGCAAGTTCTATGACGTTGTTCACGCAAGCTTCATGGCAGGCATCGC
>CACZML010000174.1 GCA_902782235.1 Oscillospiraceae bacterium
TAAACCTTGATATCACGCTGAGTGACACCCTCGCCCGCTTCCGGAACAGATACATTGACACCAATTCTCTTATTAGACCAGAAGCAAAGAATACGATATTTCTCAGCACCGTCCTGAGTTACCTTGAAGATAACGGCATCTTTTGCCGCACTCTTTGTGTGCTTATTGATCTCTACCTTGCCCTGATTGGACATAGCATCGTTTTTGATATGCATCGCGTAATCATTATTGGCTGCGGATCTGATCACATAATAACCATTTTCGATCTTGGCATCCACGCCGGGAAGATCCGTTGCGCCTACAACTTCTTCCTCTGCAGCTGCTTCCGGCTTCTCAATGGCAATTTTGCGAGCCTCAAAAATAGTATCGCTGAGCTTCTCACCGCCTTCAGGATCATAGAAGAACGGGCTTTCAACAAAATCTGCTGTCTTGGCTTTGATTGTCTCAAGGACACCCGGTGTCGTGAAATAGAACACGTTGCCGATGACCTTGTCGAAGTAGAACGCCTTTGACGCAACTTCCGGAGCTTCTTTCATGTTGAACACGACTGAAAGCGGATTTGCGAAGGATGCAAATGCATTCTCCTCGATCTTCTTGACATCCTTGCCGATGATGACGGTCTTCAGGTTAGCTGCATTTGCAAATGCACCCGAAGCGATCTCACCGATATTCTCACCGATCACAAAAACTTCATCCTTGGATGCTGCCGGATAAAGGACGATGCGGCTTGTGCTCTCCTTTATTTCATAGAGAACATTCTGATCGGCAAAGAAGGATTCGCTGGCTTCATCTACCTTGATTGTCTCCAGTGCCGGGAGATTCTGGATACCGAACTCCTTCACTGTAGCCGGAATTGCAAGAGATTTTGCGTTTCCGCTCAGAGCATTGTCAGCGACAGCGGTTACTGTATAAACAGTTTCTCCGGAAGTGACAAGTGCAGGAATGGCCAGCTCTTCCGCGTCAGACGCCTTAAGGCCTGCCACGACTGCTTCCTGCTTCTCATTTACGGTGTAATCAAATACTTCGTCACTGATTGTTTCGATTGTTGCGGCATCCTCATCTTCTTCAGCATCAACTGTTTCTTCAGGAATTGATGCCTCAAGTTCTGCGGATTCCTCTGTCTCGGCTACCAGACTCTCATCGGTAACGTCTGCCTCCTCAGCAGCTTCACCCACAAGTTCCTCCTCTGCGAGGATTTCCTGTGCCACTGCAGAAGAAGCATAATCCATATCTGACGCAAAGACCGCGGTCTCCGGCGCAGCCGTGACCATCATTGCTGCAGACAGGATCATAGCTAAAACTTTTTTCTTCATAGGCTACTCCTCTTTTCTTTCTTCTGGCTTCACTTCATTAGTGACGAATTATGCACTAAGTTGAAGGCTCCCCAAAGCTTAACGCCAGTTACTTTATAATACCACAAGTAAATATAAGATACCGCATTTCATCCTATTTTTCAAGGGTGCATCTCGTTTTACATCTATACTGAAAATTAGGAATATTTATCAGGAAATTAAACGATTTCGGAAAATGTGGGATTTAAGAAGGGTATTATGCTTCTGTATCATGAGCTGCTGACTTTATTCACAGTTCTTATCGACAATTGTGCAAATTAGATCATTCCTGCATATTCCGCCGGTTTCTCCGTTTTCAAACGAATCCTTACCAGACATCCGGCATTTGGACGTTTGCACATGAAAAAAGCGGAAGTCAATTATGACTTCCGCTCGTGCCCAGTTCCGGAATCGAACCAGAGACACGTAGATTTTCAGTCTACTGCTCTACCAACTGAGCTAACTGGGCATAAAACAAAGAGTAGCGGGGATAGGATTTGAACCTATGACCTTCGGGTTATGAGCCCGACGAGCTTCCAGACTGCTCCACCCCGCGATATTAAATTAAATGGATGGGGAAGGATTCGAACCTTCGAAAGCATCGCTAACAGATTTACAGTCTGCCCCCTTTGGCCACTCGGGAACCCATCCTTATAAAACTAAAAGCCGATGAACGGACTCGAACCGTTAACCTGCTGATTACAAATCAGCTGCTCTGCCAATTGAGCCACATCGGCATGGTACTGGGACCAAGAGGGCTCGAACCTCTGACCCCCTGCTTGTAAGGCAGATGCTCTCCCAGCTGAGCTATGATCCCAAAGCGACTCTGAAGGGACTCGAACCCTCGACCTCCGCCGTGACAGGGCGGCGTACTAACCAACTGTACCACAGAGCCGTATTCTCTACGCACCCTCAAAACCGCACATACAAATCTAATTAAGTAAGTCTACAAGTCAGCGGGTCACTCGTTGATGCTTCGCATCAACTTCATGCATTTGCTACGCAAATGTTTCCCTCAGGCTCCTCCGGCCCTGGCATGCAAGCATGCCGGTCCGCTCCGCCTGCGGTTCCCGCTTCCTCCGCTTTTGGTCAAGCCTTCGTCCGATTAGTAGCAGTCAGCTCCATACATTACTGCACTTCCACCCCTGCCCTATCAACCTCGTCGTCTTCAAGGGGACTTATCTCTCTAGGAGGGGAGGTCTCATCTTGGAGGGGGCTTCACGCTTAGATGCCTTCAGCGTTTATCCCTTCCCTGCTTGGCTACCCAGTTATGGGCCTGGCGGCCCAGCTGGTGCACCAGAGGCAGGTCCACCCCGGTCCTCTCGTACTAAGGGCAGCTCTCCTCAGACCTCCTGCGCCCACGCCGGATAGGGACCGAACTGTCTCACGACGTTCTGAACCCAGCTCGCGTACCACTTTAATGGGCGAACAGCCCAACCCTTGGGACC
>CACZML010000175.1 GCA_902782235.1 Oscillospiraceae bacterium
GGGCAGACGATGGCTAGCTTCGTGCGCCTGATGAATTCATTGTTGCTGATGACAAGTGCCGGACGGAAACCTGCCTGTTCGTGTCCCTGCTTAGGGTCAAAACTGACCTTTATGATATCGCCTTGTTTTACCATACTTCCCTCCCTGAAGGTTCTCCCCAGTCGGGTTCGGAGGGTTCGTATTTACCTTTGAAGCCTTCGAAAAGAGCATGGATGTCAGGTCTCTGATTTGTTTTTGAACGCTCAATGATTATCCTGCCGTCATCAATGATGATATCGACCATCTCATCTTCTGACCATGTCAGATCATCAAGCATGAATTTTGGGATCCTGATGCCCTGACTATTTCCCCATTTTTGCAATTTAACAGTCATGTGCTGATGTCCTCCTTGGTATGTATATACAAAGTATAAACGAGCTAAAAAACAAAATCAATAACTTCTGAAAATTGTGTCCCCTTTTTGTCTCCATTGCTTTTGTATAATCAGGCCAGACAAAGAAACATATACCTCCCCCAAAAGTGTTTCGATGTGTGTTTTCCAAAGTTCTCCTTTCTTGAGCGTGACCCGACTGGTGCATCGGGTCACAACTATGAGAACAGAAAAGGGGTTGCCGTTTGAAGTGCCGGCAACCCCGTTTTTATTGCTTTATCTAAACCCTTAGAGTTTATTTACTTACGCTCATCAAGGACTTTCTGGACACGGTCCTGAGCGACCTTGATGACGGCATCAAGTGACTTCTGACCGGAGAAGTAGGCGGGCATCTCCTCAACAAGGATGAGGGTGATCGCCGGATCCTGTGAGTTGAAGGATGAGCAGGATTCGATCGTCTTTTCGAGAGCTTTGATGTGATCTTCTGAGAAAGTCACTCTGTTCTTAGGCATTTCACCATTGCCATAATATCCGAATGGGAATGCAATGCTGGTTTTGTTAAAGTAGTCTACAGCTTCCTTGCCGACCGCACGGAAGGAATCGCGGTTCAGGACGAAATATCCCTGAGCTGCAAGTTCTTTCTGTGAATCGTCAGAAATGAGTATTTTAATGAACTCCATGCAGGCATCCTTGTACTTGCTCTGGGCGGAAATTGAGATCGAATCAGAAGCGGCGATCGTCGGACCGCGTCCGTCAATTGAAGGCAGACCGAGCAGATCGGTACAGCCATTAGTAGACTCTATGTTATTGATATAATCTGAATAGCTGCCGATATAACCATAAACAGCATTCACGACTTCAGGCTGTGTTATTCCGTCAAAGTCGACCGATGATTCTTCCTCGTTATTATCAGGAATCCTCTCAGGAACATTGTCCTTGACATATTCAGCGAGCGCTGCGAATTCAGGACCCGAGAAGTCAGCCTTGCCATTCTTGATGAATGTACTGGTCATGTTGCTGAAGAGTGAACCAAAATATTGAGCCTGACCGTTTATAATGACATCCTTGCCGTTCATAGCATCTTTTATGAACTTGGCATACTCGTCAGTAGTAAAGCCGATTCCGGTTGTCGGAGCATATTTGGGATCAGTCTGGATTCCTATAACAGAAAAGCTAAGCGGAATGTTATAGAGCTTGCCGTCAACCTTCGAGATATCGAGAACATTGGTGAAGTACTTCTCTTTGCTCATACCTGAGACAAGTGAGGACAGATCTGCAAGGTAATTATCGTTTTTAAGCTGATTATAGTGATCGATATTTAAGAGCATATCAGGACCGTCACCATTCATGATGTCCATCGCGAGCTTGCTGCTGAGGTTGGACATATAATTGAGACTGGCATTAGCTGAATCATCTGCGTTGTTAATGCTGCTGTAGTCGTATGTGATCTCTGAAGTATAGCGGTCCGTGACCTCGATAAAGTATTCAGTACTCGTCTGGTTATACTTCAATACTGCTCTGGAGAGTTCGTTGCTGAGATAACCGTAAGAGGAATATAGTTCTATTATCGTCTTGCCTTCGTGAGGATTTTTATCTGCTGCTTTCAGCTCAATGATCTTGAAGCTGCCGTTACCCATAAAATAGCGCTGACCATACGGAAGTGCACTGATATGCTCACCACAAAGAAGATAGGTACCGTCTTTGACATCAGCAACCTGGAGATTCTCAAAAGAATTCTTCTCATAATTGCACCAGCTGAAATTTAACAGCTGTTCCTGGGTCTTTTTATTGAAATCAATCTGTTCGATTCCGTTTGAATTTTTTACATAGATATTTCCGTCAGAGAATCCGCTCATGCCGTACACGTCTACTGTATTCAGCCAATCATATTTGTTCTTATCCGGAGTTGTGATAGTCTGTTTTTCCAGATCAAGTTCCATGTAAACTACTCCGGAGCCACCTATTACATACGCCATGATCAAAGCCTCTTTATCTGAAAGAGGTACGATATTCTGAACGTAATCTATTTTGGCTGATGTGTCTGAGAAATCGATTTTTGTTGTATTACCGTCGGGTGAAGTAACGTTTAAGAAAAATTTAGGTGTCTCTGTATTCCAGTCTGCATATGATTCAACAGTATAATTGCCGATCTTATAAGTGCCGATGAGCGAGGCGTTATTTGCTTCTTGACATTCTCAACGTAGTCATTGGATTCAAAAAGCTTGGTAAGATCAACGGCCTTCAGAGTGTTCCTGGTTTTTCTGTCGATTATTGATAATGTAAAAAGCTGATAAGCCCTGTAATCGTCTTTTGTCTCATCGAAATTGTCAGGCCTTTTATAGTTGCCCTGCGTATGAAGAACGATGTAATCATCATCAAGGCCGCTCATTTCCGTGTAGGAATTCTCGATTTCTTTATTTGGATCTAAGCCTTGATCAATATCATATGAAGTCACTTCATACCATGGCGTATTAGAAGTTATCTTCTGACCGCTGTGACTTCCTTCTTTTTTCTTGCTGC
>CACZML010000176.1 GCA_902782235.1 Oscillospiraceae bacterium
AGTATTAAAAGGAGGTTTCAAAACGGCGCTGAATATTACATCTGTTACCGGCGTTCCTTAAGCATGAGGTTCACTCTGTTTTCGATTATTCCGATGACATCATCAAGAGATTTCTGCCCTTCAAAATATGCCGGCATCTCCTCGTTCATTATTACGATAACCGTAGAGTCTGTATCAGGCACCGTTATCGCATCAGAGACCTGATCCATATACCAGCCGACCATATCTTTACTCATAACAAAACCCGTCGGGTCGTTTCTTCCGCTCATCCGCTTATTGTTGTCGATAATATAGTTTTCCAATGCGGCTTTGCATGTGCTCTTTAGTACCGGATTGCCGATCGTATCCAAAATCTGGATCTCGGGGGACATCATTTTCAAGACAAATTCCCATGCACCGTCCTGCAAAGAACAGCAGCTGGTAATGCCGATTCCCCTGCCGTTGATCGTCTCTGCATGTCCGTCAGGAGAAGGAATTCCGATGATCTTATAATTCTTATAGTTCCTGCCATAATCTCTCATAAACCACTCTCCAAACAGGTTCTGGAGTATCTCTGTGTTCTTGCCGGGTCCGCCAAGAACATTGTCGTATTCCATTTCATCAGGAACTGACTTAATGTAGTCTGCAATCTTTCTGAAATTATCATTATCAATAGAGAATCTTCCGTCATCACTATATGTGATGCAGTCAGATCTTTTCACCAGTAATTCCAGCAAAGACAGATCGTTATCAGTAAGAACACTTCTGCCGTTATTGTGTTCTTTTATAAGTTTGTCGTATTGTTCAAAAGTCAATCCGGCTGCACCGTCATCAAGAAACGAATCCATTGTCATAAAGCCGTCTACCGTAAAGGAATAAGCCAGCCTGTAATGCTTGCCGTCGATGCCGTTCGGCTGCAGGATGAAATCCATATACCCGCCGCTGTTAATGTTCTTGTCGGAATTGATCCTGTCAGAAAGATCGATAAGATATTTAGTATTATTTAACTGAGCGGAATCTTTTCCATAAATAACCAGATCCGGTCCTGTTCCCTCCCTGATATCAGCCATCAGAAGATCCACGGCATTTGATTCATAAGAGATTATCAGCGAGCGGTCATATGCCCAGTTTTCTTTATGCCAGACTTCCATTGCCGATTCATAATACTTTTCGCTTGCCTCGACGAAATATTTGCCTGAGTTTCTGTTGAATTCATTTACCGCAGTCCATTCCTGTTCACTCATCCAATCGAGATTTGCAAGTGTTAATATCTTCTTTCCTGCATTGGGATTCTCGTCAGCTTTCGTAAGACTGACAACATAGGATGTTGAATAACCTCCTGCCGCAGACTGCTTTTCTGCAAAGAAAACCACTTTGTCATCCGATGCGAAAACTATGCGTTCTTCGGAATCAAACTGTCCTGTTATAAAAGAGTTCTTCAGGTCCATTACAAGGCTGCTTTTACCATTTACAGGATCCAATTTATATATCTTTTTGTTATCGCAGTTGAAAAGGCCTTTGCCGGGTACATATTCAGCAGATTCGATATCAAGAGACGGATCGGTTTCCGAGATTTTCATTTCGAGAGTGTTGATATCAACTGTGCAGTATAGCTGCTTTGATCTACCGTTTGCTGTAACCTCTGCAATAAAAGCCGGAGTGCCATCAACATTCATGAGATTATGGATATAATCAAGCGTCACATTAGGATCGAACTTCGGAACAAAAGATCTAAGATCTCCATTTTCATTTACACAGATCCTGTATGTTCCTTCTCCGTAAAGATCACTTGAATGTGCAAGATATACGAGTTTATCACCCACGCTTACTATCTCGTTTACAGATGAGAACATGGTACCGTCATCGGGAACATCAAGAGAGAACGGGTTTTTAAGTGTCCCTTTCTCAAAATCAAGTTCATATCCCTGCCTTACCGTTTTAGATTCTTTTTCATGATACTGACAGATTACAGCGAAATACTTTTCGCCTGATTTATATATAACTTCCGGGAAATAGCTCTGAGCATCACTGCCGAAATATTCTTCAAGTAAGATCTGTCCTAACATTTCACCGTCGTAGGAATAATGCCTTAAAAGATTCTGCGAAATCAACTTGTCCGCGTCTTTTGCATAGACCACAAAACCCAATATTATCGAATCCTCATCAGGCGCATAGTAGTAGCTCGACATATCAGACAACTTATCATTTACGGCAACTTTTATCTCATCCGGTGTTACCATCGTGACAGAATCATTCCACCACTCGCTGTCTTTCTGAACAGTCCTGACTTTTGACAAAACGCCATTATTCATGCTGCAGGATGTAAGCCCCAACAACACGGCAAGTGCTGTTACAACGCACACAAATTTCTTCATATTGATCACCCCTGTTTATCCCCAAAATAATTATGCTATCGCAAAGCCGCCCTGTTACGGGCAGCCCTGTTGTTCTTGTGATAGCTTGTTCTTATCAGATCTTCGGGAAAGAAAGAGTGGCCTTGAACAGGTCTCCGTCAGTCGTTAATCTGAGCTTACCGTTCTGAAGTTCAGCGAGGTTGCCTGC
>CACZML010000177.1 GCA_902782235.1 Oscillospiraceae bacterium
CATCTCGCAGGAAGAGCTGGATAAGACTTTCGACGGCATCAATAACGATCCCAAGGTTCACGGTATCCTCGTGTTCAGACCTTTGCCGAAGGGATTATCCGATGAGCACATGAGAAGGACCATTGATCCGGGCAAGGATTCGGATTTCATGGATATCAGAAACATGGAGAACGTTCTGGCAGGTGTTCCTGACTGCGCTGCACCTTGTACTGCAGAAGCTGTTATGGCATTGATCAAGCACTACCGGATCGAGACGAAGGGCAAGAAGGTTACAGTAGTCGGCAGAAGCCTTGTTATTGGAAAGCCCGCAGCGCTCCTTCTTACAACAGCCAATGCAACGGTTACCGTTTGCCATACAAAGACTGTTGATATCGAAGCAGAGTGCAGAAATGCGGATATTATCGTCGCATGCTGCGGCGTTGCGAAAATGATCACCGATAAGTTCGTTAAGCCCGGCCAGATCGTTATCGACGTCGGAATGAATGTCGATGAAGAGGGCAGGCTCTGCGGAGATGTCGATTATGAGAAGGTATCAGAGATAGCAGATGCTATTACACCTGTACCGGGAGGAGTAGGTTCTATCACGACAGCGATCTTATTAAGACACGTTGTCGATAACGCTGGAAGGCAGGTCTGATGAAGCCTCAGAAGGAGACTGATAAGAGCAGGATGCTCAAGGCTTTAAGCGTCCGGAATAATTGCCCCGTTGCAAAAAAGTGCGGGGGATGCTCTTATGCGGGCAGGTCTTATTTCGAGCAGTCAATTGCAAAAGAAAAAAGAGTCCAAAGGCTTATCTCTCCTTTCTGCGAAGTGCTTCCGATACACCACTGCGAGGATCCTCTTTACTACAGGAACAAAGTCCATTCCGCTTTCAAGAAACTCAAGAACGGCCGCATAATCTGCGGTCCTTATGAGTCCGGTTCACACAGGATCGTTGAGACAGATTCATGCCTTATCGAGAATAAGACTGCGACAGCCATAATCAGGGACTGCGCGATGCTCGCAGAGCGCTATAAGGTCAGCATTTACGATGAAGTTAAGGGCACAGGCGACCTTAGAAGAATCCTCGTAAGAACGGCTGATGCGACCGGAGAGATAATGGTCGTGCTCATCATCGGCAGCGAATATTTCAGGAAAAAGAAGATATTTACCGACGAGTTGCTGAAGCTCCATCCGGAGATCACGACTCTTCTTATCAACATCAATAAGCGCCACGATTCCATGATCCTTGGCAGCGATGAAGTCAAGAAGGTAAAAGGCACCGGTTATATCACGGATGAGATCCTCGGAAAGAAGTTCAGGGTATCTGCCGATTCGTTCATGCAGTCGAATCACGAGCAGGCTCAGATCCTTTATTCTGAAGCGATCAGACTTGCTGATTTTAACGGCACTGAGACGTGCATCGATGCTTACTGTGGGACGGGTTCCACGACGCTCTCTTTTGCAGGATTCGTAAACAATATCACCGGTATTGAGATCAAGGAAGCAGCATATCTCGATGCTCTGAAAAACGCGAAAAACAACAAGATCAGGAATGCAACATTCGTATTAGGTGACGCAACGCTTTACATGGATAAGCTTGCCAAAACGCATAGAAAAGTAGACTGCGTTATCTTAGATCCCACAAGAGCCGGAACAACGATGAAGTTTATTAAAGCGTGCGGAAAGCTTAAGCCTTCCAAGATCGTTTATATCTCATGCTGCCCCGAGACTCTTGCAAGAGATCTCAAGGGCTTTACAGCGCAGGGTTATGAGGCGCAGATCGCAAAGCCCGTCGACATGTTCCCGTGGACAGATAAAGTGGAGACGATAGTTATTCTCACTGAGGCTGTTGAAAAGCCTGAAGAAGAGGCGCAAACGCCTTAATTCTTAAGATGTAATTAAGTTTTACTTAAGTTTGCAGCGACCGTATTTCAGTGCGGCCGCGATTTTATTATGATGATAAAAACGGGAACTTGAATTATTAACACAAATAATAGGGAGGAGTGATTTTTATGGGGAAAAATGGAATTAAAAGAATGATCAGTGCGCTTGTTTCGCTGCTTCTGATCTTCACACAGATCGTATCCGTTACAGGATGCGATGGCAAAAAGAAGGGCAAAGTCAAAAAAGTATCCGCAGATTTGCCCTGGTTTACCACTACGACAACAGAGATCGACAGCAAGTACAAAAAAGACAAGAATATTGATTGGCACGGTTCTGAGATATTGGGTGTTTATAAGGATGGTATTTTACTGTATACAGAAGGCACATACGCGAGTGGAGGAAATTTCTGTTTTTTCGATTACTACACCTTTAACGGAGAGCTGATCAAATCCATAGATGTAAGCAAAGAACTGGAAAATAAACAAATCGAAGATGTCATTTTCAGTAAAGATGGAATAAAGCTCAGACTGTTTAATCAGTTGTATCCAAGAGATGTTAAAGAAAAATGGTATTATACTGCGGAACTGGATCTGGAGAATGGAGTACTTGGTGAATTGGAACTCCTGGAAAGATCGGAGATTATTCAGTTACACGCTTTGAGAAGGGATTGTCGACTTCTTTTGAGATCAGTAAAGACGGAAAGACCAAACTTGTTGATCTTTCTACTATCAAGGCTTTTTCCAATATTATAATCGGCGACTATATAGTTGTTTCAGAAAAAGAAATTCTTTTTGTCTGCTGGTCTGCTAATGTGAAATTTCTGTCTTTGAATCTGGAGACAGGAGAAGTAAAAGACAAGGACGAGGAATACGACTGGCTTAATATGCTTGAATATAGTACCCGTATAACATCCGTTGACGGCAAAACATATATTACTGATCAGAGTGGCGTAAAACGGATCAATTTAGAAAAAAAAGAATTTGAAGAGGCATTCTCTTTTAACTCCTGTAATGTTAACAGGTATATATTTGGCAGGCTGAGGCTTCTTTCTGCTGAAGACGGAAGATATGTGTTGACAGGAAGCATTAATCATAGTGATTCGCTTGATCTGGATTTTTATTCAAGCAGCGAAGATGTGCCTACGATCGTGGTTATCGAGAAGGCAGATAAGAATCCTAATGCCGGCAAGATAATCATCACGGCAGCTGCTGCGGGTGACACTTATCTGTCTTATGAGATCTGTGAAGCTATAAGGATCTTTAACGATACGAACGAGAAATATCTCATACAGATAGACAGCAAGCTCAGGTTCAGTGATTTTGTTGATTATGGGAATACAGATGACGATGAGGAAAGGTCGAGAAATTTTTACATCGGTGTTTCCCAACTTGGTGGCCAGCTGGCCGCTGATATTCTCTCGGGTAATGGTCCGGATGTGATCTTGAATGCCGGCGACTTCGATATTCTTCAGTCGGAGGATTATCTTGTCGATCTGTACAGTTACATCAATGGCAAAAACGGAATAAACGAAGCAGACTATTTCTCTAATGTTATTAATGCAGTTAAGACCAACGATAAGATTTTCTATATGCCTACGGGTTTTAGCTTAGAGGGCATATCTACAAACAGATCCAATGTCAGAGATGACCAGATTGGTTTTACTTTTGATGAATATGCAAAATTCGTACACGATGTATGTAATGGTTCAGACCCGATGAACGCCTCCCAAATTAATGTATTCTGTACTTTGTTCTCGCTTATGGATGATACCTGCATTAAAGGAAAAGAAGCAAACTTTGATAACAAGGAATTCAGAGACCTTTGTGAATATGTTAAGAACAATGTCATCTATGATCCTGATAAAGAATATGATGAAGATGCAAGAGCCAAGTATAGTTATTACTCTAGTATTGGCTCTGTTTTACAGATCGAAAGGCATAAAGCTTCAACACAGACTCTCCTCGGATATCCGTCTCCCGACAGCCGTGGACCGGAGATCTCAATAAGTTCTTCGATCGGAATCTCAGCTTGTGCTCCTTCTGCAGTTGCTGATGGTGTCTGGGAATTCAT
>CACZML010000178.1 GCA_902782235.1 Oscillospiraceae bacterium
TCCCAAGGGTTGGGCTGTTCGCCCATTAAAGTGGTACGCGAGCTGGGTTCAGAACGTCGTGAGACAGTTCGGTCCCTATCCGGCGTGGGCGCAGGAGATCTGAGGAGAGCTGCCCTTAGTACGAGAGGACCGGGGTGGACCTGCCTCTGGTGCACCGGCTGAGCCGCCAGGCTCACAACCGGGTAGCCAAGCAGGGAAGGGATAAACGCTGAAGGCATCTAAGCGTGAAGCCCCCTCCAAGATGAGATCTCCCATTCTTTCAAAGAAGTAAGTCCCCTTGGAGACGACGAGGTAGATAGGGCAGAGGTGGAAGTGCAGTAATGTATGCAGCTGACTGCTACTAATCGGACGAGGGCTTGACCAAAGAAAAAGACCGGCGGAGCCGGGAATTCTTTGGAACTGTAAGAGAGGTATATGCGGTTTTGAAGGTGCGTTAAGGCACACAATGCCAAGGCTCTGTGGTACAGTTGGTTAGTACGCCGCCCTGTCACGGCGGAGGTCGAGGGTTCGAGTCCCTTCAGAGTCGTTTAACTTGGGGTGTTAGCTCAGCTGGGAGAGCATCTGCCTTACAAGCAGGGGGTCACAGGTTCGAGCCCTGTACGCCCCACTATATGCCGATGTGGCTCAATTGGCAGAGCAGCTGATTTGTAATCAGCAGGTTAACGGTTCGAGTCCGTTCATCGGCTTTTATAACAAATATGGATGGGTTCCCGAGTGGCCAAAGGGGGCAGACTGTAAATCTGTTGGCGATGCCTTCGAAGGTTCGAATCCTTCCCCATCCACTTTTTTATTTTAATATCGCGGGGTGGAGCAGTCTGGAAGCTCGTCGGGCTCATAACCCGAAGGTCATAGGTTCAAATCCTATCCCCGCTACTCAAAGCAGATGCTTTGTACGCCCAGTTAGCTCAGTTGGTAGAGCAGTGGACTGAAAATCCACGTGTCTCTGGTTCGATTCCGGAACTGGGCACGATCGGAAACTCTTCGGGGTTTCCGATTTTTTTTTACCATTTCTGTGTATAATATTTTTATTCATAATTACTTTCCTTGAAATATAGGAAGAAATACGGTACTCTATTACTATCCATGTTCAGAGGCAGACAGCAAATGTACATGGATTGCTGTATTGAGCGTCATATTCAGGATCTTCATATGAGAAGAGAGGAATATTCAAAGCTCTTTGGCTCATTCAATCATTTATCGAAAGTTCCTCACGGAACTTCCGATAGAAGGCCGAATGATCGGCCGTAATAGTTTCATGAGGTCTGTGAACTTCATGAAACATTTTTTACCTGGTAAACTATTGTTCATACGAGGAGATAAGCTATGAAAAAGAAACTGCTAGCAGTTATGTTGTCCGTCCTGATGGCGACAACAGCTCTGCCGGAAGCTACTGTCATGGCCGCAGCAGTCCAGGAATCTTCAGCAGAGGAAGCCGTTGGATCGGCTTCTGCAGATAATACTGATGCGGGTTCTGCTGACGCCTCTTCAGAATCCAAAGCGGAGGCCGGCAGCACGGCATCCGGGACAGATTCGGAGAAAAGCTCAGAAAAGGATACTGACGGCACTTCAGACAGTAAACCTCAGGAATCTGCTCCGGCATCCACTGAATCTTCAGCGGATCGTTCTGAGTCGAAAGCTCCTGATACTTCTTCGGATACTTCGTCAGATACATCCTCAAAAGAGGCTGAGCTGTCCGACAAGGTGAAAGACGGTGTCTTTGAATATCAGAAGATATCACCTTCTGAAGTGGAAGTCATCGCGATGGAGAAGCCGGAAGAGACGGATGTTGTCATTCCGAACGAAGTTACAGACGGCGAGAATAAATACAGTGTCGTCTCTGTAAAAAAGGATGCTCTGAGCAATTCCGCAATTGAGTCGATTCAGATTCCTTCGACGGTAAAGACCTTTGAAAGCCAGGAACTGAAGAAGCTCAGGACGATCACGGTGGCTTCTGAGAATGAGAAGTTCTTTACAAAAGACGGAGTCCTTTTCGCAAGGGAGGAGATGCCCGAAGGAACTGCGGAGGAAGATCTGAAGTATGATCTCGTCCTCTATCCGTCAGCTTCCGAAGAGAAAGAATATGTCGTTCCGAAGCAGACGGCGGTCATTTATACGGGAGCATTTTTTGAAGCGGCGAACCTGAAAACAATCGCTCTTCAGGAGGGGATCGAGGAACTTCAGGAGAAGGCGGTCGTATCTCCGGCCAACGCGCTTGAGATCGCATTTGATCTTGAGAAGATTCCTGCAAAACTTGCAAAGCAGGTTTTTTATCTCGATAAAGCAAACGGGAACAAAATATACTTTAAGAGTCAGGAAGTCCTTGATGCATTCAAGGCTCTTGAGCTGCTTTTTGCAGACAGCCCGCTCATTTATGATGCGGAAGGCGTGCTTCTTTCTGATTATGCCGATGTGATCGCATATTCCGGTGAGGGAATTCCGAAGGAAATCAAAAAGCTCATCAATAAAGC
>CACZML010000179.1 GCA_902782235.1 Oscillospiraceae bacterium
AAGGGATCATGATCGGGATAGGTGTCGTAAGCGTGATCCAGAAGCCCTTTGCGCCTACAAACTTGAATGTCATGACGATTACGTAGATGATTGCCGCAAGAGCGCAGCCGATCGCAAAAGCGATATTCTTTGCCGGCGGCGGAAGATGCAGATAGGAAATGGAGTTGCACGCAGTGATAACAAGACCGAATGTCATGATCATTGGTGTAACTTCCTCAGCCTGCTTACGGTTCATGCCGAAGCTCATGGCTGTTGTGATAACAAGTTCCGTAAGGGATACGAGCAATGCCTGGCCCTTTGTGAGCTTCAAGTCCTTGGAAGGCTTGCCTGTAAGGATTCCGACGACGATAAGGATGGCAATGACGGCTACCCAGGTAACGATGATCGCATCAGTGATCAGGAGCTTATAGTCTCCGACATTGAAGTACATCTGTACCTGCATGATGGCTTCGCTGATCTCAGCGCCGATATCCTTATTCGAGCTGAAGCGCTCTGCAAACTTCTCTGCAAATGCTGCAAAGAACTCTGAAAGCCAAGAACCGGCCATAATTAGTGCCATAATCATAAGATCTGTCGCCTGCCCCTTTTTTCGAATAAAGACATTTTACGCCT
The DNA here is from genome assembly GCA_902782235.1 of Oscillospiraceae bacterium. Taxonomy (GTDB): domain Bacteria; phylum Bacillota; class Clostridia; order Saccharofermentanales; family Saccharofermentanaceae; genus Saccharofermentans. The sequence continues at coordinate 613 of CACZML010000179.1, forward strand.
AAACGCATTATATGTCATCAATAATAATAATTAATAAAAACAACCCTTATCCGTCAAAATTTAGGTAAAAATCAGATTTCATCATTCTGGAATCTGGATAAGTGCTCGAAAGGCAAGATCTGCCTGCCTCTGAAAAGACCGCATCCGTCGTTTATCAGGTGGTTGTTATATGCCTTGAACATATTGACCTTGATCTCCGACAGATCGAGCTCCTGGAGCAATATCAGGCGCTCATAGGCCTCGTCGAATATCCTGCACTCGCCTTTGGGGATGATGTCCCTCTTGCTTCGGTTCTCCTCCTGGCTCTTTTCGTATCCGAAATGATTAGCCTCACCGATCTCCGCATAGTCATCCATATCCTTTGTCCTAAGCTGCATCTCGGTAAAACACCTTGCCTGGTTATCGTAAAGAGTTATATGCATCGACCTGTAGCCTGAAAGGCGCGGCGTATAAACATAATCCCTGTAATAAGAACGGACATTCTCTCCTAAAACAGGCGAATTGAATTCATCCGGATATCCTGAAAGCTCAGGCGTAAAACCTCTTTCCTCAAGGAACCCCGGCAAAGCATTGGCGATCTCGTAAAGATACCTGATCTCCTGGGTCTCCAGATCCTCCTCTTTCGAGACATGGCACATAGGAAGCGAGATAACGATCCTGTATGCGATAAGATCTCTGAAACAGTTGAGATTATTCTTTATCTGGGCCTCGGAAGGATATGTACCGTGCTCTTTATAGTAATTGTAGATGTATTCCAGGATATAACCGTTGAACTTCTCTTCTGCGCGGATCAGGGACTTGATGCGGCCTTTGAACGTGAACGCCAGGAACGGGTATGCCTGGGTCATGTAAAGGTAGAATTCCTTGATCCTCTGGGACTGTGAAGTAAGGAAGTCCGTGTGCTCGAGGAGTTCGATTATCTGTATCAGGAAATTGCTGTGGGCCAGATCCACTGAATTGTGCGATTCTATGGCTTCATTTCTGAGGTCTGAGGAATACCGTAGAAGGATCTTACGTCCTGCAATGCAGCGTAGTTTTCTTCACCGGTACGGATCTTAACGACCTTGCCTACGTTGTATACGAAGATCTTACCGTCACCGATATGTCCTGTATAAAGAACTTCCTTAGCCTTCTCGATAACCTTTTCGACAGGTATCTTGGAGACAACGACTTCAACTTTGATCTTAGGCAAGAGCGTAGCGTCTACCTCGACACCTCTGTACTTCTCGCCTGCACCCTTCTGGATGCCGCAGCCCATAACCTGTGTTACTGTCATACCGGTTACACCGAGATCGTTCATAGCCTTTCTGAGCTTATCGTAGCGTGAGAGCTTAGCGATAATAACAACCTTATGCATGCCTGTGTCGATCTCAGGAGCAACTGCAACCTTAACAGCTGCATTCTTCTGTGCCTCAGAAGCCTCAGCGTAATCAGGTGTACCGAGGTCTGTGTTCTCGTTCTCTTCCATCATTGCGCCTGAAACGTCCATGAGGGAGAAGCCGGAGTAAGCACTTGCAAGACCGTGCTCTGTAACGTCAAGACCTGTGAGCTCTTCTTCCTCAGAAGCTCTAAGACCGAAGATAGCCTTGATGATGAAGAATGTGATTGTGATCGTAACTGCTGTCCAAGCTGCTGTTGCGAACATACCAATCAGCTGGATTCCAAGGAGCTTGAATCCGCCGCCATAGAACAAACCAACCATCTCATTGCCTGCTGCATCAGCGATAGAGTATGCAGGAGCTGTGTTTGTAGCGAAAAGTCCTACTGCGATCGTACCCCAGATACCGTTGAACATATGAACTGCAACTGCACCGACAGGGTCGTCAACTCTTATTACGTTATCAAGGAACCATACACCGAATACTACGAGTACGCCGGAAACTGCACCGATGATCGTTGCGCCGAGAGCGTCTGTTACGTCACAGGGAGCTGTCATAGAAACGTCGGGCTTACCATACTTGATCCATGTGAAGATCATGCAGACTACTGTAGCGATTGCGGGAGCGATTGTTGTTGTTACGAATACAGATCCGAGCTGGCTCATATCTGTGCAGGCAGCGCCGTTGAATCCGTACCAACCGAGCCAGAGGATGAATACACCTAAAGCACCCATAGGAATGTTGTGGCCGGGGAAAGCGTTAACCTTTGTAACCTTACCTGCCTTATCCTTAACGAACTTACCGATACGGGGTCCAAGAATAGCTGCACCGATCAAAGCTGAGATACCACCTACCATGTGGATGCAGTTAGAACCTGCGAAATCGTGGAATCCCATCTGAGACAGCCACCCGCCGCCCCATGTCCAGTGAGCTTCGATAGGATAGATGACTGCTGAGATAACTGCGGAATATACGCAGTAAGATAAGAATCTTGTTCTCTCTGCCATAGCACCTGATACGATTGTTGCTGTTGTGGCACAGAATACAAGGTTGAATACGAAATTAGACCAATCGAATGTAGCGTAATTTGTGAATATATCGAGGTTCGGGATTCCGACGAGTCCGAAAAGTGCATCTTCACCGAGGAACAAACCGAAACCGATTGCAACAAATACTACTGTACCAATACAGAAATCCATCAGGTTCTTCATGATGATGTTGCCGGCATTCTTTGCTCTCGCGAAGCCGCACTCTACCATCGCGAATCCAGCCTGCATCCAGAAAACCAATGCCGCGCCGATCAGGAACCAGACGCCAAAGACTTTCTCATCAATCAAGCTGCTGATTAAATTAGTGTCCATATACTCTCCTCCTTCAAACCATTTCCAAAAGGTATTGATATTATGTCTCAATGCTTTTTGGATATCGTTATTTGATTTCAAGTGCAATTGTATCGTTAACCCCGAAACAAATAAAATACGAATAGTTTGAGCATAATGATACCTTTTGGCTATGGTTTGATATTTACCCCTATTCCCCTAATTGCAAGAAACCCATTGTTTTAGGCATTTGCAGGCAAAAATAAGGCTCCGGGATAACCGGAGCCTTTTAGATTAATCAAAGATAATTGAATGAAAAGCGCTGTTTTAAGGTCAAAAAACAGTATTAAAAACTCACTTAAAATGCTTCTCCTCGATCTCTTTTATGCCATTTACACGTGTTGCATGACGTCCGCCTGCAAACTCTTCCTCGAAGAAAGCATCGATCATACCAAGTGCAACACCCAAGCCTACAACGCGCTCACCGAATGCCAGGATCTGCGCATCGTTATGCTGTCTGGACATCTTAGCCATGAACTCGTTGGTGCAGAGAGCGCATCTGATTCCCTTGTACTTGTTGCAGACAAGAGAGATTCCGATACCTGTACCGCAGATAGCGATGCCTCTTTCAGCCTTACCGCTTGTAACGTCTTCAGCAACCTTAATGCCTGCGTCAACGTATGAATAAGAATCTGTTCCGTTCGGAGCGCCACCATCAAGGACTTCAAAGCCCTTCTCCTCAAGGTACTTTCTTACCTTCTGTCTTAATTCATAACCTGCGTGATCTGATGCGATTGAAACTACCATATATATTGCCTCTTTCCTTAATTAAATCTCATGATGAATGTGCTTGAACTTCTTAGAGCCGTCACAGTAAGGTCCTACGATGTCTCCATTGCCTACCAGACGGTACTTGTATGATACAAGTCCTTCAAGGCCTACAGGGCCTCTGGCGTGAATTTTCGAAGTCGCAATGCCTACCTCTGCACCGAATCCGTAACGGAAACCGTCAGCAAATCTCGTGGAGCAGTTAACCAGTACGCTTCCGGAATCGACCATGGTCATGAAGCGCTCGGCAGCTGCCTTATTCTCAGTAATGATCGCGTCCGTATGGCCTGAACCGTAGTGATTGATGTGAGCGATCGCTTCGTCTACGTCCTTAACGATCTTTACAGAACACTTCATTGCAAGATACTCATGGTGCCACTCTTCGGCCTTTTCGACACCAAACTTGTCAGCAACATAATCATCACCGAACACTTCAACTCCTGCTTCCTGAAGAGTCTTAATGAACTTGGGAAGGAATGACTCCTTCAGCTCCTCATTTACAAGGAATGTCTCCGTAGCGTTGCATACAGATACATATTGAGTCTTGGCGTCGATCGCAACCTTCAGAGCCGTCGAAGGATCAGCGTCAGCATCGATATATGTGTGGCAGACACCGTCAGCGTGTCCAAGAACAGCGATGTTGGTATTCTGCATGATGTACTGAACGAAAGAATTAGAGCCTCTCGGAATGATGAGGTC
>CACZML010000180.1 GCA_902782235.1 Oscillospiraceae bacterium
ACTCTTTCTTGATTTTGATGAATCCATGATAATTCACTTTGATATAATAAACTCATCCAAGGATATCCCTGAATGAGTTCATTATAACATTCTTACTCTGACACCTCTCAGATTGTATTATTTCAATTCCGGTGTCTTTTCCTTTCTCATGATAAATACTGCGATTCCAATAAAGATGGGAATCATAAGGAGACTGCTGAGTTTGAGGTCATTGATCGAGCTGACCTGTGTTCCTCCCCAGAGCATGCCGCCGCTTATGAAGCTTGAACCGTCAATGAGCGCATGGATGAAAACCATAGGCCAGATGCTTCCGCCGGATCTGTACTTGATCGCTGCCAGGAGCAGACCAAGAGCCATTGCGGAAACTACCTGGACTACTACTGCCTTGACGGAGATTCCGGGAGCCATGAGGTTTGTAAGATGGCAAAGACCGAAAATTACGGAAGAAACAAGGATCGTCAGATATACGCCCTTTCGGGATGAAGAACCGAAGATGTCTGAACAAAGTTCGTATACTACACCTCTGAAAACGCTCTCTTCTGCTATTCCGATCAGGAACCATTCAAGAACTACGCAAACGATCTCGATTGCCGGGATGAGCTGTTTGCCCGGAAGGTCCGTAAGAGAGCCGAGCAGGAGCACCGTATATGTTATTATCAGCGGCAATCCCGTAAAGAAACCTTCTTTCAATACTTTGCCGTTGAACTTATAGATATTTGTCTTATGGAACATTAATACACTGACAGTAGCCAGCAAAGCCGTTATAACCTGTGCAACAAACGAATGGATATTCGGATTGGGAATCAGGGCCATTAGCTGTGTCTTGAACGATAAACTGATGATTATAAAAAGAAAATTTCCTATAAAGAGTGCAATAATGATTGATAATATCTTCTTCATTGTTTGTTTTGTGTTCATTTGTGTCATCTCCTTGTTGTTTGATGACCGAAGACTAGCAAAACGTCCCGTATGATTACACGACACAATGCGACGGAAGAGGGTTATCTGCAGCCGGACAAGCTTGTCCGGTCCGGAGAAACCCATTGTTTTAGGCACATTTGGGGAATTGTGATAAAATACCTCCGAAAACAGATTTGAGGGAATAATATGGACACTATCAAGATCGGAAATTTTCTCCGGGAACTTCGCAAAGAGAAAAATCTGACTCAGGAACAACTGGCAGACGTCTTTAACGTGTCAGCCCGGACAGTCTCCAGGTGGGAGACCGGAAGCAATATGCCCGACATCAGCATTCTCGTCGAGATCGCCGATTACTATGATCTGGATGTCAGAGAGATTCTGAACGGCGAAAGAAGCAATGCCCTTCCGGCTGGCAGTTCATCTATCAAAGATATTGCCGAATATGCTGACAAGGACAAAGAAAAACTCGCAGTCAAGACAAGACTGTATGCTATTGCGGGAATCATAGGCATTATTACTTATCTTTGCCTTAGAGTCTTCGGTAATCCGGATAGTATCATAATCAATCTGATAGCTTCATTATCACTCGTCGCTGTCTACGCCGCCCTGGCCTCAAGTCTGATATACACATCAAACCGTCTTCAGACACTTCAGCGAAAGCTTAAGATGAAGCTCAAAAAGAATCTGTTACTCATTATACTAACCCTGGTAATCGGTATTATCCTGCTGTTATTGGTCGTACCGCTGCTTTTGATCGGTTCAATTTGATAAAAATACTCTTTATTTGGTAGTTGTAATAAAGAATATTGGTATATCTTATTCTGAATTATATTGTCTAATCGTGTATCAGCATGATATCTTTGGGATTATTATAATCAAGTGCTGTTTTCAATGCACATATAACGTCACTAGCGTCTCCAGCACGAATAACGTCAGTTACTGTTTCATCATACCGACATAGCAGTATTATATATTTAGCGCTTTTATCTATGTTCAGAATAAAATCAGATAATAAATCGTCGGCATCAGCACCGTTATATGCTTGCCAAGCAAACGCACTAAGTATTTCCCACGGAAGAAAAAGCCCAACCTGCCCTTTAGGCAATTCCATATTAGTAACAGCACGAAAATGGGCTGCATCTGTAATAGCTTCAAATCGAATTCCATTCGCAGAAACATAAATAGCCGGATCGCGAGAATGCTTATCCCCAGCCCAATAGACATATTCTTCAGATAATCCTAATAAAGGTATATCTGTTGGTTTTACATATAGTTCAAGCCAATAATCCATCTTCCATTTTTCACCTTGTATTAGATGTAGTTTTCTATCCTGTTTATAAACCGGACTATCCAAACAACTTTCTAATATCCCTCTCCCCATATAATTTCGAGGGCAATACCGTGCATCGGTCCCAAAACAGTTCTTCACATATCCTAAGCTCAAGGTCCTGCCTGTGAGTCCAGTGCCGGACTATGTTAAAATAGTCACAGAGCATCGAAAACCAGACCTCATTGCCTTTATCATCGACCCGGGTCTGCCGAGCTGTCTCAAGATTCCTTCTGATATCATCCGTTTCTGCCTTAAGATAAGCTATTTGGATCTGCTTATCGCCTATAGCTTTCTTAATATCTCTATAGAAATCTATGATGTCTTCATCCGGCATATCCCGGAACAGTATCATGTCCTCCACGATATTTTGGAATAGAGCGCATTCTGTAATCAGAGGTGCCCCGTCCCATCTGCCGTAGCGCTTTAAGACAATGTCTTTGAACCGCTCAAAGGATACCCGGTTGTTATATATCTCGTATTTTTCCATTGCCTGGTAAAAGTTCCGGTCATCAGTCCGGATCTTTGTATAACAGACAACCGCATGATCATCTTCAAAATGGGTTTTCGCTTCTATCTCCGGCCTCAGGGAATTATGCTTTTCCAAAGCGGCCCGATAGTCTTCCATGCCCATATATGCGCACCAAGCAAGTTCTACCGGAGAATAGTCACCTTCTTCAAGAACTTTATGGTCCGGACATTTCTCCGACAATAACTTTACAAGAGTGCTCTTACCGCTTCCTTGTATACCTTCAACGAAA
>CACZML010000181.1 GCA_902782235.1 Oscillospiraceae bacterium
GGTCCCGGCATCCCGCTCTTTCCCTTGGGAATGCTGGTGATGAAGTATAAGGATAAGCTCCTGCCTAAGACAAAGAAGGGTGCGCTGATATACCTTGCTTCATGGCTGACGGTCGGAGCAGTATCGTTTTACGCTTTTGACGGCATCCAGAAGCTCCTGCTGAAGATGGCAGGCCTTCGTATCAGTGACGGATACTCCTGCATGCCTGACGAGGACTTCGGCAGGAAGACGGCAATGCTCGAGAAGATCTACAAGGCCGAATGCATACCGTGGCTGATCTTCGGATTGTCACTTGGCATGCTGATCCTTTTGGCAGTGTCTTATATCAGGACAGGCAATCCCGTAACGAGGTTTTGCAGGAAGAATTGTTATCTGATAACGGTGTTTTTGTTCAGCAGACATATCGTCTACTGTATCAGCGGGGACAGGATGAGATTCTGGACCAATACCGTCGGGTTGCCCGATCGTCTCCTCGTGCTTGTGCCGTTCTTTTATTTCTTCGTGTTCGCGGTACTGGCGGCAGTTATCCGCCAGGCGGGGAGGCATATTAAGTGTTCCAAACGGAAATTGCCATAAAAATGCGTGATAAGGCTCTATATGGTTCAATATACTTATCTTGTACGCATTTCGGGTGATCGGTGGTGGATATATGTCTGAAGTTAAAGACGGCAAGATAAGAAAGAGAAGCGGCGGTGCGGTTATACCTGCAGTGCTTGGATGTGTTCTGGGATTTATATTCTTCCTGGGTGCAGTTCTATGTTTTTTTCTGATGCTTTTCAGGACCTTGATCGGATGCCTGATACTGGCTTTGATCTATATCGTACTCGGATTTATCTTAAGGAAGATATTGATCAAGGGCAGGGAGCGCGCGGCTCTTAAGATCACAGGAATTATCCTGACGGTCCTTCTTATCCCGTCGACTGCGCTGACGTTATACGGGATGTGCAAGGTAAGTTTCGGGCCAGTCCTCTATGACAGCTACAAGTCCTTTTCGAGATCCGGGGACGGAAATATCGATCCGGCTGATGTGCCCGATTATGCTCTTAAGTCCGTTTACTTAAAAAGACTCGACGGCCGCATCAATGCCGTGTCTTTTACGGTAGATCCCAAAGACATTGAGAAATACGAGCGCCAGGCTTACAGCTGGGGCTTTATTGATGACCCGTACCGCGGACTTTCCATAGAAGAATATGCAAGGATAATGAATTATTCGGATGATATCTACAGATATTTCACAGACATCAGGAAGACGTTAAAGCCTCTGATAGGCGATGACGATATCAACGATTATTATGTCCTTGATTCAACGATAGCAAATGAATGGGATCACGCTCGCTTTGCAAACAGGAAGACAGGCAGATTTATTATAGTAGTGACGCACCATCCGTTTTGATCTTCATATAAACAAAGAGGGGACTTTATATGGAAGAACTAACTTTAATTTTTCAATTAAATATCAAGAAAAATCCCCCAAAAGCGGAATAGTACGATTATTGGCACATGTCATCAGTTACAATATGGTTAACCCAACGAAGAAGGAGGAAATGCCATATGATGATGAGCCCGGATATGTACATAGAGCTTATCAAAGACAAGAAATATGCAGAGCTTCTTCCTATCAGGGATGGGCTGATCCAGGCCCTTCGTGAATTCGAGGAAGAGACATATGATCCTGCACAGGCTACCATGCATCCGACACCTGACGTAAAATATCAGGTGAGGCTTCAGTACCTGAGCAAGCTCTGCGAACTCATCTGCGACAAGTTTAACGAAGAATTTGAACAGTGGTAAGGAGGAATAATTATGTTGAACGAAGGTTATTTTAGAGACAACTTGATAGAACTTATCAACAACCCCGGCAATTACACCAAAGAGCAGCTTTACGAAGCATTCCTCGAGGTAGCTGAAAGATACCTGGATGAAATGACTTCAAATTTGTGCTTTGAGAGGGACATTATCGCTAAGCTTGGAAAGAAAGCGGGCTATAAAGAGATTAACAGGATTGCCATGTCAAATCCGGCACTTAAAGATCTCGCAGAGGGTTATTACAGTAAAGATGAAAGAAAACAAAGAGTATTGGACCTCTTGGCTTTTATAGAGTGCGAATTCGATGTCAGCGTTGAAGGCGATGAAGATGAAGAATTTATTGATTTAGATGACGAGGACTTAGGCGGCGAGTAAGTTCCACTAAGGGATGTTATCTGTTGTCTATAACGATAAGATTAAATCAAGATTGTTTAGAATGCGTCAACTGCCGGGGAAAGCTCTGTGAGCTTTCCCCAAATAGTATAACGAAGAGTATTAGTGGGGTAGGGAGTAAGCAGGTTTATCTGCTACTTGTATTTGGTTATTTGAATATCAACGATTTATATAGACAGGCAAATT
>CACZML010000182.1 GCA_902782235.1 Oscillospiraceae bacterium
TATGTCATTATGTTTCACGTATCCGGTTAAATATCCGTGGCAGGTAATTACCTATATATTCCTGCAGGGCATTCCGCAGGACCTGATGCCTGAAGGCCTTCCGTATTCATCAATGGAGCTTACGATTGGACATCTTGGATATAATCTTCTGCTCATACTTCCTTTCGGCATTCTGGTCGAAAAGATCATCGGCACGAAGAAGATGCTTATCCTGTTTACCATGGCCTGGGCAACTAACATGATAGTCAATCTGGTATTGGGTGTGATCAGCACGAAGCTGGGTGGCGAGATCGCTTCCTCCGGCGCATCAGGAATAGCATTTGCATTTATGCCGGTCGGACTCTATGCACTCTTCCTTTTGGGAAATCGATTCGGATACGGAAAGCTTTTTAAGCAGGTGTCGTTCTATGTTTTATTGGGAATCGCAATCCCGACGATAATCATATCTGTGTCACCCAATGTTGCAGGCGTTACGGGTATTCCGTCGATGATAGTCCATCTGCTGGCGCTTGTTACCGGAGCCGTATTCACAATCGTGTTCCGCAAAACGTTACAGGAATTTTTCGACAAAGAAAAAGCAGCAAGAGAGGTTGTTTCTATCAGCAGTTCCGAAACTGTATAAATCTGCGAAAAACGTTCGAGCAGCGTGGCGTCAATGGTGTTAGAATCTGAAATATAGAGAAGAAGAGGGAACAGGTTAAAGTGACTGCTTATTACGAGATATTATTCGGCTTGTCGGTCTTACTGACGCTCATATATCTGGCGATCTGGCACAAGCATTTTGATGTGCACATCTCGCTCATTTTCGCGTTCATTCCCATAGCCAATCTCGGCTATGCGATGCTCGCGCACTCAAGAGATCTCGATGCTGCCCTGACGGCCGTAAAGATAACTTACATCGGCGGATGTTTCCTGACCCTGTTCATTACGCAGAGTATCTTAAGCCTTTGCCACATCAACATCAGGAGATGGCAGAGCGCTCTCATGACTCTGGTCTGCATGGGAATCTATTCATTCGCACTGACAGTCGGCAATGCGCCGTATTTCTATAAGTCGGTCAGATTTGAGATCGACAGGGGCATGGGCAAGCTCGTTAAGACATATGGCTTTGCGCATACATTAACTTATGTCGTTATCACGGTCTTCGTCGTGATCAGCGCCGTTGCGATGATATACAGCCTCATTAAGAAGAAGGATGTCTCCAACAAGACGATCCTGCTTCTGGCATTCCCGATGACGGTATCTTTTATCAGCTATTTTGCAGGAAAGCTCCTGCCCAGAGGCCTTGATGCGATGCCGCTGTCTTATGTTTTCGCGCAGGTCATATACCTCATAATCGTTCACAGACTGTGCCTTTATGACATCACCGATCTTGGCGTCGATTCGCTCGTAAAGAAGGGCGACACGGGATTCATCTCCTTCGATTTTGACGACAAATATCTGGGTTCCAATGAGTCTGCGAGAAAGGTTTTCCCGGTCTTCAATGACATCAATGTCGATACTTATCCGGGCAAGCACGAGGTCATTAAGAATACAATCTATAAGTGGCTCGAAGAGTTCAAGAGAGATGAGACAAAGGATCATTTCTACTATGAGACTGATGAGAAGATCTATCTCATTACGATCCGTTATCTCTACGACGGCAAGCACAGAAGAGGTTACCAGTTCTTCATTACCGACGATACCGATTCTCGAAAGTACGTTAAGCTCCTTGCGAACTATAATGAGAACCTCTCCAATGAGGTCGCGAAAAAGACCGAGAGCATCGTCCAGATGCACGAGAGGCTCATCCTTGGTATGGCGACCATGGTTGAAAGCCGCGACAACTCCACAGGCGGACATATCAGACGTACGAGCGATGTCATAAGGATCCTGATAGACGAGATCAGAAGTGAAGCATCTTCAGATAAGAAAAACATTCTTGTCCTTTTCGGCAGAGATGGTCTGACAGACGAGTTCTGCAGGAATGTCATCCAGGCTGCGCCGATGCACGATCTCGGCAAGATCGCCGTCGACGATGCAGTCTTGAGAAAGCCCGGAAAGTTCACGCCGGAGGAATTCAATGAGATGAAGAAGCACGCATCTGAGGGTGCCCGCATCGTTGATTCGATCCTGGAAGGTACGGAGAATGAGGCTTTCCACAAGGTTGCGGTCAACGTCGCGCACTACCATCACGAGCGCTGGGACGGCTCAGGTTATCCTGAAGGACTTAAGGGTGAAGAGATACCTATAGAAGCGCGCATCATGGCTATCGCCGATGTCTACGACGCACTCGTAAGCAAGCGTGTTTATAAGGACAAGTTCTCATTTGATGACGCTGATAGGATCATGATGGAGAGCTTCGGAAAGCATTTCGACAAGCGGATGACGCTGATAGGATCATGATGGAGAGCTTCGGAAAGCATTTCGACAAGCGACTCGAGAAGTACTATGTGGCAGCAAAGCCAAAGCTCGAGGTCTATTACAAGCACATGGGTGAGCAATAGAAGGAGGCAAGATCATGAAGAAGTGGTATGACGAAGAATACGAATTCACCGTTGAAGTAACCGGTTTTCTGCACGGCGATAAGACTGAGAATTACTGCAGGAACGGTGAAGAAATCGGCGATAAGTACACATGCACATACGGGTGCCCGGTAAATCAGGACGGCTGCGGCATCTGCTCAAAGACCATGATGATGCTCTATCCTCTGATGGAAGCAGTAAGAAGCGGCGGCGACCTGGAAAACGTCGGCGGCGATTCGAAGTACACCAAGACCGTTGTCTGCCCCGACGGCTGCGTTATCTTTAAGCTCACGGCAAAGCCTCTTGGAAATGAGAACTTCCAT
>CACZML010000183.1 GCA_902782235.1 Oscillospiraceae bacterium
ATTCTTCTTGCACCATATATAATCGGCGGCATCATCTTCTCCATCTCCGCCGCCCGTGAGATCCGTAAGGTCGAGCATGAGAAAGAAGCTGATCACAGGAAAGAAGAAGAGCGCCGTTATCTCATGATCTCCAATATCGTTCATGACTTAAAGACCCCCATGACAACCGTTTACGGCTACGCAAAAGCCTTAAATGACGGCATCGTACCGGAAGATAAGAAGCAGGAATACTTGGAAGCGATAATGGCAAAGACCAACAGGACCAACGAGGTCGTTGCGCTCTTGCTTGATTATGTAAAGCTCGACAGTGAAGGATTTGTTATTAAGAAGGATAAGACCGATATCTGTGAGCTAGTCCGTTCATGCTGCGCCATGCTTTATACGGACATTGAATCAGCCGGTGATGATATCGATATCGACGTTCCCGAGAAACCTTTGTATGTCAGTGCTGACAATATCCAGATGTCACGCGTTATTACCAATCTGATAATGAATGCCATCCGCCATAATCCTGAAGGAACAAAGGTCAGCGTTCAGTTCAAATGCGATAACTATGCAACCGCTGAAGATCTCAGGCTCTTTGTTGCGGATACGGGTGATGAGATCCCGTCGCCTCTTAGCGAGCAGATTTTCGAGCCGTTCGTAACAGGCGATGAATCAAGAGCATCAGACTCAGGAACGGGACTGGGACTTCCTCTGTCCGTTAAGATCTGCGATATGCACGGCTTCAGGTTAAAGCTCGTCCAGTCGCCTGAGATCAAGCGTTATCATCTGGGTGATGAGTACAAGAAAGCTTTTATGATTTCGATGTGATAAGGAGAATACGATGCGTTACGACTGCCTGATTATTGACGATGAGCAAGAACTCGCAAATAACACCTGTGAGTACTTCAACATGTTTGACGTGAAGACTCACGCAGTCTATTCGAGTGCTGAAGCGAATGCATTCTTAAACACAAACGAGACATCTCTTGTGCTCCTGGACATCAACCTTTCTGACGGAAGTGGCTTTGAGCTCTGTAAGAAGATCCGTCAGACGCTCAACATTCCGATCCTTTTTATCTCTGCGAGAAATACCGATGACGATAAGATAATCGCGCTTAATATCGGAGGTGACGATTATATCGAGAAGCCTTATTCTCTGGGCGTTTTGCTCGCCAAGGTCAAGGTCGTCCTGAAGCGTTTTGCATCAGTTTCCGAGACAGAAGATCCTAAGAGCAGTGACTTCGATGACGGCTATCTTAAGACTGATTCAGTTAATAAGACTGTTTACGTAAACGGCGTCGAAAAGAAGATCACATCTATCGAGTGGAAACTTCTCGAATATCTCATCGCAAATAAGAACAGGCTTGTCACCAAAGTCGAGATTTTCGACAATGTATGGAACGACAGATTTACCACTGACGGAACACTTAATGTTCATATCAGAAAGATCAGGGAAGCGATCGAGAAGGATGCGCAGGACCCCAAGTATATCGTTACTGTATGGAAGGAAGGCTACAAGTTCGTAGCACCTGAATAAGATGAGAAAAGCACCGTTTATCCTGTTACTTATCCTTACATTCACAGCCGAAGCTTTGGCGTGCTATTTTACTGTAACGAAGATGCAGGATGTGAAGACAGATCCTGTTAAGGTAAACGAGTGCATATATTCAATTACAGAGAATTACGGCGATACATCCAAATACAACACACAGCTCGATTATGTCATTATCGGCAACGGCGGAGAGCTCATCTATAAGACAAAGGACGGCCTTTCCGAATCAATAAACGAAGCGATAAAGACAAGAGGCCTGATATTAGATCTTACTGTAGACGGTGAGCAGGTTGGCAAGGTCATCTTCGACTACAGTATGGATGAACAGTTAACTGACGTTAAGAGCAAGATGATCATGCTGTTTGTCATCGTTGGCGTGCTCCAGATAGTGATCCTTGTCATCTGGTATATCTACATCAGAAGAAACATCATCTCGCCATTTAAGAAACTTAATTCTTTTGCAGCAAGAGTTGCGGAGGGCAATCTCGACATGCCTCTTGAGATGGATAAAGGCCATGTCTTCGGTGCGTTCACTGAGAGCTTCGACCTCATGAGATCAGAACTCAAGAAAGCACGTATTGCAGAGAAAAAAGCAAGCGACGATAAGAAGGAAATGGTCGCTAAATTATCGCACGACATCAAGACTCCCGTAGCTTCCATCAAGTCCACATCTGAGATCGGAATGGCCATCACAAAAGAGGAAAGAACGAAGGAGATGTTCGGCGTCATAAACGCGAAAACCGATCAGATCAAATCCCTCGT
>CACZML010000184.1 GCA_902782235.1 Oscillospiraceae bacterium
GCCTTAGCGATCAGATCCTCAGCCTCGTCCTGTCTTCCGAGATCGCAGATAAGGGTGGCTGCAAGAGCCATATAAGAGTTCTCGAGCTGAATGCCTTTGTGGATCTTCTTATAAACTTCTGAGACGCTGTTGATGTAATTTTCGGGATCATCAGAGACAGCCATTTTGCTCAGGATAACGAGCTTGGGATTTGCCCTGAGATTCGAAAGGAGACCGGTGTTTTTCTCCAGGATCTTCTTACATTCCTTAAGTCTCTCGGGATCGACTTCCTTATCAGCTGATGTGAAGATAAGGCTTGCCATAAGAGACAGAAGTTTGTCGTTAAGGAAATTTCTTCTGTGTATTTCAGAACAGTTCTTCAGGAGAAGTTCGCACTTCTCATTTAATGCATCATTCATAGGTGTCACTTCCAAAGCTCAGGAATTAAATACGTCGCCGAGTTTTCTATATGTGTCGAAGATAGTCTTAACACTGCTCTCGAGAGTCTCTCTTACATCGTCAGTAATCTCAAGAACCGCACAGACCTCGTCAAGAATGTTCTTCTCTCTGTCGTTAAACTCAGTATCGGCATAAGCAACGCCAAAAAGCTCGAAATAAACGATCTTACGGTTCTTCATGCTGCTGGCCTTAATGGTCTCAAGTTCCTTGCTGATGTCGATCTGTGAAGCATCAGGATATTCAAAGCCGGTGCCCATTTCCTCGTTGTACTGCTCGAGGATGGATTCTTCCTCCAGCGCTCTTCCGTCTGAAGAAGCCAGCACGTTTGCGATATTCCAAAAGGCTTTCTTCTCTTCAATTGTTAATTGATCGAGTAACATAAGTATCCCTCTCCTTAAATAATTACTACGGGATACATTATATCAAATGATCCTGATCCGTTCATAAAACCCGAAAAGCCCTGAATGCGCTATAATACTTATGTTTAAGCTTGGTTTTCGGCGCTTTTGCTGATGACAGAAGATCTTTTGTGAGGTGATGGGGATAATGATACGCGAGGCATTAGTTAAAGACTCGGCCAGGATCGCTGAGATAGAAGTCATGAGCAGCAGATTTGCTTATAAAGGCATCGTTCCGGATGATTATCTGTTTAAGGATCTGACTGTCGAAAACCGTGTTTCTGTCTATGAGTACTGGATAGGTGAGAAGCGGTTTGAATTATATGTTTATGAAGATCCTGATTCAGGCTTTATCAAGGGCATGATGGGCATAGGCAGGTGTGAAGATGAAGATAAGCTAAATGCCTTTGAGCTTCATTTTATCTATGTTGATCCTGATTATCTGAGAGAAGGCATCGGTTCTGAAATGCTTCAGTTTTTCGAGCAGAAGGGCAGGGAAAGAGGCTTTGAGGAATTTGTTATCTGGGTCCTGGAAGAGAATGAACTGGGAAAGAGCTTTTATGAGAAGCATAACTATTCTTTGGACGGGAAAGATAAGATCTTCAAGCGCTGGAATAAGCGTGAGATCAGATATGTGAGAAGCTGATTGAAAAATAAAGGGTTCCGGAAATCCGGAACCCTTCTTTTGTGGCGTTATTAACCTTAGTTCGATAGCTTTATCTGCTGTATACACCAAAGCTGAAACCATCATCTGAATCACTGAAATAATCTGAGATCGAAAGACCTACCTTCTTTGAAATGCCGTAGTTTACTACATTTGCAGCTTCGTTAAGATACTCTTCAATAGGCTTGCCATAAAGAGACTCAGCTTTTGCGCAATAGTCTTCAAATGCTTTTTTGATCGCGTCTCTTCCTTCGATATCAGAGGAGAAAGAAACGTCGTTTATTGTTTTACCGTCATTGTTCATATCGAAAATAAGATAATAATACGGAATACCATCTACTTCGATTCTCACCTCATAATAGTACATTAAGTGCTCATCATAAGCCTTTGAAGGCTCAATATCATCTATTTTGGTGTTAAAGAATTCCTCGAATGCCTTCTTAGAGCTCTCAGGATCTTTTCCAACGCAATCGGCCATTACCTTGATGATTTCAGCGAGATCGTAGTTCTCAGCAGGCGGCAATGTAGTTGTTGTCGTCGGTTCTTCTGTTGTCTCTGTAGTTGTCTCTACAGTGGTTGTTGTTGTCGGTTCCTCTGTAGTCTCTGTAGTCGTCTCTTTTGTTCCTGCGTCACATGAACAAAGTGCGAAAACCAGTGATAACACCAGTGCGGACGCGACGAGTTTTACGTGCTTTTTCATAATCTTTCTCCTTACTCTTTATTTTCCTTAAATTAAGGCCTTTTTGCTTTTCAAGTACCCGATAAATGCATCGGATGATTCCA
>CACZML010000185.1 GCA_902782235.1 Oscillospiraceae bacterium
CCTTTGATGCTCTGGATCTGGCAGTAATGCTTCTGATAAAGCTCACCGTACAGCTTTCTGTCACGCTCCTGCTGTTCCTTGGCTTCTGTAAGGATGCCAGCAAGCGTCTCGCCGAAGTCAACGACTCTCTGCTTGCCGTTTTTAGGCACTTTGAGTTCCCAGCACTTTGTTCCGCTATCCTTGAACATTGAACGTCTTACAATGAGCCTGCGCCCCGGGATATCGATATCGTCCCAGCAAAGGCCTGCGATCTCGCCGGCGCGAAGCCCGGTGTAGTATGAGATCTGCACAGGCAGAACCATATACTCGTAACCGTCTCCGTAGCTGTTCTTATGAGTGCTGAGGAATTCGACGACCTTCAGAAATTCATCATGGGTAATGGTCTCCACTTTCTCCGCATCATCGCCGAAAAGATCTGACTCTTTTGGTTTCTTGCGCTTCTTCACATGCTGCATCGGGCTCGATTTCAGATACTCCTTCGGATAGACAGCGAATTTGAAGATCCCGTTCAGGACCACGAATTCTTCCTTCATCGAGCTTTCAGAGTAAGAATGTTTGATTTCTTTGCCGTTTTCATCGTATTCGCCGAAGTATTTTTCATCGACATACGCCTGCAGGACCTCCACAGTCACCTCTTTCAGCTTCAGTTTACCGATACGGTGAGCCCTTACGTGATCCATCACATTACGATAGCTGTCAAGCGTAGTAGTTGCACGGCTGCTCGGTTCTATCTCTGTCCGGAACCATTCGTCCATCAGTTCCTCAACAGTTATGTCACCGGGATCAAGGAGCTTACCGAGCTCGTTGTACTCATCGATCGCTTTCTTCAGTATGTTCTCTGTCTCACGCTTCGACTCGGTCCCGACGAATTCGTGCATCTTCATCGTGCCGTCAGGCTCTTCCATCCTGAATCTGTAGTAGTATTTTCTTCCTCTCTTTCTTACGCTTCCCTCCTGATAAGATATTTTGTGATTCAAAAGATCCTCCTTTTCCGGCAGAACCTTTTGTGGGCCTGGATATAGATTGCTTAGAGGTATATCGCGGCTCCGTCCGGTACTGCCTATTATAAATTGTAAAGTTTTAATATCGCTCTCATGTGGTTCTGCGCTGCCTGCGGGTCTTGCACATAGCTGCGCAGGGTCTCACTTACATCATACAGAGTGCTTACTGTGTGCATGATCTCGCGCTGGAAGAGCATGGTGCTGAAGTCCTCCAGCGACTCGCCTATCATCTTTGCAAATTCCTCGTTCTCCTTGTTCCCGTCAAAATCGAATCTGTGGCACGCTTTGGTGAACGAGTCTGCAAATTCAAGATATTCTGCCAGCATGACCAGCAGCATATTCTCAGCAAACTCATTATCGGAAGATGCTATGCCAAGCGGGATCGCGCCCAATACCTTTTCCATAAGATCCCTTACCTGAAGCAGTCTCCTGTCAGTAATCTCAGTATTGTACTCATCGGTCTCGCCCCTGAGATACTCAGGAGTAACATGCAGCGCATTGGCCAGCCCTTCGACAACCAGACGCTTGGTATTGTCAATAGTTCCCTTCTCATATCTCATGATCGTGGACTTGTTTACATCCAGCTTCTCTGCCAAATAGTCCATTGTGAGCCCGAGCTCCTTGCGCCTTGCCTTTGCACGGCTTCCGATCGTTTTGCGAAGTTCTGTATCGTTCATTTTATAGCACCCCTCTTTTTGATCATCCCTGCGATAGTTTCGCCGGGCTTTTTCATTTTGGATCATTTTTCACACTCAATATAACATTTTTGCAAAATATATGCAATATGCAATTTATCATATTCTGTCTTTGTTGCTTATTGCTTGACAAATATTTCAAATGTGCTATTATAGCAATGGATAAAAGTTGCATATCGCAACATCCAAGAAAGAGCATCAATTGCAGAAAGGAGGTAACGTATGACGGAAAAGATCGCACTGACGGTTGAAGAAGCAGCTGACTTCACCGGTATAGGCAGAAATACACTCAGGCAGCTCATACGCTGTGACATGATGCCTACGCTGAAAATCGGACGCAAGGTCCTTATAAGGACAGAAGACCTGGACAGATTCCTCGAGCTCAACCGTGGCATCAATCTGAGGAATCAGGCGGAAGTACATCCGCTTAGGCAGACAAATTAAAAGCGGTCCAACACATGAACCGCTGATGTAACGGAATATCCGGCCGGAGCCCCGATATACCTCTAAGCAATACAAGTATATCACAAGGCTCCTCCGGATGAACAAG
>CACZML010000186.1 GCA_902782235.1 Oscillospiraceae bacterium
AGCAAATATGCTTTGCTATATCTCTCTGGGCTTGTATGCGGCATCCATTGTTACAGCAATAGTCACATATGTTTATTCTGCTTATGTCAATTATGAAACTCAGAATATTATCTTCAAAATTCTGTCAGCATTCAGCTCTGTGGCTTTTGAAGCTGCATGGGTGCTCGTAATCGTTGCCAGGGCAAAGTTCAGAGAGAACAGGTTCGCGAAGATCCTTTTGTGGATATATATCTCGATTGCTATAACTGTTGCAGTTGTATTCATAGCGATTATTGCATATTGCGTCTATACCTGCGCCACATGCAATATGCCGGGGTAATTCCTATGAAGTTCTATATACCTGAATTGGCCTGGTCTCCTTATGGATTGCTGGTATTAACATCAGTCGCTATAGGATTCGCAGTTGCAATTTATCTCATGCGTAAAGCCGGAGTCACTAAGCATACAATCCTTTACACGTGCATTCTGACCTCTGTCTTCACAGTGACTAATTCGGTAATGGGGAATATGTTGATATCTAACGATCCCAGAGCGCTTGGTTTCTCAGGCCTTGGAGCTGTTGTCGGCATGATCCTGGGAGTTCTTGTTTCAGGCCTTATCATAAAGGACAAGCCTGAAAGTGTAATGGCTTCGTTCATTGCAACGGCACCTTTGATGTATGGCCTCGCGAAAACAGGATGCCTTTTCGGAGGATGCTGCCATGGAAAAGACTATGAAGGCCCCTTCGCAATAGTCTATTCAGGCGCAAACGGCGGTTCTTATTTTCCGGCGCAGATAATCGACATGACCGTATTTATCGCAATGTTCGCTGTTAATCTGATACTCATCAGGAAAATGAAGAACAAGATCGCCGCAATATATGTGATCCTTGCGCTGTTAACTGTCGTAAGGTTCCTTCTGGAATATTTAAAGTGCTATCACGACGGTTCATTGATAGCTTCAGGCCAGGTCAGTGTTTTTATAGCTGGCGCAGCTTCGATCGTGCTTGTTACGGTTTGGAAGTTCCTGTTAAAAGTCGGGAAAGCACCGGCCGCTGCAGGCGCGCAGAACTGATTTACCAATTTCCATAATATGTTAATTATAATTTGGTGCTTCATGGGCGTTGTGGTAGGATAGTCGTGGAGGAAGTTATGTTGAGAGTTATTGGGATGATGTACGTTACCCTCGTGCCGACAATACTGGCAGGGGTGATGGTAATGTTATGGTGTAAGCTGCCTATCCTAAAGGCAATAGCTAAACCTATAGATTTCGGTAAGAATTTCGTTGACGGCAAAAGGCTCTTCGGTGACAACAAGACATGGAAGGGCATGCTGGGATATATCCTTTTCAATATGCTGTTTTCTGTCCTGTGGGGATTTGCCTGCCAGGGCGGAGCATTACATGATCTTAATTTCTTCTATCAGAACCACGAAAATACTATCCCTTTTAATCTCCTCATTGGTGTGTTGCTGGGACTCGGATATTCGCTTTTCGAGCTGCCGAACAGCTTTCTTAAGAGGAGACTTGATATCACTCCGGGCAAATCAGTAAGCGGCTTCTGGAAGGTGTTCTTCATTTTCTTAGATCAGGCTGATTCAGTATTTGGAGTTGCTCTTGTCGTGTGGATGTTCTATCCGCTCGGCATCGGACTTTATCTGTTGTATGTACTCGTAGGTGCTGCAACGCATCTGTTCATGAACATGATGCTCTACTTCATGCACCTGCGAAAAAATATGTTTTAAGGAAAATCCAAATTTATGTTAGTAAGATTAGGCGGCACAGAAAAAGAAAACGGCAAGCTCGGCAATAAGGGTAAGTTCCTTTTGCTCATGAAGCAGGAAGGTTTCAATGTTCCGGACGGTTTTGTCCTGGACAGCGATACTTACGATGAGACTGTTAAGGGTGAGCCGGAGAAGATAATAAATGAGGCTGTTTCAAAGCTTAACAAGGATAATGTTAAGCAGACTTCGGAAGGCTTGAACGATCTGTTTGGCAAGATAAAACTGCCCGGAAATATCAGCTCAGAGATCAAGTCTTTGCTTAAGGCAGATAAGCTCTATGCGGTACGAAGCAGCGGCACGAAGGAAGACCTTGATGAGTTCTCATTTGCAGGACAGTATCAGACATTCCTTAACACAAAGCCTGAAGACGTTGAGGCAAGAGTCATCGACTGCTACAAGTCAATGTTCAGTGAGATCATATTAAGCTATCTCGTTAACCGCAAGATCGATACGAACGACCTCAAGATGTCTGTCCAACGACAAGACTATGCTCATCGAAGTGTCGGAGGGCCTTGGCGAAGATATCGTAAGCGGCAAGACAGTCCCTGAGCAGTACCACTACAACTGGTACGACAATAAGGAGACTGACAGGGCAGAAGGCAGCAAGCTTATCTCAGCAGAAAATGTCGAAAAGCTTTTTATCCTCCAGTCCAGAAGGATCACCAAGCTCAATTATTCAGGCATCAACGATATCTGGTCCACGGCAGACTTTAAGGACGGCGGCGTATCTGCCACTGTCTGCACGCCTTACATGTGGAGCCTTTACGAATATATCTGGGAATACTCTCTTAGAAGATTCATCGTGGATTCGAAGATCTTAAAAGATGAACAGCTCCCCAAGAAGTTGGGCGAGATGTATTACGGCAGATGCTACTGGAATCTTACCGCTGTAAAGAAAGCGATGGAGCAGATCGTCGGCTATAAGGAAAGGGAATTCGATAACGAATACGGTATCGTAGGTGACTACGAAGGCGACGGCAAGGTAACGGGCGCAACGCCCAAGGTCCTTTTCCACCTTATCCCTATAGTCATTGAGCAGAATAAGCTCCTTAAGGACAGAAGGGAGAATTCCGAGCGCTATAAGCAGGAACTCTTAGACCTTTACTACGGTTACAAGAAGCACCTTGATGAAGGTACGATCGATGACATCACGAAGGAATTCTACAAGATAACTCATGAGACTTACTTAAGATCCGAGACAACATATTTCCATCAGATCTTTATCAACACGATCCATCAGTCACTCTATAAGGACAGCCTTCTGAAGTATGT
>CACZML010000187.1 GCA_902782235.1 Oscillospiraceae bacterium
GTATTCCGCATTTGTCGTCGGATACCTGATCAAGGCAATATTCGGAACTGAAGAGACAGTTAAGTCGCGCATGCATTCATTAGAGCATATCGCGTTCTCATTCTTCATTCCGATCTATTTTGCACTGGTCGGCATCCAGCTTAATGTCGTGCACGATTTCTCTATCGCGAGATTCCTGTTGTTCTTCGCAATAGCATTCGGTCTTGAATTCATCGGCACATGGATATTGCTCCTGCCGTCAGGTCTTAAGATGAATACAAGAATGAACTTTGCAATCACTATGAATGCGAGAGGCGGCCCGGGCATCGTCCTTGCCACTGTCGCGTATTCTTACAACATAATCAGCCTGGAGTTCTTCACGGTGCTCATCCTTACAACGATGCTCTCCTCCATGATCGCAGGTTATTACTTAAGGATCCAGCAAAGGAAAGACGCTCACGCCTTTGATAGGTTATAATCTTAACTGACACTTTATTTGGGGATTACTATTTCACAAGGGGAGGAATGGAAGATGGCTGATCATTATTCGGATTATCTTAAGAAGGCTGTATCTGTGTCTGATCTTGTTTTCGACAAGGTCCAGGAAAGCGACAAAGAAGTGATCAAGAAGATCAGGAAAGATCATATCAAGTCGAATATGGTATATATAATCCTTCTTGCTATCGCGTGTCTGGCCTGCCTGTGGTACTTCGTCAATTTCTGCTTCCTGCCGGTGGACAGTATTGTTTATGAGGTTATCTCGCTTGGTGCGTTTGGCGCTGCGATCATCATTACCGGTTCTATCATTATCGGATATTTCCGCGGCATCAAGGAGATAAGAAGAGGCGTTTGTCTCGCATCTTCGAGAGAGCAGGAAAACAAAGAGGGAAGGAATACCTCATACCAGTTCGTCTTCGATATCTATATGGAAGACCGCGATGAGACCTTGATGAGCTATACCGTTGATAAGGAAGTCTCATCTGTTGTCCAGCCGGGTGACGGCGTCATCATCGCTAAGTGCGGCAAGAAGATCAAGGTTTTCGAAGACCCGGAGCGAAAAGGCGTCATGGACGTTAGCCGCATCAGATCAGGATTGCATTAATGGAGAATATATGGAGATAACATACCGCAAGCTTGGCGTGAACGACCTTGATACGTTTATATCAATGCGCATCACGCAGTTAAGAGAAGAGGGCGCGACGGAAGACATCGATCTTGTGCCGGCGCTTAAGGATTACTATCACAGGCATCTTGCTGACGGCACATTCGTGTCATGGCTCGCCTTAGATGGCGAAAAGATAATAGGCACGAGCGGCATGTCCTTTGTCGAGAAACCGCCTTATTTCAGCTGTCCTACGGGCAGGATCGGACTTCTGTCCAGCATGTTCACAGACCCGTCCTACAGGCGAATGGGAATAGCAAAAGAGCTCCTTCACCGCGTCGTCGAGGAAGCGAGAGCCTATGGCTGCGGATGCGTGCAGATCACGGCTTCCGACATGGGCGTCAAGCTGTATACTGCATACGGGTTTAAGCACAATGGCAACTTTATGCAGTTCAATTTCTGAGGTAAGTAAATGAAGAAAAAAGTCTTCGCGGTAATTGCTTTGTTTATGTGCGTGTTCCTTTTCGCGGGCTGCGCTGATAAAGGCATCCAAGGCTCATGGGAGCTTTACGGGGAAGTCGAGAGTGACGGTGACATGACCAAGATGATCTTCAAGCGCTCGAAATAAAGGAATTTACGATATATGGATATTAAGAGATTTGACGAAGTAGACGACAGATTGGGAGAGTTCATCAACAAGGAATTCTCAGCTTATGGTGAACAGAATGGTGTCGTTTTAAATTACGACGAGTTTTGTTTTGCCGCTGAAGAGGACGGCAATATTCTTGGTGTTATCACCGGCCGTGCTTACTATAACGAGGTGCATATAGGCGACCTGATCGTTGCTTCTTCCGTCAGAAAAGGCGGCATCGGAAGCAAGCTCGTCCGCGCCGTTGAAGATAATTACCGCGGCAAAGGTTACGACAAGATCACCCTTACGACATTCGGCTTCCAGGCACCGGAATTCTATAAGAAACTCGGCTACGAAGTTGAGTTTGTAAGAGAAGACAAAGAACCGAAGCTTTCAAAATATTTCCTTGCAAAACAGTTATAAGCAAATGGAACAGACCGGCAGTAACAAGAAAAGATATGCTTTTGCAGCTCTGATAACTG
>CACZML010000188.1 GCA_902782235.1 Oscillospiraceae bacterium
AACCCCTCCCTTTAATATTTTTAACTCCCCCTTTTTCTGATACAATTATTCTGGCAGCGCGGGAACACCGCGCCCACGGAATGAGGGAACTTAAGAAGGCTTAAGGAGTAGGGTTATGGGTAACATTTTCAATACAAGAAGTGATATTGATAAGCGCGAAGAGCAGGAGAGGATCGAGGCGATGAACGTCGCTTACGGCAATGCACCTGTTGCAAAAGATGATCAGGGTTCAGCACCTGTTGCCGGCCCTGCAATGATCGATACTGCAACACTTACAAATCAGACCACATCAGACAACAAGTGCCCTTCATGCGGCGCCACACTAGCTTATGATCCTGCCACGGGAAGGCTTGTATGCAACTTCTGCGGAAGCACTGTTGAGCTCAAGACCATGCCGGTCGCACCGGGACTCGGTTATACGCTTGATGCCCTGCAGAATAACCAGGGCCGTCACCTCCTGACGACAGACAGCAAGCTCCTTATCTGCGGCACCTGCGGCGGTCAGTTCCTTGCTGACAAGAGCTCACTTTCAGGTCTCTGCCCTTACTGCGGATCCAACTCCATCACAGAGTCCGGCAACACATCAGGAATGCTGGAACCTACAGGTGTCGTTCCTTTTAAGATCAGCAAGGATGAAGCCCAGAATGTCTTCAGGCAGTGGATCTCAGCCAGAAGGCTGGCCCCTCTTGATCTCAAGAATAACTCAGAGATCACTGACCTTGTAGGCGTTTATGTTCCTTACTGGGTTTTCGACTGCGACACATATACCCCCTACAAGGGAAAGTTCGGAAAGACTTACGGCAGCGGTGACGACCAGTACACGAAGTACCACAAGTCAGAGGGCGTCTGCAAGATGCCTGTAAAGAACCTGACTCTTGTGGCATCAAGCAGGCTCGAAAAGGATGCTTACTGGAAGTCCGTCTCCAAATTTGATTTCAACTTCATGAAGAAATACGACCCGAATCTCCTTGCAGGTTTCTGGTCAGAGAGCTACACAGTTGACGGTACTACAGCCTGGCAGACGGCCATGGGCAAGATCTATGACATGATCCACAGGAGCATCAAGAACCTCGAGAATGCCGACGTCGTTGCTAAGATCGACATGAAGCCTGAGGCTTCGAATGTAAGAGCCAAGTATGTTCTGGCACCGATCTGGATCACTTCTTTTGATTATCACGGCACAATCTACCGTGTCCTTATCAACGGCCAGACAGGCAATATCGTAGGCACATGGCCGAGATCGCTCAAGAGGATCTTCATCATTATCGGTCTCGTAGCAGGCGGTCTTTTCACCATCAGCCTCATACGTGCGCTGATCGGATCCATCGTGCAGTGGATCTCCTCATTCGGCTGATAACCCTCTAATTGCCTCAAATTCGGATTGTAAGCCCTTAATGTTAGGGGTTAAATGTTTTTGATGCGTTTTTTTAGCATCATATGGGGATAAAAGCTTATTACTTGGAGGATTTATTTCATGAAGAGACCTATAAAGAAGATAGGGGCTGCCCTGATGGCAGCTTCTCTTTTTGTCTCTGTTTTCGCATGTGGCTGTACGGATAAGAGCAAAAATGCACTCAAAGATGAATCGGGACTTGTCTTGAGCGGCAAGATGCCTGATAAGCTTCCGGACGATATGTCCTGGTACGACTTTGCTGAAGATACGGCAATTTTCGATTATCTGTCGGAAACAATAGGTGGATACTTCTTATCGGACATCACCTGGTTTGCTGACCACACATGGGTCTTCTTATCGGAGACTGAACCCCAGAAACCTGTCTATCACATAATGTCATTTGATAAAAACAATAAGCAGGCCTGTGATTTTGTCATCAGGAACGAATTCGGAGATAACTTAAGCATCGAGCGTCTGGTTCTTGGAGACCGCCTTTATATTGACGCTTACGACTTTGCTTCACACGAGCAGTGCCTCTACCCTGTAGATGAGACCACAGGAAGCATCTCGCCTGAGAACAGGACCGTTATAACCAAAAACTCCCAGGAAGAAAATGCATCCAACAGATTCGCCTTTGCAGGATCTGATATTGCCATCCTGAAGAACGGAAAAACTACAGAAATCGAACTCATTGACCCTTCTTCAGGCGCAGTCAAAAAGAAAGTGTCCCTTGATAACCTTAACAGGGATTTTTACATCAAATTTCCTGAGGGCATCCTCAGTGCCGGAAATAGGAATATATCAATATCCCCTTGCGCAATCTCACTTACTGCAACGGCCATCTCGTTACTGTAACTGACGGCGGCGTATACAACATTGACGTCGATAACGGCACATGCAAAATGGCACTGTCATTTAACTGCTCTGTCTGCAACAGATACCTCGCCGGCAATTCGGAATTAAAGTATGCAGATGAAGAAAAATATATCTTCAGTTATTCATCAAGATATGTTGGCGCGAACCAGATCCCTTTCACGCTCTGCACTTTTACAAAGACGAGCGAATATCCTGCAGCAGGGAAAAACATCCTTACCGTAGCTTCAACTGAAGACATCGATTACAGCATTGCAGAAGCTATAATGCGCTTTAATCAGGAAAGCAGCACGTCGTTTATGCTTTTCGATAACCGCTATAAAACAAACAGCGAGATCGACTATTCAAATACAGACAGCACAGACCGTGCAGCGCTCAACAGCCTCAATTCC
>CACZML010000189.1:0-1115 GCA_902782235.1 Oscillospiraceae bacterium
CTGCATCGCAAAGCCCAGCTGGTCAAGAACGTGCGGTACCGGAATGGACGGAACGCCATAGATCATGGAGGCAGCAGTTGTGCCAAAGCCGCAGTGATGGATCACGCATTTTGCATGGCGGAAAAGCCAGCTGTGCGGGATGCTGCCGACGGCGATCATGGTATCAGGGAGCTCATAGTTTTCGAGAGTTTTCCTAAAACCCTGGATGACTGCCCTCTGCCCCGTCTTCTTAAATGCATTAACGAACATATCGAGCTTTGCTCTATCAGATCCGGTCTCAAATGACATCGCGCCTAATGCAAGAACTATGGGCTTTTCGCCACTCTCAACAAATGACTTAAGCTTCTCATCAGGAGTATATTCTTCCGTCTCGTCATACCAGTATCCGGTAATGACATTCTTCGCTTCCCAGTATGGATTCCTGTCGAGCACATATTTGCTTATCGGAATGAGATTAAGCTTGTCTGACATCTCTTCGTCCGCAGATTTAACGGGCTTTAAGCCATAGATCTTACGCATCTTGTTGGTGGGCTTTGCCGCCTGCTTTGCGATGAAACCGCCAATAAGTTTCTCCGTAAATTTCTGCTTGCGGAGCTTCTCTCCGATCATCTCAGTCTGGAGAGTTACATTAACTTTAGGAATGCCCAGAACGCCCGCTTCGACAGCGCCCATCTGGCTGTGGGTAACGATAATAAGGTCCTTACCTTTGCAGATCTCATACACTTCTTTGGATGAACCTTCGATTATCTTCATGATGAAGTTCATCGTCTTAAGAATACTCATTACCGCGTTCTTCGATCTGCCGCGGATGATGCTCGTTTCCTCTTCGATATCGATGTCAGGTCCCACGGGCTCGAAATGCACGCCTGAGTTCTCGACAAGTTCTCTCCAGCACGGGTGCGTACCCAGAGTAACATCGTAGCCGGCCTTCATCAGGCCCTTCGAAAGATAAATATACGGCTGGACATCTCCTCTGGTGCCCATCGTGAACATCGCGATCTTCTTCATGCCATGAACCTTCTTGCCATGAAGTCATGAACTTCCTTGTAATAGGCCTTCTTACGCTTCTCTGTAAGATCGCCGTTAAGAAGATATTTGAATGTCAGCATCGTCAT
>CACZML010000189.1:1185-3348 GCA_902782235.1 Oscillospiraceae bacterium
GTCTTCTCATAAAGAGCTCTCATCTCTTCGTTATGGAACTGCTCGATCATCATGAGCCTTAACATGAGATTGCAGAACGGATCGAAAAGATAACTGTCGATCATGTAGGAATCCATCATCTGGACACCGGGATCTGCATTCTTCTTACCCTTTTTTTGAACGGGCTTTTCCGTTATCTCATCTACATGTGCAAGGAGCCCGTCTATGTGGGACCTGAACTTCTCAACAAGCGAATCCAGTATATCTTTCTTATTTATGAAATGATAATAGAGCGTGCTCTCCTTGATGCCTACTTCGCCGCAGATATCTCTTATCGATACTGCCTCATAGCCTCTTTCAGAGAACATGCGGAGCGCAACATCCATAATGCTTTCCCGGGTACTCATAGCAAACCTCTCTAACGATTGTTAGAGGGATTTTATCTAACGGTCGTTAGATTGTCAAGAGAGTTGATTTTAAAGAGTGCTGACGTTCTTACTGTATCTGCTTCTTGCAAGGTAGAGCTTGTCCATTCCGGATTCCAAAGCTATGCGACCAAAATCAGATATAGCAATATCTCCATCCCTCGTAAGGATCGTATCTGACGTCAGATCAAGCTGTGTAACGAACATCGAAGCAGTGATCTCATAAGAACAGTTATCCTTATAGTCTTTAACCGCGCGGCCGATAAGATCAGACGCAGATGAGTGCTTTCCGAATCTCATAGCGCCCTGCCAAGGATTAGGCTTATTGGTCTGATCTTCAAATACAAGTTCCGCATTTTCTTCAAAAGGTCCTGCGCCGTGACGCGTAAGATAAGACCTAGTCACATACACCGCTTCATCGAGCTTAAGGCCTGACGATTCAAGTATCTTTACAGGGTTGGTTATATTGGTTCTGCTGCATGTCGTATGAGGCCACAATTCTTCCCTTGCAGTATCTAATAACAGTCCCTGGCCACCTTCGAAGACTACATTGTCATAGGATTCAAAAAAGCTCTTCTCATCGCTTACTAAAGTCACATAATTTTCGAGTGCTGACTTAAGGATCGATGCATACTTTACAGTGTCAAGATTAAGGCGCTCACCGATACCGAATTTGTCTATTTTAAGTGCAACATATTCGTCTTCGATACACTTGATCTTTGCAGCAATATCATCTGCTGAAAGCGACGCGATATCACCTAATGTAAGCTTATATCCTGCAGCAGTTCTCTTGGTAGCTTCCCAGATACCCATGCCGCACGAACCATGCTTATCAGTGCCTCTTAATTCTTCTCTTTTCTGGTTCAGATAGACATCGTAAAGAAGCGTTATTGAGCAATCGGGAGAAGCATATATCCTGATCTTTTCAGAAGATACTTCAGAGAATTCATTTATCTCTTCTTCGAGCTTATAAAGGTCAGGCAAAAAGGTTGATGCCCAGTACGTGTCCGCACCATTAAATGATCCGGACGAGAGCTCATGGAAAACAAACCTCTTATCTTCCCTGTCGACCGTATGGGCGGCCTGCGCGCCGCCGTTGTGCCTTACAACAAGATTATGACCTGACAGCGTCAGATAATCGACTGCCAGGCCTTTTCCTTCGTCTCCGTAATTGTTTCCGATTACAGCGTAAAACATCTGATGATCATCAGAAGATAAGTCCGCTCATCATGGAATTAAGATTCTTCTCAACCTTGGGATCGAGATCTCCAAGGATATCTCTTCTGTTAATGCCCTTTGTCTTGCAGATGATGCTGATAATAAGTTCAGGAAGCAAACCGACATCGCTCTTCGAGATATTGACTGTCCTGCCGTTAATGATGGTTCTCGTCATTTGAGTAGAGAGATTGATATGGAACAGCTCATAAGTCTTTAATGCTTCATCTGCAACGGATTCAGCTGTCATGTCATTCTGGACATCATCACCGAAGATCTTCTTGATATCAGCTGCCTTGAGTATATCGTGATTTGACGCATCACCGATCGTAAAAGCAAAGCCCTTCTTATTGCGCTTTTTCATGCTGTCGGTATCAGTATGCTTTGCGAGGAAATACCAGAACAGTGAATAGTCCTCAGGAATGTCTCCGCCCTTGCCTTCGAGCCAGAGCTCTAAGAGCTGCTCTGCAATACGGATATCTGATTCGAACTGTGTTACCTGCAAAGGAGCCTGATCGGTGACGTCGCCAACAGCTGCAAACAT
>CACZML010000190.1 GCA_902782235.1 Oscillospiraceae bacterium
ATCAGCATGGGCTGAAGTGCGGATCGTACAATATGGGCTGAAGCGCGTCCGGGTTGCGCTGAACTGCGGCCGGGGTGGGCCGGAGGCCCGGAATAATCACCCTGATGTCAAGCTTAAGAACGGCGAGTCGGCTGTCGGCAAGAAGATCCTCATTGATGGGCAACAGCGTGTCACTGCTATCATGACTGCTATTGCTGGCGTAAAGATATTGACAGAGAATTATACAGAGAAGTGTATCCGAATAGCATTCAATCCGTTAGCTCAACCTGGTGAAGAACGTTTTGCAGTTACTACTCCTGCGCATGAAAAGAGTTCTTTCTGGATTCCCGATATTTCAGAGGTCTTCAAGCCGGGATTTCAGAGTTGGACTTTCATGCCGAAGTATATGGCGGTAAATCCTGATGCTGATCCGAATATAGTGGGTGAAGCTCTTCAGAGACTTACTTCTATTACAGCCTGCCAGATTGGTACTATTGTTCTGGACCCATCCCTTGATATATCTGAAGTAACTGAAATCTTTGTCCGCATCAACTCTCAGGGCAAGCGTTTAAATGAGTCAGACTTTGCCATGTCGAAGATTGCTGCGGATGAAAACCATGGCGGTAATATGCTCAGAAAGGCTATCGATTATTTTTGCCATCTGGCAGTGGATCCTGCTTTTTATACCAAGCTTTCAACGACAGATAAGAAGTTCATGCAGTCGGCTTATGCATCGAAACTGGCATGGCTCCAGAATGATTATGACGATATCTATGATCCAGATTACAACGATATGCTGCGCGTGTCCTTCATGCACATGTTTACCAGAGGACGTCTTGGTCAGCTTGTGAGCCTGCTGTCAGGTCGTGATTTTGAAACCCGTACTTATACAGAGGAAATCGAGGCGGACAGCTTTGACAAACTCAGTGCGGGTGTCATGAATTTTATGAACGAATATAACTTTAAAAACTTCGTTTTGGCAATTCGATCTGCGGGTTTTATCTCTCCGAAACTGCTCCGATCAAAGATGACTTTGGACTTCTGCTATACCTTGTTCCTCATTCTTCAGAAGACTGGTGAAGTGGCAAAGACAGATATAAAGCATTACGTACAGAAATGGTTTGTGCTCTCAACGCTGACAAGCCGTTATGTTGGTTCTCCTGAAACCCAGATGGATCGGGACCTTAGAGAAATCGCATCCAAGGGATTTGTGCAATTCCTCAAAGAGGCAGAAGAGGCATATCTGTCCGATGCGTTCTGGAGTGTCAGACTGGTGCAGTCTCTTGAAACCTCTGCTATTTCCAGTCCCTATTACAACACGTATGTAGCAGCGCAGAACTTCTTGGGCGACCGGTCTCTTCTTTCTAATAGTTCAAAGGTCTTTGATCTTGTGGTGGTGACAGGTGATGTCCATCACATCTTCCCGAAAAAGTATTTGCAAGACAACGGGTACAATGACAAGAATTTCTATAACCAGGTAGCCAACTATGCTTATTTGGATACAAGCGTGAATATCTCCGTTGGCAAGAAAGAACCGAAGGAGTATTTCTCTGAAGCTCTTGCTGGCTGCAATGGCATACAGACTGTCGGGACTATTACGGATGAAGCTGAATTTTGGGCTAACCTGGATGCTAACTGCATTCCGCACGAAGTCGTAAATATGACCTATGCGGATTACACGGAATTCCTTAAACAACGACGTGTTAGAATGGCACAGAAGATTCGCAAGTATTACTATTGTCTCTAATTTGTCAACAAAACTCTCAGAAACAGAATGGATGAGGCGGATTTGACAGAAAATCCATACCAAATATGATGTGGCGCGGACAATATGGATACAAGATATAGTTGCGCTTATAGAGTATGAGTGATAACGAGGAACGCATCAAGTAAAGAAGTGACAGCCGCGAAGCGGATGTAGAGATAATAAAAGAGAGCGGATGCCGTGCTTGCACGAGCAGACGCTCTCTTTTTTATCTCGTAAAACCGACCGAAGGGAGGTTTCACTTCTTTACGCAGGTATGTTCCGACAACATACAGCGAGAGCGCGCCCCGCGCGGTCGAGCTGAAGCACTCTGTTCCTTCGCCATGCGAAATAAAAAATGAGAAGTGATTCCGCATGCTCGCATCCAGGTAGTTCCCTTG
>CACZML010000191.1 GCA_902782235.1 Oscillospiraceae bacterium
GAGAACGCGATATGCTCTAATGAATGCATGCGCGACTTAACTGTCTCTTCAGTTCCGAATATTGCCTTGATCAGGTATCCGACGACAAATGCGGAATACATGATATTGATGCCGACGATATAAAGCAGTCCGCATGTAAGAAGCAGTACCACAAAGCTAAGAGAATAAAAGGTTACGGGCTTCCACTCGCTCTTTATCTGCTTGATGCACTTTGAGATAAGCGCGATCGCAACGAAGATTCCTAAAGTAACCGCAACGATGACGATCATCTCAACGAGCTTTATCTCGCCTGACTGCGCGATCCTTGTCGCAACATTTAAGAGCACCCAGAGGCACAGGTCCTGGAACGTCGATACCGTAAGGACCGTATTCGAGAACTTCGTGTTCATGATGCCCATATCAAAGAAGATCTTCGATATTACGGGGATCGATGTGATCGCGACTCCGATCGCGAAAACAAGGCAATACGCCGTCTCATTATTGATGCTTCCGATGAAATGCTCTTTGAACATTCCGAAGAACGGAATGCTTCCGGCCATCGGAAGGATCGTGGCGCCGATGAAGACGAGGGTAATCGTTTTCGCATTCGTCTTATCGACTTTGATATCGGTGTTATAGCCTGACAGGAACATCAGGAAGATAAGGCCCAGCTGGTAGAAGATATTAAGAACTTTGCCTTCTTCCGGATAAGCGAAAAACACCTGCTCCGATAATGAAGGCAGCAGCAGGAACAGGCACGAACCTCCGAGTATCATGCCGCCTAAGATCTCGCCTACAACGCGCGGTCCCTTGATCTTCTCCATGAGCGTTCCGAAGCAGAACGCAAACAGCAAAAGCAGAGCGAGCGCTATAAGCGTGATAATTATCTCTTTCTCAGACAGCGTGGCAAGTCTCATATCAATGCAGTATGGCAGTTAACTTCTCGTCGCTTGTAAGGAGCGATTTTGCAAGTTCCCTGTACTTCTCTTCGTGCAGATAAGTGTGGCGGTGGGGCTTGATGGAAGGTGCCATGTCGATGGCCTTCGCGTAATCCTCAGCCTTGAGATCGAGCGTAGCGCAGTAATCCCAGAAACCGGTCTTTGTGAAGATGGTATCCACTCTCTTCCAACGGTGGTCGCAGATCTTGCACATGATGTATGTTGCGATACCGACCTGCACGCCGTGAAGCTGCGGGCGCTCAAGGAATGAATCCAATGCATGTGAGATCAGGTGCTCACTTCCGGATGTAGGAGCAGAGGATCCTGCGATCTCGTTTGCGACGCCACTCATTGCAAGTGAATCTAAGAGTTCCTTCAAAAACAGATCTTCATCTATGGATTCAAAAGGTGTTCTGACGAATGAATTGACGGCCTTCTTGGCAACCATAAATGCGAAGTCATTTACTTCGTCGTAGCCTAAGTCTTCCTCATGCTGCCAGTCGTATGTTGACTGGATCTTGGCGACCATGTCGCCTACGCCTGAATGAAGGAATCTCACGGGCGCGCTCTTGATGACGTCGGTATCGACTAAGATGCCGTAAGCCATTTTCGCAGGAAGAGATTTCCTGTGGCCGTCAACGATGAGCGATGCGGATGAACTTGAGAAACCGTCAGACGAAGATGAAGTCGGCACGCTGATGAAAGGAATGCGAAGCACATAACCGATGTATTTTGCAGCGTCGATAACCTTGCCGCCGCCCATTCCGATGACCGCCTGAGTCTTGTTCGGAAGTTCGAAAGCAAGTTCAGTTATGTCGTTGAAGTCAACGGTGTCCATCTCCTGATGGTGCAGTACCTTGACGCCCGCCTTTTCGAACGATTCGAAAACAATATCACCGAACATCTCGGTAAGACCATTGCCGAACAGGATTACGACCTGTGTGAAACCGGCATCCTTCAGGTATTCACCGATGTTGGCTGTAACACCTCTTTCGATCTTGAGGATCGGGGGAATGGAAATCTCGTCTTTAGGCATAAATTGACCTCACTTTCTTTAACCGATTACTTCAGGTACGACCTTCGTAAGTTCGTCAAAACTGTTTATAACGGGCACTTCGGTATTGATGGTGCCGAATCCGTATTTAGCATGAATAAAAGGAAAACCGGCCTTTGCGCACTCGATGTCTTCGACAAGGTCTTCCGGCGTTCCGTAAGGGATATCAAAATACTCAAGGAACGCTTCGATGTAACCCGCCTGGCAGTTGCTTACGATATAGATGTGATAGCCCATCTCCTTAAGCTCTGCCCATGTATCAAGAACGCCGTCGTAAAGGATGCCGCCGTTCTCTCTTAAGTATTCATTCTCGTACTCTTCGCAGGCAAATCTGAGCGCGTCTCTCTCAGGACCCTTCTCGGTATATGTGAAAAGGTCATCTGCGATTGCATCCATGGGCTTACCCATGTTGCGCTGGATGTCTTCACGGGTAACCGTCTTATCGGTAAATCCCGCCTCGTGAACCTTCACCGTCCATGACTTTGCAACGTTCTCGGAAGAATCCCAGACGGTGCCGTCCATATCGAAAATAACGCCTTTTTTCATTCTAAATCCTGACCTCGATTCCCAAATTGATGTTTGTCTTTTTCCGCATTCTTAAGAAGCACTTCAGGGATGTTATGCTTATTCCCTGCATACGGATCTACACCGTAGTCCGCGAAGAGGAAGTACTTCTCATTCGTTATAGCATCGTCGACCATGCGGTTATACTGTATGCCTCTTGCCGAATATTCTTTAATATCGCACGAAGAATCGCCGATGTCACTGTATTTCTTTAAGATCTTATAGGTAATCAGCATCGCAAATGAAATGCCCGTAAAGATCAGGAAGGCAATAGCCATCAAGGACATGAAAAACATCTGTGAATTAAATCTGTCTATCATTAGCTCTGCCTCCTCTTTACATAATTGAACATAGCTTCAGACTGGGCAAGCTTAAGATTCTTCAATATCCTTCGAAGCCCGTTGAATCCTACGGTAAAACTTATAGTTGAAGTGGCAAGAAGCATGCTTGCACCTGCTGCCCAGAAGAAAGTAACGATCTCTGCCACTCCTCCCCTTACAACAAAGAACAGTGCAACGATAAATGCTATAACCAGAATAAATGTCGCGATCGCAATGCCCCACACCTTCTTCTGCAGCCATGGAAGTGTTCCCGTAACCTTGCCCGTCTGGCCGTTAACAAGGACAGTGTACGGCTTTCCGTTATACTTGAACGTCAAAAACCACACCGGGAACATCATGTAGATAGGATCATCCTGGATATCTGCCCAGTAGATGCAGTCCCTTATCTTCACATTTCGCGCATTCTTCGGAATGCTCTTTACGACTTCATCAGCGTAAAGCTTGTGGCATCTCTTCGACGCCGACTCACGGAGATCAAGAATATCCATGTCGGAAGTGTTCGAATAGAAACCATTGAGGTAGTCCTCATCGAAGTCTTTGGCCTGCTCAAGATAGAACGGCTCGAGCCTCATGCTGACGTCATCATTTAAGATCCTTGAACCGTCAACAGGAACATTCTTGAACCTGACTTCACCCGCTCTCGAATAGTATCTTGTCTCACTATGCTTTCCGCGCTTTACCGTGCCGGTTATCCAGTCAGCTTCCTGATAGTCTGCATTAATGACCCAGTAAGGGACATAGATGCCGCGCATATTTTCAGGCTTGAAATAACCTGCTATCTCCTTCGGAACGATCGGATTATTCTCGAATTTGCTCCTGATCTTGGTGAGCGCTTCCTGCTTCGTGATCTTAAACGGTATGATACCGTCCGGCCTGTATTCTTTCGACACCCTGCTGAAAACGATCGCCGGATTGCCGCAATAAACACAAAACGTCGACGACTCCGTGTCGCTCGTGATCACCTCAGCGCCGCAGTGGCCGCATGTGTAAACTCTGGTGTCGTAATATTTCGAGTACACATCGGTATTGATATCTCTGACATCTTCCGGCCTGTAACCTGCGCCGCAGTTAGCACACTCCAGTTTCTGCGAAGCCGGATTGAATATCAGTTTTCCTGCGCAATTACTGCATAGTACTGCCATATTCTTTTCCTTTCCTTATTCCACATTAGGTTTGTAATTCTGAGCAATTTTTTGAAGGAAAATTACAAGCCGCCTTCTCGCCAATTGAGAGTTATATAATTTTCGCCTCAAAAAACGGGCAACAATTACATAAAAAGCCGTTTTTATATAATTGTTGGGTATTTTTTAGGCCAACAATTATATACTCCCACCCAAAATAAAAGGCGGTGCCTTCAAAAAGACACCGCCCACAGAGTATTACCATTTCGAATACGGGCATTTTCCGGTCTTCAGCGCGGCCCGGATCTCGACGTAGCAGCCGCAGGCAAGACATGTGCCCTGGTTAAGCTTTTCGCACGCCTGGCAGACGCCGAGACGAAGAGCAGTTACATCGCTGTCAGCAATGTCTTCTGCAGGAAGCGCCTTGAGGCCTTCAACTATCAGCCGGTCATAGACTTCCTTGCTGTAATCCTTCAGGAGGCAGCGCGTGCAGGGCTTGGGCATCGTCAGATCTCGACTTCGATGTGCATTACGCTTGAAGCAGGAATCTTGAATGTGATCTTGTCGCCTTCAAAGCTGATATCGTCGAACGCCTTCTCGAAAACCACGTCAGGCTGATCGAATGTATTGTAATCGTCCATCTTGCCGGCAAGGACAGTAGCCTTAACTGACTTGATGTTCTCGCCCATGAGAGAAGATGCAACATCGTAAGCATCCGTGCAGGAGAGGTTGCCCAGCGTTATGTGGATCTTACCGTCCTTGCCCCTGGATACTGACTCGTGGAGGTTCGGAACCATGTACTGGTCCTCAAGTCCGATCTTCGAGCTGTTGAGAGTGCTCTCGAGGAGCTCGCCGTCCTGATGACAGCTGAACATCTTGAATACATAGTATGTAGGTGTCTTGACCATCTTGTCGCCTTCAGTGAGGATGACTGCCTGAAGAACGTTTACGAGCTGGGC
>CACZML010000192.1 GCA_902782235.1 Oscillospiraceae bacterium
CGAGGTTCACGGAATGAGCCAGAGAGGCGGAAGCGTTGTAACTTATGTTAAGTTCGGCGACAAGGTTAATTCCCCCATCATCGACAAGGGCGAAGCTGATTACATCATCTCTTTCGAGCTTTTGGAAGCTGCAAGATATGTTCAGTTCTTAAAACCCGGCGGACAGATCGTTACCAACTCACAGCAGATCGATCCTATGCCCGTAATCGCTGGCACAGCTGAGTATCCTTCAGAACTCATCGCGAAGATGGAAGCAGCAGGCGCTAAGGTTGACGCTATCGACGCTCTCACGATCGCTGAGCAGGCCGGTTCATCCAAGGCTACGAATATCGTACTCATGGGTGTCTTCTCTAAGTACATCTCTGAGATCAGCAAGGAAGAGTGGGTAAAGGCTGTTGAGGCTTCTGTTCCTGCAAAGTTCCTTGAGCTCAACATGAAGGCCTTCGAGATGGGCCTCGCAGCAGAGTAATATGCCGGATCTGGAAGCTGTAAGAAAGTTTTTCGAGGGCGACAAATACGCCACCGAAATATCCGGAATAGTGATCGAAAAGGCGGAGAAGGGCCAGAAGGGCCACAGCCTCGTATCCCTTGAGCCCGACGGAAGACATCTTAATGCTGTCGGAGGTTTGATGGGCGCAGTCTATTACACTCTGGCTGATTTCGCTTTTGCTGTCGCTGAGAACTGCGTACTCGATTCAGATACTGTAACGGTTACGCAGACCGCGCAGATCAACTTCCTGAGACCCTGGAACGGCGGCAAGGTTACATGCACAGCCGATATCGTCAAGGACGGAAGATCGATCTGCCTCTATGAGATCAAAGTTTTCGACAAGGATAACAATGAACTCGCACTTATAATCGTCAACGGTTTTAAGACCGCTCGAAAATAAACATCCCGCTTAAGGAGGGACCATTTTATGATTTGGAACGAAGCAAAGGAGTGCATGTCGCGTGACGAAATCGAAGCGCTTCAGAGCGCAAGACTCGTCAAGCAGGTAAACCGCGTTTACCATAATGTTGAGTATTACCGCAAGAAGATGCAGGCTGTAGGCTTGGAGCCCGGTGATATCAAGGGTATCGAAGACTTAGATAAGCTGCCCTACACAACTTATGCAGATCTGAGAGACACATACCCCTTTGGTTTGGCAGCAGTACCCAGATCAGAAATGGTCCGTGTTCATGCATCATCAGGTACAACAGGTAAGCCCAAGATCGCAGTCTATACAAGACGCGATATCGACATCTGGGCTGAGTGCGTTGCTAGATGCCTTTCGATGGCCGGAATCACAAAGGATGACATCATCCAGATCGGTTACGGCTACGGCCTCTTCACAGGCGGCCTCGGCGCACACTACGGTGCTGAATACCTTGGCGCGCTGGTTCTCCCTATGTCCACAGGTAATACACAGAAGCTCATCGACATGATGATCGACTGCGACGTAACATCTATCGCATGCACACCTTCTTATCTCCTGCACGTTGCAGAAGACCTTGAGAAGGCTGGACTCATCGACAAGATCAAGCTTAAGACGGCTATCTGCGGCGCTGAGCCATGGACTGACGAGATGCGTGACCAGATGGAAGCCAGACTTCATATCAAGGCATACGACATCTACGGCCTCACCGAAATGATGGGCCCCGGCGTTGCATGCGACTGCGAATACCACAAGGGTCTCCACATCTGGGAAGACCACTTCCTCCCGGAGATCATCGATCCTGCAACACAGAAGCAGCTTCCTAAGGGTTCTGACGGCGAGCTCGTTATCACAAACCTTACGAAGGAAGGCATGCCGCTCATCCGTTACAGAACTAAGGACTTAACATCCATCGAATACGGCAAGTGCGAGTGCGGACGTACAATGGCAAGGATCCAGCGCTTCAGAGGCAGATCCGACGACATGCTCATCATCCGCGGCGTAAACGTTTTCCCTTCACAGGTAGAGGCAGCTCTCCTTACAGTAGAGGGAACAACACCTCACTACATGCTCGTTGTTGACCGTGTTGACAACACAGATACTCTTGAAGTTCAGGTCGAAGTCGCAGAGAACGTTTTCACAGACGAGATCAAGTCTTTGGAGAAGCTTTCCAAGGCAGTTCATGATAAGCTGAAGATGGCTATCGGCCTCAATGCAAAGGTTAAGCTCGTTGAGCCCAACGGCCTTGAGCACTTCGACGGAAAGAGCAAGCACGTTACAGACAAGCGTAAACTTTATCAATAATTATGGGGAGGTACCACTATGTTCGTTAAGCAGTTATCGGTTTTTCTCGAAAACACTGAAGGCAGACTCGATGAAGTCTTAAAGATCCTCGCACAGGGCGGTATCGACCTGCTCTCTGCAAGCCTCGCAGACACAATGGAATACGGCGTTCTCCGTCTCCTTGCAAAAGATCCCGACAAGGCTAAGCAGATCTTAAAGGATGCAGGCTTTGCAGCACGCATCGATGAAGTTATCGCTGTAGTAGTTCCTGACGCAGTAGGATCCCTCGCAAAGGTCTCGCAAAGGTTGTAGGCATGATCCACGCAGCAGGCCTCAACATCAGCTACATCTACGGTCTTTCCATTGACGGCGAGGGTGCTCCTATCGCCATCAAGACGGATGACAATGCAAAGGCTGAAGCTCTCTTAAACGCTGCCGGAGTTAAGACTCTCGGAATGGAAGATCTGCAGCTCTGCTGATCCTTATCAAGTAATCTGTATTGGCCGCCTCTATATGGGGCGGCTTTTTTTGTGGCTATTTGGGTCGGCGCAATCGTAATGCATAAATGTTGCCAAAAGTGCACTAGTCAAGCAAAAGTAGACACACAAACAAGAAAATATACACCTAAACTTTTTGGTAGAGCATTCGATATTGTTTTGGAGTCAGATAATTCAATGCGTACGCAGGCCGTTCTTCGTTGTAGAACCTGATGTACTCATCAACTTCGTGTTCCACATCGTCTCCGGTAAGATGGAAGTCCAGCTTCATTTCTTCCTTAATCCAACCGTTAATCGATTCCATAGCTGCATTGTCTGTCGGGGTTCCTGCTCTGGACATTGAACGTGTGATGTTGAACAGCGGAAGCACCTCGTTGAACTCTTTGGAAGAGTAGACAGAACCCTGATCAGTGTGTAAGACCATTTCCATGTCAGGGTTCATCTTCTTAAGCTCGATAAGGCTGTTCAGACCCTCATTCTGTCACCTTTCTTTGCTGACAAGGCATAGGTCAATATCTCGTTATTCCAAAGATCCATATAGAGCGTGAGCTCATGGTATACGTTGTTTAGCCTGAATGCTGTCATGTCACTTACAACACACTGCAGAGGACCGTCTACGTTCACACCAGCGAGCATAAGGTTCGGAAAGACTCTGCTGGGCGTACCAGACTTTCTATACCTGTAGTGCTTCGTCTTGCTTTGTATGCCGGCAAACTTACAGCACCTGTGAGCACGTTGATCTGACATAACCAGACCTTCATCCAAGCGGATCTTGGCGTTAAGCCAGCGGTATCCGTGAGACGGGAAACGCTCATGGTATTCCTTGAATATCTGAACATCCTGGATAAAGGATTTCATTTTAGCCGAAGGCTTTTCCAAGCGATTCTTCCACTTATAGAACCCGCTTCTGTTGACGCCTAAAACATCACAGAGTTTCTTAACCGGAAAATCCCCGGAAAGTTCAAATACTATTTCGAATTCTCTTCGTCTGATGTAATGAATTCCTTGTTTGCACCAACTCCTCTCACTTCGTAGCCTTTTTTTGCCCTCAATTCATTGGCCTTAGACAAGATAAGAGCATCGATAAGTTCTTCTCTGGACATGTTCTCGTAAGCTGCTCTTTCGTTGCTAAGGACTCTGTTCGGGTTTTTCTTAAGAGGCTTCTTTTCACCAATTGATTCTCTATAGATAGCTTCCCAGTCTCGAATGGTCCTCTCAGGAACACCGTATGCTTTTGAAGCCTCGCTTCTTGTTAATTCACCATCGTGAATACGTTTGCCTATGGCTAATCTTTCTTCTTTTGTGGCGTGCATCTTAACACCTCTGTTTACTTGATACTTAATTATGTAACTGAAACTGATGCAGGTGTATATATTTTTAGCAAGGGTGTCTACTTTTACGTTACCACTTCAAATCGTCTGCAAAACGTGCAAACCAACGCGTTTTTGCACATTCTGTTGACGAAAAATGAAAAATCGTCTACAAAACGAGCACACCCCTCTGATAACACGCATTACGGCCTTAGAGGGCTTTTTAGTGCACTAAAGACAAATCGGATATTTCTGGAACGATTCCTGTTTGGTAATTTGGTATAAACGATTTTTATGGACAGGAAATAACAGGATTTCTTAAAATCTAAGTGGAGTAAGGGTAAGCGTCAAAGAAAGGAATAAGGGCTTTGACACAACCCAAAACGCACTTATTGGTGATAGGGGAGTAGATTTTGGAAAAAGGAAAAGGAGATGAGGTATTCATCTCCTTTTTCGTTTTTGTTTACTTGCCGGCGTTTTTTCGCTTCCTCATCAGCGTGACCGTCTGGAAGATGATCAGGGCGAAGACAGCAATGCTGAGGATCAGTCCGAGCGTGTGGACCAGAGAATATTCCTCGCTGTATCTGATAAGTATAGAGAATTTTCCGAATGCGGAGAAAAGGATTCCGATGCATGAGACTGCCATTATCAGCACGGGCCATATCATTTGCTTTTTGTTTTTGATAAAGAAGAAAAATGCAGAAACTGCACCGCAGATTCCGGGCAGCAAAGAGAAAGCAGAAAATCCTATGATCTTCAGTAAATCTCCGGGCTGGATTTTCGATAACGTAATCTGGGAAAACAGGACAACTAAGGCATTAGAGTTCGCGATGCAGTTGGACAGGAAAAATGCTCCGATAACGGCACCCATTCTCTTAGGCGACAGGGAACCTTTTATAGCATTGATCAGTCCGTATGTAAAAATGATTATCTTAAGTACAGTTGCGATCAGCGCCAGGATATTTCCTTTGAAACTGTCCGGGGTGATGCTCTGTGTCAGGAGTGCATCAATGAACGGCAAGGTCAGCGTCAGAAGTGTCACGGCGTAAAGCGCGATCATGATATTGTTAGCGGTTTTGTTTTCAACTACAGGGTTTCTTTCTACTACTTTTTCCATTTCTTTTCCGGA
>CACZML010000193.1 GCA_902782235.1 Oscillospiraceae bacterium
TGACCCTAAGCAGGGACACGAACAGGCAGGTTTCCGTCCGGCACTTGTCATCAGCAACAATGAATTCATCAGGCGCACGAAGCTAGCCATCGTCTGCCCCATTACTAACACCAATAACAAATTTCCTCTTCATGTCCCTCTCGATGAACGGACAACTACTACAGGTGTTGTTTTATGCGAGCACATAAGGACATTAGACCTCTCTTCAAGGGAGAATAAGTTTGTTGAGAAAGTTCCGGACGATATTTTGAAGACCGTTACTGATATAGTCTTTGCTGAGGTCGAGATAATCGATTAATCGGCCGGAACGTATTCCCACACCGAATACCGCTGGGGCTCCTTATGGATATAATAGCCACCCTCGCGGTATATGTCTTCGCGCCTTATCAGATTCCAACCGGGCCTGTCATTTAAGTAATAACCGCTCTGGTGATCCACGTAATAGTAAAGCCTGATCTTATGTGTGAGCTGCATTTCGAGAAGATTAACGAATAACTTGAACGTATCAGTCTCCATCGGACGGTACATGAACAGCACGTTGTAGTCGTTGTAATCCAGACCGAAGGCATCGCCCTCGACGATCTCCACATTCGGATAACGCTCTGTCCAGCTCTTCGCAACAGATGCGACCGACGGATTAAGTTCGATCCCCGTGATCTTACACGGGC
Source organism: Oscillospiraceae bacterium (assembly GCA_902782235.1). Taxonomy (GTDB): domain Bacteria; phylum Bacillota; class Clostridia; order Saccharofermentanales; family Saccharofermentanaceae; genus Saccharofermentans. The sequence continues at coordinate 669 of CACZML010000193.1, forward strand.
AGTTATTCCTCAGAAGATACGCAATAACCCTGCCCTTTCCGCATCCGATATCAATGAAAGAATCTTCAGGCTTGGGGTCAAAATCCTGCATGACCTTCGCAAGGCCCAGATAAGGAGCCGACTGGCTTCCGGTGGCGCCATGACTTCTCGCAAAAGGCGTCGGAACAAACACACCGAGATTCCTCCCGCTGATCTTTTTGTCCCGCTTGTTATCAAGGGCACAGGCGATCTTATTTGATATAAGAACAAAAGGGTTAATCACGAGCGCTAATTCAGAGCCATTTCTTCTTTTTGAAGAAGATAAGGCTAATGACAACGATCAGGATGCTGAGGACGATCACTACCGGATAGCTGCCTTCCCACTTGAGCTCGGGCATGTATACGAAGTTCATTCCGTACCAGCCAACGATAAGTGTAAGCGGCATGAAGATCGTGGTTACGACCGTGAGGACCGTCATGATGCGGTTCTGCTTGATATCGAGCTGGGCCTTATAAAGGTCCCGGAGCTGCATGGTGTAGTCGCGCAGAGACATGGAAGCTTCATGAAGTCTGTCGGCACGGTTGATGAACAGTCTGAAATATCTTAAATTCTCCAGCTTGAAGAAGCCGTTCTCGTTCTCTTCGAATTCCGATGCAAGATCCATGAGCTGCTCATAGTGGATACGGAGGTAACGGATATCGTTCCTGATGTCATTAAGGCGTCCTGACGGCAGATTCTCATCACCGTCGATAACCGCCTGCTCCATTTGATCGAGCTCGTCCTCATACTTCTCCATCAATCTCAGATCGTCTTTTACGATCTGGTCAAGGAAATCGTATAAGAAACGCTCGAGGCTCGGCATCTTCCATTTTTTCGAGCGCTGGACACCCTGGATTATGCTGAGAGCGGCACCCGAATTATCAATGAAGACAATGCCCTTCTCGTCCATAACGAAAGCGAACTTTAAGTCTTCGCCGGAAGGATTCTTACGGTCAGGGATAGAAAACGTGCCGGTCAATGAATCGTAGTTAACTTCTGCCTTGGTAAGGAAAATGTCGTTCAGATCAGGCTCTATATCCATGCCCATCTCGAAACTGTCTTTGTTCTTCATCCATTCTTCGGCAGAAAGAACTGCTACAAACTGTTTGCCCTTGATCTCTTCTCTAGAAACCTTCTTTAACGTCTCTTCAATCGCGAAAAACACTTCAAATCCCTCCGTTATTTCCAGATCAACTCACATTATACAGCGATATTCAGATCCGTCATCGTTTTCCTGCCAAGCTGCATAGCCTCATCGTCCAGCACCGCGAAAATAATGTCTATCTGATAATCCTTATTCGCTTCAATGAAATCCTTGCAGGACAAGAGAGCCCTCTCCCATGCCCCGTCCTTCGGATAACCGTAGATGCCTGA
>CACZML010000194.1 GCA_902782235.1 Oscillospiraceae bacterium
GAGCCACAATCGGCGAAGTCGGCAACATCGATCACGGCAACATCCAGATCGGTAAAGCAGGCCGCAAGAGACACATGGGTTGGAGACCTACCGTAAGAGGTTCTGTTATGAACCCTAACGATCACCCACACGGCGGTGGTGAAGGAAGAGCTCCGATCGGACGTAAGGGTCCTGTCACTCCATGGGGCAAGCCGACACTCGGTTACAAGACACGTAAGAAGAACAAAGACTCTAACAAGTACATCGTTAGAAGAAGAAACGGCAAGTAGAGAGGAGCAAATTAATGGGAAGATCGCTTAAGAAAGGCCCGTTCGTAAACAAGAAGCTTCTTGAAAGAGTAGAAGCGCTGAACGCAGCCAATGAAAAGACCGTACTCAAGACATGGTCAAGATCATCGACTATTTTCCCTCAGATGATCGGACACACGATCGCTGTTCATGACGGAATGTGCCTGTATACATCACTGAGGATATGGTTGGACACAAGCTCGGCGAGTTTGCTCCGACCAGAACATTCAAGGGTCACTCCGGTGACAGAAAGCTCTAAGACAGTAAGTAACAGAAAGGAGAAGCTATACTATGGAAGCTAAAGCAGTAGCCAAGTATGTAAGAATGTCTTCAAGCAAGCTCAAACCTGTTGCTGATCTGGTAAGAGGTAAGGACCTGAATGAAGCACTTACAATTCTCAAGTTCACTCCTGGCAAGGGATCTGAACTCATCGAGAAGGTTGTAAAGTCCGCAGCAGCAAATGCTGAGAACAATCACGACATGAACCCTGATGAACTCTACGTAGCAGAGATCAACGCAAATCAGGGACCGACAATGAAGCGCTGGAGACCGGGCGCACAGGGAAGAGCGGGAATGATCCTCAAGAGAACAAGCAACATCTACGTTACTCTTAAGGAAAAGGAAGCACCTGTAAAAGCGGTAAAAGAAGCTGAGAAGGAGGAGGTTCGCTAATGGGACAGAAAGTTAATCCACATGGAATGCGTGTTGGCGTCAACAAGGACTGGAGCTCCAAGTGGTATGCTGACAAGACAAACTTCGCGGATCTCCTGGTAGAAGACAATCAGATCAGAGCATTCGTAAAGAAGAAACTGTACAACGCAGGCGTATCCAACACAGTCATCGAGCGTAAGGGCGCTGATGAGGTAAAGGTCATCGTTATGTGCGCAAGACCTGGTATGGTCATCGGAAGATCCGGCGAGGGAATCGACGAGTTCAAGAAGGCGCTTGTTAAGATGACAGGCAAGAAGGTAGACGTCAGCATCGAGGAAGTCAGAAGAACAGAACTCGACGCGCAGCTCACAGCTGAGAGCGTAGCTCAGTCTCTCGAGAGAAGAACTTCGTTCAGAAGAGCTATGAAGCAGCCTATCGGCCGTACAATGAAGGCCGGTGCCAAGGGCATCAAGATCGTCTGCTCCGGCAGACTCGGCGGTGCCGAGATCGCAAGAAGCGAAAAGTACAGTGAAGGAAACGTGCCTCTGCACACACTGAGAGCGGATATCGATTATGGATTCGCTGAGGCTGACACGACTTACGGCAAGATCGGCGTTAAGGTCTGGATCAACCACGGCGAGATTCTCGACAAGGGCCTCAAGGATTCCGTACCTAAAGCTGAAGAGAGAAGAGACAAGAAGGGCAGACGCAATGACCGTAAGGACAGAAGAGCTGCAGGTCGCGAAGGCAGAAGAGACGGAAGAAGATTTGACGGCCGCGAGGCTAAGCCAGAGGTAAAGCCGGCAACTACAAGAGTTCGCAAGGCACCTAAGGCGGCTCCTGCTCCAGCAGCTGAGCCACAGGCAGAAGCAGCACAGGAGACAGAAGCATAGTATTAAGGAAAGGAGAAACTCGCCATGTTAATGCCAAAACGTGTTAAGCGCAGAAAACAACACCGTGGCAGAATGAAGGGCATTGCAACAAAGGGCAATGCGGTAGCATACGGTTCATATGGACTCATGGCTGACGGACGCGGCTGGATCGATTCCAAGCAGATCGAGGCTGCCCGTGTAGCAATGACAAGATCCATCAAAAGAGGCGGTAAGGTTTACATCAAGATCTTCCCGCATAAGCCGGTAAGTAAGAAGCCTATCGGAGTACGTATGGGATCCGGAAAGGGAGCTCCTGAGTACTGGGTAGCTGTAGTAAAGCCGGGCAGAGTTATGTTCGAAATCGACGGAGTATCTGAAGCACAGGCAAGAGAAGCTATGAGACTGGCTGCTCACAAACTGCCTATCAAGTGCAAGTTCGTCGTTAAAGGTCAGGAAGGAGGAGCGCAGTAATGGACCTGAACAAAATCAGAAAGATGACAGATCAGGAAAGAACTGCTGAACTCGAAAGAATGAAGCAGGAGCTCTTCAACCTGAGATTCCAGCACGT
>CACZML010000195.1:0-609 GCA_902782235.1 Oscillospiraceae bacterium
TGCCAAGTATACTTGTCATAAAAACTTGCAAACAGGAGAAATAGGAAATGGATAAAGATGAGATTTTAATGAAGAGCCGTAATGAGAACAAAGGCCGTGACATGGCAACGATCGAAGAAAACAAGAATTCGGCAAGATTTGCAATAATATTCGGTTTTTTCTTCATGGCCGTTCTTGGCTTTTTGAGCCTTGCTACACAGAGCAAGATGATCTATGGTGTTGCGGCTATGGAATTCTGCATTGTTTTTGCAATGAACATCTTCAATGCCGTCAAAAAGAAGGAACGCAAATACATCATAATGTCGCTCACGACCGGCATAGTATTCCTGATGTTTACATTTATCACGGTCTGTGAGATCTTTAATATCCATCCGTGAGGTGAGAGACATGGATGATTCATTGGTACTGAAAAACAGATTGAAGGAATACCGCAAAGAGATGGAACTGTCTCAGGATGAACTGGCCAAAATGGTCGGCGTATCAAGAAACACCATCAGCTCAATTGAGACGGGACAGTTCTGTCCGACGGCCAAACTTGCTCTGGTAATCTGCATCGCACTTGATAAGAAATTCGAAGACGTATTCTATTTTGACTAGAATGGTCAGCAG
>CACZML010000195.1:643-2641 GCA_902782235.1 Oscillospiraceae bacterium
CAAGTGCGATAAAATGAACCCATAATGCTTATTACGGGGACTGTTATATGAAGCCGACATTTAAAGAGAGATTAGCTTACTGGTTCGATTCGCGCATGTCGAAAGGTACCTCGGACCTTATCAGATTACTTGCCATTGTATCTGTTCTTGCTATCGCACTGATCACCATTCTCCTGGTCGCATTCGGTTACAGCGAAGCTAATGGTGTAGATGTTTTCTGGGACAGCTTTGCGACGATAATCAATGCGTGGATGCCTTACTACTCTGACGGTGACGGCTCTATCGGATATCTCGTGATAATGGCGATCGCAGCTGTTATCGGCCTGCTTATCACCAGCGTCCTCATCGGTATCTTCACGACGGCGATCGAGGAATATATCGACGGTCTTAAAGAAAGCAAATCCACTGTTCTCGAGAAAGATCACATAATAATCCTGGGCTTTATTCCGGGCGAGTATACCCTGATCAAGCAGATAGTTCTCGCGGCAGGCACCAAGAAACGCACCATCGTTATCGGAAGCGATATGAGCAGCGAGGAAATGCGTTCGGCTGTTTACGAGAATATCGATGTTCCGAAGAACGTTAAGATCATATTCCGTACGATCGATATTTTCGATCCCCAGTCAATCGAGAAAGTCTCGCCCGCAACCAGCAGGCACATTCTCATAACCCCCATGGAAGACAAGAAGACCATCAAGGTGCTCCTTGCAGTCTCGCTTCTGATCAACAGCACGGATAATGAGAATGTCCAAGTCAGCGCGCTCGTGTCCAAGAACGAATACCAGTTCCCTGACACGATCGCCGCCAGACACAATGTCACGACGATCCAGATGCATAACACGATCGCGAAAATGCTGGCCATCTCCTGCACGCAGACAGGCCTTTCTGATGCCTTTAGAGAAGTGTTTGCATTCGACGGCAGTGAATTCTATTCGACCGTGATCGAAGGCGCTGCAGGGCTCACATACGAAGAACTCACGCTCAGGCTCGATAAGGCAGTTCCGGTCGGATTGATCCACGACGGAAACGTCATGGTAAATCCCGGCAAGTCCGTAAAGATAGCAGAAGGCGACCGCATAATCGTATTTGCCGAAGAGCGCGATTCCGGTGTCCTCACGGACATTGACTGCACGGATCTTCCCACAGCACGGTATGAGTCGACAGATTCTGACAGAACGGTCGCCATAATCGGCTACAATTCTTCATTCAGGACTGTCTACGAAGAGATGCTCGATGAGATCTCAGAAGTAATCGTTGCAGGCATTCCGGCCTCCAAGAAAGATGCCGTGATGAAGGTCGCATCTGCGTTCAAGGACAGAAAGATCACCATCCTTGAAGACGACATCGACGAAGTCGAGAACATGACCAAACTTGCTAAGGAAGTTCATCACATCGTTCTCTTAAGCGATTACACGATGGAAGACGAAGACGCCGATATCCAGAGCATCTTCCGCATCATGAGATTCAGGGACATCCGTACAAAATACGATCTCAAGTTCAATATCACTGCCGAAATGTGCAAGAAGGCTAACCTTAATCTCATCAGGGAAGACGAGCACATGGACTATGTTGCATCTTCGAACATGTCCTCACTCTTCCTCGCCCAGCTCTCCGAGAACTATGAACTCACACCTCTCATCAAAGAGATCCTGGACAATGACGGTAACGAGCTCCGTCTCAAGAAAGCAAAGGATTTTGGCCTTAACGGCCACCACACGACGCAGCAGCTTAGAAGCATCGCCCTGTCCAATAATTACACTCTCTTAGGCTACCTGCGTCACGACACTTACGAGAGCACCTTCAATCCTAATCTCACAGACGAGATCGATCTTGACGGCGAAGACAGCCTTATCGTGCTGGCGGAGAATTAATCATGGTTATCAGGCGCGCGACAATCGATGATGCAGATGTTGTCGGCGAAGTGCACTCTGCTTCATGGAAGCAGACGTATCAGGGCGTCTTCAGTCAGGAGTATTTAGATTCAGATTCTCCTTCAGT
>CACZML010000196.1 GCA_902782235.1 Oscillospiraceae bacterium
CCGATGGCAGATGCTGTGAGCCCGTCTGTATATTCGATAGTGCCTCCGAGGGGCTTCTGGAGACGGAGGATCGTTCTCATGAGCGTGGATTTGCCCGCGCCGTTCTCGCCGACAATGCAAAGATAATCGCCCGATTCGACGCTGAAGCTCAGGTCCTCAGCCAGGGTGATGTTCTCATATCCGAGTTTTAAGTTCTTGCAGATCAGCTGCTCCATTGATGCCCTCAGGAATATTAATAAATAAAGGTTACGGAAGGCTATTATAGGAGCGCCGGTGGGGAGTGTCAATATGAAATTGATTATCAGTTTCACAAAATTTACGATTTCCGGTACCTGAATCAGGTCCCATTTTCAAAACGATACACTAACGATACACTAGACTTGTAACATACTCTTGACGGAGGTTCTCATGTACAGGGTCTTGCTCGTTGAGGATGACAGCCAGATAAGGCAGGTCATCGGCGATTATTTCGGGAGGCGCGATCAGATCGTGCTGGATTTTGCTGAGGATGGAAACTTAGGCCTTAGTAAGATCCTTAACGAAGAATATGATCTCTTCCTTCTCGACATAATGATGCCGGGCCTTGACGGCTTCGAGCTCTGCAAGATCATCAGGAGGAGGTCGGATAAGCCGATTGTTTTCCTTACCGGAAAGGTGAGGGAGGAAGATATCCTGTACGGCTATGAACTTGGCGCCGACGATTACATCGTGAAGCCATTTTCGATAGCGGTCCTGTACAAGAAGCTTTTGGCGATCCTTGAGCGCGCCAGAACTGATCATGTGGAGCGCAAGATCCTTTCGAGCGGGCAGATAGAACTCGACCCTCTGAAATTTGAAGTACGCGTAGCAGGGGACGTGGTCGATCTTCCACCCAAGGAATATGCGGTCTTAAAGTACATGATGGAACACCCGGGCGTTGCAGTCACGAGAAAACTCTTGCTGGCAGTGGCCTGGGGCGGGGATGATTACATCTCCGAGCGCGTTATCGACAACCGCGTCAAGAATCTCCGCAAAAAACTTCGCAAAGAAGGTGACCGTATCAAGACCCTTATCGGTGTCGGATACAGGTTCGATTAAGGAGCGTCCGAAAATAAGGACGGCCGCAAGTTTACGGGGAGGAGTTACATCATGAAAAGGAAAAATTATTTCCATTTTGCCATCAGCAGGGTGATCGCAGGGCTTATCATCGGCGCCATGATATTCGGCTTGACGGTTGTTTCTATTTCAAACCTTTTCTCAACCATGGTAGACAATGGTTTCCGTGACCGCGCAGATCTGTATAAGAAGCTCTTAGATAATTACGACAACGGCAGATACGATGAGACTTTTATAGAGATCATTACGAACCTCTATAGAGCTGATTATCTTAAGTTCGCGAAGATCAATGAAGATGGAAATATTGAGACTATTTACGAGACAAGATATGACGTTATTCCTGTAGAGGATAATATTTATTCCTGGTTTAACGTTACAAATGATGAGGCTTTGCTCGCACAGGGACAGAAGACCTTGCATTTGAATGATAATGACTGGGTTATCAAGTATGTTAAGAGTGATGAGGCCTGGCAGTTAACAGGGCTCATGGCTACGGATTATACCAACAGCTGGGATCTGTGTGCTCTGGCTGAAGGTTACTATGCAAACAAGCTGTTCTGTGTAGCCACGGAATTCAGCGGATACGCAAAGTACAGCCAGCCGCTTGTAAAAACCCATTACGTTGAAGACGGAACGCTTCATATCGGTAAGGTTGACCAGACCGGATATGCACCCTGGCAGGACAGACCGTTTGGGAAGAAATGGGATTTTACGGATCAGTCAAAAGCAGATAAGTATATTACGGTAGATGAAGAAGGCTTTCCCAACGAGCTGTATTTCTACGAGAGAGGAAAGCGCCCGGATGCATACTTAAACGACCTGGAGAAGATCTTCCTTGCAAAGAATCTTAATGATCTTACGAGTGAGTTCGACAACAGATTCGGAGTCATTACGACTGGGACCGCGATCTTGAATATACTAAGTACTACGCTTACGGCGGAGCAGACAACTCGCATCAGGGTGAGTATGGCTATACGATAACCACTGAGGATAACACAAGAGGCAAAATAAACGTCTACATGATCAACGGACAGCAGTACCTGATTGAGTTCGTCATGAAGACTGCGCCTTTTGAGGCTTTCTACCAGCCTTTCCTGATCCTCCTGGGCATAGTTCTCTTTGTCCTCTGCGTCGGCATCGCCCTGCTTACGGCGATCAGGCCTTAC
>CACZML010000197.1:0-4522 GCA_902782235.1 Oscillospiraceae bacterium
GAAGGATACTACCAAAGTCGGTACATATACAGCAGATAATATCCAGGTTCTTGAAGGACTCGAGGCGGTCCGCAAGAGACCCGGTATGTACATTGGAACAACTTCTTCCAGGGGTCTTCACCATCTGGTTTATGAGATTGTGGATAACTCAGTTGATGAAGCTTTGGCAGGTTACTGTACGCATATAGAAGTGACGATCAATGAAGACGGAAGCTGCACTGTCGCTGATAACGGAAGAGGAATTCCTGTAGGTATAAATCATAAAACCGGAAGAAACGCAGTGGACCTCGTATTTACTGAGCTCCATGCAGGCGGCAAATTCGGCGGCGGCGGATATAAGGTATCCGGCGGACTCCACGGTGTTGGCGCATCAGTCGTCAATGCTCTCTCCGAGTGGCTTGATGTCAGGATCAAGCAGGGTGGGATCATCTATCACCAGAGATTTTCAAGAGGAAAGACAGTTGTACCTCTTGAGAAGATCGGCACATGCCATCCTGAAGATACAGGATCGATCGTCACCTTTATGCCTGACCCGATCATGTTCAAGGAAACGACAGTATTTGAATATGACATCCTCAAGCAGCGCATGAGAGAGATGGCTTTTTTGACCAAAGGACTCAAGATCACGCTGCGGGATATGCGCGTAGAGCCTTCGGCTGAAGGTGAAGAGCCCAAGAAGCCCAGGGAGCATGTCTTCCATTTTGAGGGAGGAATTAAGGAGTTCGTCTCTTATTTAAATCGCAGCAAGACAGTATTATATCCCGAGATTCTATATTTTGAAGGAACAAAGAATAATGTCTATGTGGAAGTGGCTTTCCAGCATAATGATGCTTACGGCGACAGCGAGTATAGTTTTGTAAACAATATCAATACTCCCGAAGGCGGAATGCATCTGGTTGGTTTCAGAAATGCCCTTACTAAGGACATAAGAGAAGGAATCACCGCGATCATCAGCATTAAGATCGAGGATCCCCAGTTTGAAGGACAGACCAAGCAGAAGCTGGGAAATATGGAAGCAAGAGGCGCGACGGACAGTATTGTTTCCGAGCAGCTCACATATTTCCTGGAGCAGAATCCTTCTGTTGCCAGAACGATCCTTGAAAAGTCCCTCATGGCGCAGAGAGCCAGAGAAGCAGCCAGAAAGGCAAGAGAACTTACCAGAAGAAAGTCGGTTCTCGAGACAGCGAGCCTTCCCGGAAAACTTGCGGACTGTTCCGACAAGGATCCCATGAACTGTGAGATCTTCCTGGTAGAGGGTGACTCGGCAGGCGGCAGCGCGAAATCCGCGAGGAGCCGCGCGACCCAGGCTATTCTTCCTCTCCGCGGCAAAATATTGAATGTTGAGAAGGCCAGAGAAGACAGGATCTATGCCAACGAAGAGATTAAGGCTATGATCACTGCCTTCGGAACAGGCATTCACGATGAATTTGATATTTCAAAGCTGCGCTATAATAAGATCATCATCATGACGGATGCCGATGTAGACGGCGCCCACATCGATACTCTGATGCTGACCTTCCTCTACAGATTCATGCCTGAACTGATCAAGCAGGGCCATGTGTATCTGGCAATGCCTCCGCTCTATAAGCTGGAGAAGAACAAGAAGATCTGGTACGCCTACAGTGATGATGAACTCAACCGTATCCTCAACGACGTGGGAAGGGACCAGAATAACAGGATCCAGCGATACAAAGGACTTGGAGAGATGGATCCTGAGCAGCTTTGGGAGACGACTATGAATCCCGAGACCCGTATTCTCAAGAGAGTAGATCTGACCTTTACAACACTGATGGGCGACAAAGTAGAGCCCAGAAGAGAATTTATCGAAGAAAACGCTAAATTCGTACAGAATTTGGACATCTAATGTAGATTGTGAGAAAGGTTCGACATGGAAGAAACTATTTTTGACAGAATACAGGAAGTCGATCTTCAAAAGACTATGGAGACTTCTTATATCGACTATGCGATGAGCGTTATTGCGTCCAGAGCGCTTCCGGATGTAAGAGACGGTCTCAAGCCGGTACAGAGAAGAATACTCTATGCCATGAGTGAACTGAACAACGGCCCCGACAAGCCGCACAGAAAATGTGCCCGTATCGTCGGCGATACGATGGGTAAATATCATCCTCATGGAGACAGCTCGATCTACGGATCCCTTGTAAATATGGCTCAGCCCTGGTCCATGCGCTATACATTGGTGGATGGTCACGGCAACTTCGGCTCTGTGGACGGCGACGGCGCGGCTGCTATGAGATATACAGAGGCCAGGCTTACTAAGATCTCCATGGAGATGCTCTCTGAGATCGGCAAGAATACGGTTGATTTTGTTCCCAACTTCGATGAGACGGAAAAGGAACCTTCCGTGCTTCCCAGCCGTTTCCCCAACCTTCTGGTGAACGGAACTACCGGTATTGCGGTAGGTATGGCAACTAATATCCCGCCCCACAATCTAAGAGAAGTTGTTGCGGCAGTAGTGAAGATCATCGACAACCGCGTTGAAGAGGACAGAGATACTGATATCGAGGAAATCCTGCCGATTGTAAAGGCACCTGATTTTCCCACCGGCGGCATCATCATGGGAACTGCCGGAGCCCAGGAAGCATACAGGACCGGACGCGGCAAAGTAGTGACAAGGGCTGTCACGAATATCGAGCCTATGAACAACGGCAAGAGCCGTATTGTGGTCACAGAACTTCCTTATCTTGTCAATAAGGCCAACCTGATCCAGAAGATCGCGGAACTTGTCAAAAACAAGAAGATCGAGGGAATCACCGATCTTCGCGACGAATCGGACCGCGAAGGCATGAGAGTGGTCATTGAGCTCAGGCACGACGCAAATGCCAATATAGTATTAAACCAGCTCTTTAAGCATACACAGCTTCAGGATACCTTCGGCATCACAATGCTTGCTCTGGTGAACAATCAGCCCAAGGTCATGAACATCAAAGATATGCTGATGCATTATCTGCGTCATCAGGAAGATGTCGTGACCAGAAGGACTCAGTATGACCTGAACAAGGCCGAAGAGAGGGATCATATCTTACAGGGATTGCTGATCGCTCTCGACAACATAGATGAAGTCGTAAAGATCATCCGTGAGAGCGCCAATGTACAGGAAGCCAAGAACAGACTGACAGAGCGGTTTGGTCTTGACGATGTTCAGGCCCAGGCGATCGTAGATATGCGCCTGCGCGCTCTGACAGGTTTGGAAAGAGAGAAGCTGGAGAAGGAGCATCAGGAACTCCTTGCCAGAATCGCCGAACTCAAAGCGATCCTCGCGGACCACAACAAACTTCTCGTTGTCATCAAAGATGAGATTAATGTCATTGCTGAGAAGTTCGGCGATGACAGAAGAAGCAAGATCGATCAGGATTTTGCCGAAATAGCTACTGAGGACCTGATTCCCAATGTCAACACAGTCATCGCTATGACTTCTCTGGGTTACATTAAGAGAATGACAGTGGACAATTTCAAGGTCCAGAACCGCGGAGGACGCGGCATCAAGGGTGTTCAGAAGATTGAAAATGATTACATTGAAGATCTTCTGATGACGAGAACGCATGATATGATCATGTTCTTCACGAGCCTTGGCCGGGTTTACAGTATGAGCCGAACGGCGAGAGGCACGGCGATCATAAACCTTCTGGAACTGAATCCGGGTGAGAAAGTCACAGCGATCATCCCTATTCTTTACTATGATGAGGAAGCTAATCTCTTCATGGTGACCAAAAAAGGCATCATAAAGAAGACGGCGATCACTGAGTACTCCAATATCCGCAGAAGCGGTATCATAGCGATCAACCTCAGGGAAGACGATGAGCTGATCGAAGTGAAGCAGACGACTCCTGAAAATGACATTTTCCTTGTCACGAAGAAGGGTATGTGTATTCGATTCCAGGAGAAGTCAGTAAGAGCTCTTGGACGCACGGCGATGGGTGTCATCGGTATGAACCTGGATGAGGACGATGAGATCGTCGGAATGCAGATCGATACTCAGGGCGATTCCCTTCTGTTCGCGTCTGAATACGGAATGGGCAAGAGAACGGCTCTCTCCGAGTTCAAGGTACAAAACAGAGGCGGAAAGGGCGTCAAGTGTTATAACGTAACAGATAAGACCGGTTATCTGATCGGCGTCAAAGCTGTCACGGATGAGCACGAGATCATGATGATCAACTCCGCAGGCATCATTATTCAGATCAGGGCATGCGATTTCAAGAACATCGGAAGGATCACCTCCGGCGTCAAGATGATGAACCTCGATGAGGGCATCAAGGTTGTCAAGATTGCAAAGGTGCGTAGAAGACAATCCTGAGACCGATTCAGGTGAAGATTCGGAAGCGTAAGATAAGCCTAAAATAGACTGATATTACCATTATAGGAGAAAAATTAAGGAGCTTGTCGCATTTGCGTAAGGATTAAACCTTTGCGTTCGTGCGGCATGCTCCTTCTTTATTACGTTGAATTCGCGGGGATTCACACTGATCCTTCTCTTCGCTTCGGAGGGAACCGCCTATCCAAACTC
>CACZML010000197.1:4567-5770 GCA_902782235.1 Oscillospiraceae bacterium
TTGAGCTGCATCCCTCATTCCCTCCTACGCTTCTTTCAGGATCAGGTTCATCCGACCGCTCATTCAAAGCAATAAATAAGGACATGCCGCACTCGCGCAAGTTGAGTCCTGTCACTTAATGGAAAGTCAATTAAAACTTCAAATATAATTAAATATAAGTAGGTATTATCTTCGATTAAAGAATACTTTAACTGAAGGTACCATGCCGTTTTTTACATCTTTTTCACGAGTAGTGGAAAAACATGGAGGGTGTCACATTTTGTTGATTAATCAGCAAGAGAGGCGCTCTTTTTTGTCTCAAAATTTAACGCTGTTATATTTCATTCACAGAGTTTGATCCGGGATTTTATGTTGTCTGAATATGAAGTAGATCTGTGTATCCGGCATTTGGAAAGTACTGAGCGGTTGCGGCACGCCCCTTTAAAATTGCTTTGAATGAGCGGATGGATGAACCTGATTCTTCCGAAGCGGAGGAGGGAATGAGGGCTGCAATTCAAATGCAGCCCGAAAGCACACTTGTCTGAGCTGTCTGTTCATTGGAACAGACGGCGAGTTTGGGGATGCGGTTCCCTCCGCAGCGGAGAGAAGGATCTGTGTGAATCCCCGCGAATTCAATGTGATTTTCAATTTTGTTTATTTATACAAAAATTATGTGTCTAAATCGAGTTATATTTGTCTAATTGTGTTAATTTAAACTAACCTGAATAGTTGGTATAATCTAACTAGGTTAAATAAGTATAACTTAGTTGTTTCATGCTAACTGAATTGAGTTAGTTCAAGTCATAAATTTGATACATCTTAGGGAAAGGACGGTACAAATGATGCCATTAGTAATGGGAGATTCAGGACAGGCATATGAAATTAAAAGAATAGGTGGAAATGATGAAGTGAGAACTCATCTGGCTTCTATGGGATTTGTTCCCGGAGCGAAAGTGACTCTTGTCTCCGTCAACAATGGAAGTGTGATCGTCAATGTTAAGAATGTCAGAGTCGGGATCAGCGATGTGCTGGCAAGGAGAATTATGATCTGATAAAAGCGCTGAAAGCGTTTCTATACAAAGAGGAGGAAATGTAAATGAGAACACTCAAAGATGTGCAGGTCGGAGAGACGGTAAAGGTAGTCAAGCTCCACGGAACAGGCGCTGTAAAGCGCAGGATCATGGATATGGGAATCACAAAAGGTGCTGAGATCTATGTCCGCAA
>CACZML010000197.1:5802-6369 GCA_902782235.1 Oscillospiraceae bacterium
TAAAACTGAAAGAGGTGAAGATAATGAGTCTCAGAATTGCACTCGCGGGTAATCCGAACAGCGGAAAAACAACGTTATTTAACGCCCTTACAGGTTCCACACAGTATGTGGGAAACTGGCCGGGCGTTACAGTAGAAAAGAAAGAGGGTAAGTATAAGAAGCAGAAGGATGTCATCATTACTGACCTTCCCGGCATCTATTCTTTGTCTCCTTATACACTTGAAGAAGTTGTAGCAAGAAATTATCTCCTTAAGGAGAAGCCTGACGCGATCCTCAATATTGTGGATGCGACAAACCTTGAGAGAAACCTTTATCTGACTACCCAGTGTATGGAACTGGGCATTCCGGTAGTGATCGCGCTTAATATGATGGATATCATCGAGAAGAACGGCGATCATATCAATGTCAAAAAACTGTCTGAGAAGCTGGGTGTAGAGATCGTTGAAATCTCTGCTCTGAAAGGAACCGGCGTTGATAAGGCAGCTGAAGCGGCGATAAATGCTGCAAAGAAGAAAATCGCGCCCATTGCTCCTAAGTTCAGCGGAGAAGTTGAGCAGGTTCTTGACA
>CACZML010000198.1 GCA_902782235.1 Oscillospiraceae bacterium
AAGGCCTCAACTCCGCTAAGGAAGAGATGGCTAAGATCACAAATCCTGAGAAGAAGGCAGGTTCTCTTGCTGACGTTATTGTTGGTGCAGATGTATTCATCGGCGTTTCCGCTCCTGGCGTTCTTACAGCAGACATGGTAGCTACAATGGCTAAGGATCCTGTTGTTTTCGCTTGCGCTAACCCTGTACCTGAGATCCTTCCTGACGAGGCTAAGAAGGCCGGCGTTGCAGTTATGGCTACAGGCCGTTCAGACTTCCCGAACCAGGTTAACAACGTTCTCGCATTCCCGGGCATCTTCCGTGGCGCCCTCGATGTAAGAGCTTCTGATATCAACGACGAGATGAAGATCGCTGCAGCTAATGCTATTGCAGGTATTGTTTCCGACGCTGAGCTCAATCCTGATTACATCCTTCCTGATGCATTCGATGCAAGAGTAGGTAAGGCTGTTGCAGCAGCTGTTGCACAGGCCGCACGTGATACAGGCGTAGCAAGAATCTGAATAAACTGAATTAAAGCAACAATCTCCCGCAAATTTGTTGCGGGAGATTTTGCAATTTATAGTAAAGGATTTAAGACTTATTGAGAACAACGCAAGACTCTCTTCTGAAGAGATTGCTGTTATGCTCGGTACAACCGCCGCGGATGTGGAAGCCGAAATCAAGCGCCTCAAGGATGAGAACATCATCTTAGGCTATAACACTATAATCAACTGGGAAAAGCAGGCACCCGACAACTGCATCGGTATGATCGAAGTAAGGATCACACCTGTAAAGAATAAGGGCTATGACCATATTGCCCAGATCCTGAGCAAGTATGACAAGGTTACAGCCTGCTATCTTATGAGCGGCGGTTTTGACCTCATGATAATCTATGAAGACCGCACATTAAGAGATATCGCTACATTCGTTACAGAGAAGATCGCCACTATGGAAGGCGTTCTTTCCACCACAACACACTTCATCCTTAAGAAGTATAAGGCGAATGGTATAATCTACGATAATCCGAATACTGACGACAGGCAGGCTATCATCTTATGAGTTTAGATTACGATTCCAAGATCTCCAAGGCAGTACAGCAGGTTCCGCCGTCTGCAATTAGGAAGTTCTTTGATCTTGCCAATGAGATGAAGGGTCATGTTATCTCACTTTCCATAGGTGAGCCTGACTTTGTTACTCCCTGGACGATCAGAGAAGCTGCTATTAATTCTATTATTGACGGATATACCCATTATTCGCCCAATTCCGGATATATCGACTCCAGAGATGCCATCGCCGATTATCTTAAAAGAAGATACGGTGTATCCTATGATCCCAAATCTGAGATCTTTATCACCGTAGGCGGATCTGAGGGTCTTGACCTCGCTGCCAGAGCTCTTATCAATCCCGGTGATGAGGTAATTGTTGTCGAACCTTGCTTCGTTGCATATAAGGCAACTGTAGAGTTTGCTCACGGCGTTCCTGTAATCGTCGAGACTAAGCCTGAGAACAACTACAAACTCATGCCTGAGGAACTCGAAGCTGCAATTACAGATAAAACGAAGTATGTGATCGTAGGCTATCCTAACAATCCTACAGGTGCCATCATGACTCTTGAGGACTGGGCTAAGATCAAGGATGTCCTTATGAGACACCCTGAGATAATTGTTCTTTCCGATGAACTTTACTGCGAGCTTAACTATCTTGACGGTAAGCCTGCTTCTCTTACGCAGTTTGCTGAATTAAGAGACAGAGTGATCATGGTTAACGGCTTTTCGAAGTCTTATGCCATGACAGGTTTCAGAGTAGGATACCTCGCAGGACCTCATGAGCTTATTGCTCCTATGGTAAAGATCCATCAGTACTGCATTATGTGTGCGCCTTCAACATCACAGATGGCTGTTATTGAAGCAGCAATGAACTCTGATGATGAGGTCAAGAAAATGCGTGATGAATATAACCACAGAAGAAGAGTGATCGTTCAGGGTTTGAAGGACGCAGGTCTTGACTGCTTTACTCCTTACGGTGCATTCTATGCTTTCCCTTGTATCAAGGTTACAGGAATGACATCTGAAGAGTTCTGTGAGAAGCTATTGCTCGAAAAGCACGTCGCCATCGTTCCCGGCAACGCTTTCGGCAAGTGCGGTGAAGGATTTGTACGTATCAGTTATGCTGCTTCTTTAGAAGACATCAAGGAAGCAATGAAGCTTGTAAAAGAATTTGTTGAAGAACATAAGAGGTAATAAATGCTTGAATTTGACAACATAAGACTCGATCTTGAATCTTACGAAGTGCCTGTAGCAGAGCTTAA
>CACZML010000199.1 GCA_902782235.1 Oscillospiraceae bacterium
TCCCCTGTTTATATGTTTTTGCGCATGCTAGTCTTTAGGTAGATCAGATATAGAGGCGCAGATTTGTAATGAGTGAATTTAGGATTCTTTTATCACCTTTCAGGGGATTAGCTGCCATGCTATGTATATTGTTGTGGTTATTATGCGGGATGGGAATCCTATGCGTAATGGTATTTTGCAGGAAGCGGAAAGGTGCATTACCCGTAGTTGACAGAGAGGTAATGATCTCTGAATCTGTGAGCAATATTGCAGCGGTAACTTTATTGTTAACGCAGCTTTTGTTCCCGGTATACGGATATTTAATGAATCCTTTGGCAGGTTCATATCTCGGCCGGATGGATCCCGTTGGCGAGGTTCTTGCCAGACTGCTTACTACGCATAATATTCACTGTTTTGAACCTTTCGATTGGTACGGCGACAACAGCGTATATATGTACGTGATTCTGACAGCAGTGTTCTGCTTTTTTGCCGGTATGTTTGTTTACAAGAACGGGTTGAAGATAAAGCATAAGGTGTTCCTCTTTCTTCCGCTTTTTGTGCTGATCGTGACGCTTATCCTTAGTTTTATTAGAATAGTTAACCGGCAATCGTTATTGAAGGATTTTCCGGAGTATTATTTTCTTTATCTTGTAGAGTGCATCGAGCGGTATCTTTCGACCGCGTTCATGATGATCGCTGTTCTCTATGGCATATATGTGCTTCTTAAAAAACTTACCCGCAATGAGATCATCCCACTTATTGTGATACTCATACTGTCTTTTTTCGCGCCCTGCGTCTATGTGGTGCATGACGGACTGAAGTCATATGAACCGGTTATCAAATATCTGTATTTCGGCCCTGACATCCCGCTCTTTCCGATCGGAATGATAGTGATGAAGTATAAGGATAAACTCCTGCCGAAGACAAAGAAGGGCACCCTTATATATCTGTTCTCGTGGCTCTTTGCCGGAGGGCTCGCTTTCTGGTTCATGTTTGAGATCCAGTATATCCTGGCTGAACGTGCAGGCGTCTATCTTTCTGATGCGCACAGTTGTTTTGCTGATAAATACGCTGAGAGTATGAAGTATCTCCGGCCGATCTATAAAACAGCATGTGTTCCGTGGCTTATCATTGGTCTTGCGCTGTCGATGATTATCCTGTCGTTATTTCTTCTTATCAGGACCGGCAATCCCGTAACGAAGTTTATCAGGGAACACATATACCTCATCACTGTGATGCTGTTCAGCAGGCATGTCTTCTTTGAGATAAGCGGACACAACCGCAAGTTCTGGACTGACCTTATCAAGCTGCCTGACAATCTCTTCATTATCGTGCCTATCCTTTACTTTGTACTTGCTGTTGTACTGGCGTATCTGATAAAGCGTTTTGTTCTTGACCGGCGAAAATAAACAAGTCAGTTTTTGAATTTGAGGGTGCAGCCTCAAATTCACCCTCAAATCCAACATCCGGAAACAACAGATATCTATATTAGTCCCCGGGAAGTGTTGACACTCGCCCGCTAGGGGTATAATATAAATGCAATTATATAATTGTGTTTATGGAAAGAGACTCTTATGGCACGCAAAACCACAATATCAAAGGAAGTTATTCTTGAAGCAGCATTGAAGATGCTCATCAGAGACGGCTATGCATCAGTGAATGTTAAGACGCTGGCAGCTGAGATCGGATGTTCGACTCAGCCTATTGTATGGCATTTCGAGAACATGGAAGGATTAAGACTTGCGCTTTCAGAATATGCAATGGCTTATGCCGCGAAGAAGGCTGCCGCAAGTTTTGAGAATAAACTAGCCCTATAACCTTAAGGATATCGGCAAGGCAAAGGACAAAGAGATGATCGCCATGATCGCTGAGCAGACCGGACTTAATGAGGAGCAGGTGATCCGCTTTGTAAGGAATACGGTCATTTATTCCCACGGCATTGCGACGATGCTTGCGACAGGAGTTCTCAAGGGAACAGAGAAAGAGATGATGGAAATGATCAATAAAGCTGCCGATGCATTCATTCTTAATGAAGGCG
This sequence comes from Oscillospiraceae bacterium, assembly GCA_902782235.1. GTDB lineage: Bacteria > Bacillota > Clostridia > Saccharofermentanales > Saccharofermentanaceae > Saccharofermentans. The sequence continues at coordinate 2,018 of CACZML010000199.1, forward strand.
CTGATCCTGAGAAGATCGCAGCGGAGGGGAAATAATATGTTATCAACTATAAGTTCAATAATCGGTGCTGCGCTTCTTCTGGTAGTAGCAGTAATGGAAGTCCTTCTGATAATAGGCTTGCCGCT
>CACZML010000200.1 GCA_902782235.1 Oscillospiraceae bacterium
TCCCGGTGCTACAATCGCCTTGTGTTAAACAACGAAAGGGGTTTTTAAAGTTTATGAAAAAGGTTTTAGCGGCAATCGGAAAGGCATTAGGCTATTTTGCGGTCTATTTCGCAGCATCGAACATCGTAACGCTTATAGTCTCCTATGTAACGGCTTTTACTTTTGGCAGAGCAAATGCCCAGGCAGGAATCGGCAGGGAAGAAGGACTGGCTATGTTGCAGGATAAGATAAATTCCATGACAGGCATCTGCCTGATCATCGGATCACTTCTCGCGCTTCTTGCTTTTTTCATTATCGAGAAGGTAAAGAAGACCAGCCTTGCAGAGCAGACGGACATGAAGGCCGTATCCGGAAAGCAGATGATATTTACGGTCATAGGCGCTGTCGGAGCAATGTTCTTCATGAACTTCATGCTCTCGATCCTTCCCATTCCGGAGGAACTTTTAGGCGACCTCACATCCGGCATGAGCAAGCTCTCAGCCTATCCGTTCTGGCAGGCAATGCTCGCAAACGCAATTATCGTACCCATTACTGAAGAAGTCGTATTCAGAGGTTATATCTATAGCAGACTCAAAAAGGCAATGCCTGCGATCGTCGCAGCACTTATCTCTTCAGCAGTTTTCGGCATCTGCCACGGCGGCATCGTATGGGCAATTTGGGCATTCTGCATGGGCATGCTGATCTGCGTCGTAAGAATGAAGTCAGGCTCCATCATCCCGGGCATCGTAATCCACATCATCATGAACACATTTGCAACGGTCACATCCTACTATCCTGTACTTGATAAGATCACAACACCCGTTATGTATGCGCTCACGATTGCAGGCGGCATCCTCGTTGCAGTCTACATCGCAGGCATCCTTACGGATAAGAAGACAAGCGGGAAGAAGGCTGAAGTGAAGATAACTTCTTCAGAAGCATAAAAACAGTTCGGCAGTTGAGGCGGCGTCTTGAAGGGCGCCGCTTTATTTTAGTGACTGAATCTTTTCGGGACGCGAAAAAATACGGGTTGGTGCCAAATCGACGCCTGTTTTGGCACCATTTTTGGCAACAGTCTACTTTTTGCCGTTTTTGGTGCCAATTTAGGTGGAGTTTTGGTACCATTTTTGGCAACAGCGCGAAAAGGCACGGCCACTAAAAAAGGGCTGCCTCACGAAGAGACAGCCCTTATAACTTTTAATTCTCAAGTAAGATCAGAGCGGGGGCATTGAGTCAGGTGCAGCCTTCTCAACTACTACTGTGTTTGTGATGAGGCCCATCTTGAGGTGTGCCTTGAGGCAAACGATTCTTTCCTGAGGTGTTACGTCGAACTCAGCGTCCTTGCACTTTCTGTTCATGCCGTGTGTCATGTGAACCTTGTAATGGCCATATGCAACGGGGATTCTGATGGACTCTGCGTTTGCGAGGTGTCCGAGAGGAACTTCGTTCAAGTAGATGCTCATGCCTACTGCAACACCGAGAGGTGAACCCATACGATAGATCTGGATAACGCCGTCTTCAGGAAGGTTGAGCAGTGTGCTGCACTTCTGGCAAGGGCCGTTAGCAGCTACGTCCTGAACTGTACCGCAGGAAGGGCACTTGATTCTTAATAACTGTGACATAGAGACTCCTTTTTCGCTTCTTGCGTTGTTATAGTGCGGCCTGAAAGTTCAAGACCGTTGCCATTATATCATTAATTCTTGATATAATGTACGGGTTATATTTTTGCCTTAAGTGCGGGTTATAATCTTAGTGCCTTAAGTGCGGGTTATAATCTTAGTTAATTTGAAACGATGGTTTTGATATGAATCTGATTGAGATAACAGACATTAATGCGCCGGAACTTGATGTGTTCTCGAGGATAACCGAGCCGCAGCTGAGGACTTATTTTGAGCCCGAATTAGGCATGTTTCTGGCTGAGACTGCGAACGTTATCCTGCGCGCTTTAGAAGCAGGATATGAGCCTCTTGCGATGCTCGTTGAGACTGAGAGATTAGAGGCTGAGGCAGGTCCTGTTTTCGAAGCCATCGAAAAGTTATGGGGCAAGGAAAAGCTTGAGCAGATTCCCGTTTACATTGCAGGAAGAGATATCGTAACGCAGCTTACGGGATATACTCTGGTGCGCGGCCTCTGGATGACGCTCCGGAGAAAACCGGAGATGTCTTTGGAAGAATTCTTTAAAGACAAGAAGCGCATCACGGTTCTTATGGACGTTGTAAATCCCACGAATGTCGGCGCGATAATAAGGTCGGCCGCAGCGCTCGGAATGGACGGCGTTCTGCTCACGCACGCGTCGGTCGATCCGCTTACGAGGCGTTCTGCAAGAGTCAGCATGGGCACGTGTTTCCAGATCCCGTGGACAAAGGCAACGCTTGAGGAATCGGACGGACTTACACTTATCGATATCCTTCATTCATATGGGTTCAAGACGGTCGCGATGGCGCTTACCGAAGATTCGACGAGCGTCGATAATGAGGAGATCAGGGCGAATGACAGGCTTGCTGTTTTTATGGGCACAGAGGGCCCGGGGCTTCCTAAGGAAGTTATTGCTGCAAGTGATTACCGCGTCATGATCCCCATGTATCACGGTGTCGATTCCCTGAATGTCGCGGCAGCGAGCGCGGTCGCTTTCTGGGAGCTTATGAAGCCTTCGCAAAGTGACACAAATAACGTTTAATGTTATTCTAATCCGCAAGAATAAATGAGATTTTACTAACCAAGGAGAGCTCCATGTTATTTGCTTTAGCACTGAGATCGGTCTGTTCTTTGCCGGAATGGGTACTGTCGTAACGGCAATCATCGGTGAGCTCGTCGGCGGCGCGATCATGGGCGCTATCTTCCCGAGTGAATCCGTAATTGGCCAGGTGCTGGTCGCATGCATCATCGTAGCACCCGCAGAAGAGCTCGGAAAATTCCTCGTGTTAAGACTCATCACATGGAAGAATAAGAACTTCAATTACAACTACGACGCCATCGTTTATGCTGTATTTGTCTCACTCGGATTTGCCGCTCTCGAGAATATCGAGTACGTATTCTTAAGCGGCTGGAGTGCAGCGATCATGCGTATGTTCACGGCTGTTCCGGGTCATGCGTGCTTCGCGGTATTCATGGGATTCTTCTACAGCAAGGCGAAGTTCGCGAGCATCACAAACAACAAGGGCAAGAGTGCCGGATTTACAGCGCTTGCAATGATCGTGCCGATCGTTCTTCACGGCATTTACGACGCGATCCTCATGGGCGGCGGAGCTGCAGGAGAGATCCTTGCAACGGGCCTCAGCATTGTCGCATGGATCTTCTTTGTCATCGCTCTGTTCGTCGTATCGATCATTCTCATCATCAAGACATCCAGACACGATTTCTGCTTCGTAACTCTGCCGAATCAGGTACAGACTGTTTACAGCCCTGCGA
>CACZML010000201.1 GCA_902782235.1 Oscillospiraceae bacterium
CCGCCCAAGTACTACAACGTCGTTAACTGCCTTGTCATTCAGGATTATACGGTCGCAGAGACAGCCGAGAAGCTGGGCATCACAGAGGCAAATGTAAGAAAACGCTATGAACGGGCCAGGAAAATGATGCGTCAGGGTTTTGAGCAGGCCTGAGGAACCGGAAGATCCACCACCAGAGGGGAATCCATAAAAGGAGATTACTTATGGAACAGAACATTAATAAAGACATTTTCGAACGCGATATAAGTATTGAGGAATTCGATCACATCACAGACGGTGTGGAAGATCATGTTTTCTCGGATGAATACTTGGCGGGGAAGGAATCCATGATGAAAAATTCATATAAAGCAAAGATAAGCAAATTAGGAGTTAAGGTTGCGGCCGCAGCTGCTGCAGTTGTAGTGGCATCACCTTTTGTAGTTAATGCAGCAATGGGCGGCGAGCTCTTCAACAGACTCTGGGGCAACGAAGGCAAGAAAAATGTCGAGAGCCACAACGAAGTGGTTATCGAGGATGGCAAGTACGACGATAAGGGCAATCCGGTATCTTACGAAGTAACATTCCCTAAGATCGAGTACGTAGCTCAGGATCCTGAGGTTGCAGAGCGTCTCCTGGCCGGCAAGTATACGACAGAGCCCGTCTCAACTACAATCGGCGATACAACTGTCACAGTTGAGACAGTCGTACGTGACGGCATGGGAATCGTCGCAGCTTACACAGTCGAGAGAGCCAAAGGTGTAAACTGCTATGTATACAGCCAGGAGGAGAATGAGGCAAAGGGCGCATTCTTCAATGAAGATCAGAACATCATGTTCGGATTCCAGGAAGGTCACGGCAAGATCTGGGTAGACCTTGAGAAATCAACGGATACAAAACTCTACTGCTACGAGTATATGACCGATTCTTACACCATCTTCGGAGCTGAATTTGCTAAGCCCATAACTGACCACATCACCCTCTACTGTGTGGAATTTACTGATACAAGAACCAATATTGAGAAGACACTTACTGAGAAGGGCGACACAAGCTACATCAAGGAAGAGAAGAGCATTGTCATCCCCGTAGCAGACAAGCTCGACTCCAAGACATTCAAATCCGCTGACGGCGCCACAGTCAAGATCTCCCCTATCGCAATGCAGTGGGATTCCACAGGCGGCAAATCCCCCAAGGGCGATGACATTGATTCTGTCAACAAGTTCACGATTACATATAAGGACGGAACCGAGTATCTCGTATACGATGATGATAAGGTCGCAAGCTATGGCTATATCAGCGGCACATACAACGGCTTCATCGTTCTGTTCAACCGTCTCGTAGATACAGACAATATCGCAAAGATCACGATCAACAACGTTGATTACAAGCTCTGATAATAGTTCGGATACTCCTTATCAGAAAGGAAGGTGCCTTAACACGGCACCTTCTTTTTTGTTGAATGTAACAGCACGGCGGCAGTGTGTAATTTTCCTTCAAAAAATCGCTCAAAATTACACAAAAACTCGATTTTGTGTAATTTTTCGAAGTTTTTCAACCAAAAATTACACGTGTCTGTATTTCCAAGCATCAAACAAGCTCGAAAACCATGCGGCTACGGGACTGTAGCGGTAGATTATCTCCGCTCCGATGCTATAATTTTGTAAGAAGCAGACAACCACTGATTACATGCCCTGAACGAGTGATTATGGATAGTCCACGCTGTCTTGATGTTCTTTTTTGCTGGCATGCCGAAGTTCTATACAAACAAAGCTCATTTTTATGACCATATACCATTGGAAAGATCTGCATATGATACATACCGCACCCGTGTTGATATTGTTCTGAAAGACAAAAACGGCAAGGACGTATCCCTTCCAAGCGGAACAAAAATATATACACTCGATATATATGTTTTAGATGTCCTGAGCGATGATCCTGAGGTATCCAAGAAAGAGCCTCAGCGGGTTTCTGCCCATTGTGATTCTCCTGAAGTCGAGTTCACGATGTCCAAATCATATCTGCAGGATAAGAACTGCTTCGAAAATATAACCAGGCAGGAGCTGCAAGAGCAAAGGGCCAAGGATCCACGATATGCGGAAGCCGACAAGAAATTCTCCGAATATATGCTAAAACAGAGACTTTGGGTCTTCTATCCTCAGGAACACCCATGGAATTATTTCATGGGATTGATAGTATCTGTTTTCTCTGTAATCCTTGGCGTATCCCTTTACAGGAATAAGAGCTATGAGATTATGTGCGGCCATAAACTGTTTGTCTTTATCGCTTCATCGATATCGGCATATACAAGCATGAAGCCTGCGTCCTTCTCGTATTCATCAAGATCCTGGGCGCCACAGGTGTCTTCCGTCTCACAAAGATAGTAGTAGTTCTCCTGTTCGAAAACCGTATCGTCAGCCTTCTCGCTCTTTTGCTTTCTTAAAACGCTGCCATATTCCCTGATGCTTTCCGGAATAACATTAAGGCCTGTCTCTTCCCTGACCTCTCTGATGAGCGCTTCTTTCTTATCCTCATCTTCGTGAATGCCGCCGCCGGGGAACTTATAGTATTTTTCTTCCGTGGCGTACACGAGCGCGATTTTGTCGCCCTTAAGGATCACGGCTCTGGCGGAAGGCCTTCTGAACACCTTTGTGCAGCCTTCGTAGTCTTTAAGATCGATTTCAAACAGACATCTCATGGTGTACTCCGATCGTTCCTGCTTCTTTGAAAACGAAATTATACACTATCTCATATCCACAGTGCAGATAAACAGATCATTTTCGGTCTTGATATTGAGCTTGTAACCGAGCATCGCAAACCTTGAGCTTTCTTATGTCTTCTATAGGTTCTGCCATCACATTAGTGATTGTAAGCCTGGTCTGATCAAATTCGACAGCGATATCAGTATCCTCTTTTGAATACAGGACAGCGTTGTTTATCAGGTTTCCCACAGCCTGACGGAAGAGCTCTGGATCAGTATTAAGATTGGGTGCGCTTTCCTCGTCGAACAGCACGTTAAGGCCCTTCATGCTTATCTGATGCTCATTCTCACCGATGATATTCCTGATGATATCACCAGCCTTTACATCGCTCTTATTCACAGGCACGGCCGTATTCTCGGAGCGCGAAAACATCAGGATGCTGTTTACGATATTGTTCATCTGTGCTGCTTTCTCGCTGATCTTTGCCAGATAGTGTTCGCGGTTGGCCTGATCGATATTGTTCTCGAGGATCTCGGTATAAGCAACGATGGATGCTATCGGAGTCTTAAGATCATGCGCCATCGCATTAGTTGTCTGACGCCTGTATTCGAAAATCTCATAGTTGCGTTTGTTTATGTTATATCTGATGGT
>CACZML010000202.1 GCA_902782235.1 Oscillospiraceae bacterium
GAAGCATTCCTGAGCTTTGCAAAAAAGATGCTTCGTGCTCCTGAACGGAAGGTAAAGAACGGCGTGAATATCATTGGCATGACACCTCTTGATTTCACGGCAACGGAGATACGCTTGTCCGGTGAATATGAGCTTGTCTCAAACTGGGGTATTAACACTTCATATGAGGATGTCATTAAGGCCACTGAAGCAGAATTAAATATTGCCGTATCATCGTCCGGCATTGCTGCATGTAAGTTTATGCAGGATGAATACGGCATACCGTATGTCAAAGGACTCCCGTGGAACGGCAGACCCTGTGATTATACTGAAACCATAAGAGAAAAAACCAGAAACTATATTGTGGGCGAACCTGTGATATCGGGTTCTGTTGCCGCCTATATTAAGAATACTTACGGCATAGATTATAACGTGATCGCTGCAACCGAGATCACAGACGGTCTTCTTTCCGGATGCGACAGGAAGTGTCACGGGGAAGAGGAGCTCGAAGAAGCGCTTAAGGACGCGGAAAACATCATTGCCGATCCGATGATAAGGCTGATATCACCCGCAAATGCTAACTTCATCGAGCTCCCTCATTTCGCGTTATCCGGAAGACTCTATCTTAAGAGAATCCCAAATCTAATGAAGCCGGACCTTTATTATCCCGGCATCTGATCAGAGGATATCGATATACTCTCCCTCAAGCGCTTTATTCATGCTCCTAACGGCGCAGAACTTGCCGCACATAGAGCATGTGTCATCGTGCTCCGGCGCCCTGGAATCGCGGATAGCCTTTGCTGTTTCAGGGTCTATCGACACTGCCCACTGGTCATCCCACCTGAAAGTCCTTCTGGCATCGCCCATGGCATTGTCCCTGTCCATAGCGTGGGGGATCTTTTTCGCGATATCGGCAGCATGAGCTGCGATCTTCGATGCGATTATGCCCTGCTTAACGTCATCAACATTAGGGAGTGCCAGGTGCTCTGCGGGAGTTACATAGCAGAGGAAAGCCGCGCCTGATGCGGCAGCGATGGCGCCGCCGATCGCTGAAGTGATGTGGTCGTAGCCGGGAGCGATATCGGTAACGAGGGGGCCAAGAACATAGAAAGGCGCGCCCATGCAGATACTCTGCTGGATCTTCATGTTGGCTTCAATCTGATCCATCGGCATGTGTCCGGGGCCTTCAACCATTACCTGGACATCCTTTTCCCACGCGCGCTTCGTAAGCTCGCCGAGTTTTACAAGTTCTTCGATCTGGCAGACGTCGCCGGCATCGGCAAGGCAGCCCGGACGGCACGCATCGCCAAGTGAGATCGTAACGTCGTATTCGCGGCAGATATCCAGGATCTCATCGTAGTATTCGTAGAAAGGGTTCTCATTGCCTGTCATGCACATCCATGCGAAGATCAGGGAGCCGCCTCTGGATACGATATTCATCTTTCTCTTGTGCTTCTTGATCTGGTCGATCGTGTGCCTTGTGATGCCGCAGTGAAGGGTTACGAAGTCTACGCCGTCCTCAGCATGAAGCCTGACGACATCGATAAGGTCCCTTGCAGACAGTGTGGCGAGGTCTCTTTGGTAGTGAATGACCGCATCGTAAACAGGAACGGTGCCGATCATGGCAGGGCATTCTGATGTGAGCTTGCGGCGGAAAGGCATAGTGTCGCCCTGTACCTTCTTCATCTCGACGTTATAGTCCTTGCAGTCACGTGACACGCCGAGGTTAACGTTGATCTTCGTTCTGAGCATTGAGCCTACGCCCTCAGGATTCAGGCACTTATGGTTTTTGTTGGCACAGATTGCGACCTGGCCCTTTGCGACCCATTCGCGGATCTCTTCCTCTGTTCTGTATTCCTTCTGAGCTACGATCTTCATCTCAGGAGTCACGATCCCCATCTTTGCGGCTTCCATCTGTGTCTTGTAAGTTCTTTCCATATTTGTCTCCTTATGAGTTTTTGAATTCTGTGGTGATGTCATATCCGTGATCTAACGGACCTCTTCCGTGTCCCAGATCAAGGCCTGCCCTTATTGCGCCGGTGATGTATTCCTTGGCGCGCTTAACAGCTTCCGGAACTGCCATTCCTTTGGCGAGATT
>CACZML010000203.1 GCA_902782235.1 Oscillospiraceae bacterium
GACAAATCCAGAGGCAAGATAAATAACCAGCAGTCTCTTATGGAACGTATTGCTGCCGTTAAGGCAACAGGGCTTGCCGACGAGATCATTGTTGAAGAATACGAAGGACAGAAGATCGACGATATCAGACGTTATGGCGTTGATATATTTGCTATTGGTTCTGACTGGGAAGGCGAGTTCGATTATCTTAACGAATTCTGCAAGGTCATATATCTTCCAAGGACCGAAGGCATCTCCAGTTCCGGAATCAGGGCAGAGAAGAGAAAGCTCGTAATCGGTATCATTGGTGAAGGCCCTCTTTGCGATAAGTTCATTAATGAGATGAAGTTCGTTAATGGTGTTTTATATAAGGAGTGCGACGAGACGCTGGAAGGCGTTGACGCCGTATATATAACCAATAAGCCTGGTAATCACTACGATGACGTTAAGAGAGCTCTTGATGCCGGTAAGCACGTTATCTGCGAAGCTCCGATCGCTACAAGCAAAGCTCAGTGTGAAGAACTGTTCAGCTTAGCAACAGCCTATTCCACTGCATATTCCAGACTTATGGTCGTTGCCAAGAGCGGCAGGATCGGTGATATTATTTCCGTTGATGCCACTTGTTCCAGCCTCCAGAGCGGTGCAGGACAAGAGGGTGTTGATCTTAAGCAGATCCAGAACAGTATCTGTGCGTGGGGCCCTACGGCGATGCTTCCTGTTTTCCAGCTCCTCGGAACGAATTATAAGTCAAAATCCATTATCACTAAGCTGATCGATAAGGATATTAATTTTGACGGATTTACAAAGGTGGATTTTGTTTTCGATAAGGCTGTGGCATCAATAAAGGTCGCAAAAGCAGCTAAATCCGAAGGAGAACTTATCATTACCGGCACAAAGGGATATATCTATGTGCCTGCGCCTCAGCTCGACGGCGAAGGTATCAGATATGAGATAGTCGCTTTTGCCAAGGCCGTTGAAAGCGGCAAGGGTAATTTCTTTATCAGCGAAGATACATCCAAAGCTATCGCTAATGTCATAGAGTCATTTAACAACAAGGAGTATACGGAGATCTGATCTCACGTATGCCGTTTGGAAGGAGTATATATGCAAATTGATGAAACAGGCTTGAAGCGTCTTCAATCTGTTTGCCTTGAATTCATTTTAGAAATCGACCGTATCTGCAGGAAAAATAACATCGAATATACGCTTGAGGGCGGTACTTTAATCGGAGCAGTAAGAGAGCACGGCTTCCTTAAATGGGATGACGATGCCGATATCTCAATGACCAGAGATGCTTATAACAGATTCGTTAAAGCATGCGAGACTGATCTCAATAAAGAGAAATTCTTCCTTCAGGATCACAATACTGATCCCGGTTATCCCTGGGGTTATTCGAAGCTAAGAATGAACGGAACCAAGATGGTTCTTACTGGCCAGGAAGGCTTTAAGATGCATGACGGAATGTATATAGATATCTTCATCTATGACAACGTTCCTGATAACTTCATTCTCAGAAGACTTCATTATGCAGCCATCTACTGCATCAGGAAATGCCAGTATTCCGTAGAAGGGAAGAAGCTTGCCAAGAGCGCACCCAAGCGTTTATGGTTTGCAATCATTGATAAGATCCCTAAGAAATGGCTGTTTAAATGGCTCGACGGTCTTGCAAAGTCCTGCAACAAAAAGCGGACAAAGCTTATGAGGCATTATACTTTCCCTTATTTCAGGAAAGAATGTAAATACGGACTTCCGACACACTGTTTCGAAGAATATACAGATGCTGTATTTGAAGGACACACAGTCAGGATCTCCAAAGATTACGATACATATCTGACTTTGAAGTACGGAGATTATATGACTCCTCCGCCTGAGACAGCGCTCGAGTACTTAAATGTAAGCGAGATCAAGTTCCCTGATTAATTAAACAGGTTTAAATGGGAGATAAAAACATGAAGAAAGCACTTATTATCGGCGGCAGTAACGGAATCGGCCTTGCGGTCAGTCTTGATCTTATCAAGAGAGGATATCATGCGGTAATCGTCGACAGATGTGCGCCTGATTCCAGTAATCTCCCTGATGGAGCTTACGAATATCACTATTGTGATCTTCTTGAACTTGATGAAGATCTTATGAGATCTCTGGCTGATGATAAAGAGATCCAGGTCATGATGATCACGGCAGGTTTCGGCCGTGTAGCTGATTTTGAATATCTCCATATAGCTGAGATCAAGAATATGATGACGGTTAACGCCACATCCATTATTGAGATCCTTAATATCTTCTATGGCAGAATTAAAGGAACTGACAGTTTTTACTGCGGTGTAATGGGCTCAATTGCCGGTCTCATGTCATCTCCTATGTTTACGGTTTATGCTGCATCCAAGGCTGCTATTTGCCGTTTCGTTGAGAGCGTTAATATCGAACTTGAAGTATCAGGCACATCTAACCGTATCCTTAACGTCGCACCGGCTTCTTTTAAGCGGTCAGAATAATCTTGAACTGATGGAAGAGCTTTCCGGCCAGATCGTTGATCATCTTCTGGCTTCAGACTGCCTTTTTATTCCTCAATATGAAGAGACATTTAAAGGTGTTCTTGAAAGATACCATAACGATCCGCATGAATACGGACTCCACAGCTACGATTATAAGAAGTCATCCGGCCGTGTCTTTAACGAGAGGAAAGCAGTAATCGGTTATATTGCCGATGCCTTCGAAAAAATTGACGTTGAGACCCTTAACCGCTTAAAGCAGGCTAAAAAGCAATGCGATTATCTTATCGTTGGCGTTACCGATGATTCAGAAGTCCCGCTTGATGACAGAAAACAGATCCTTTCAGGGATCAAATATGTTGACCGTGTAGTTACGGCAGAACCCGATCCCACTAAAGCACAGGAAAAGTTCGGATTTAACCGTTTATTCT
>CACZML010000204.1 GCA_902782235.1 Oscillospiraceae bacterium
GGCCCTCTGGCAAATTTCATCACAGAAGATAACTATGTCTCCGCTGTACGCGAAAAGAACATCGAGGCAATAGACGATGATCTTCTCACTGAGAATATCCAGTAGTGAGGGGAGGAAAGATAATGTATAAAAAGGTTAAAATCAGCCATGGAGACGGCGGCTGGGGCGGCCCTCTCATAATTACACCAACCGAAAAGTGCCATACAGTTCTCAGCGTAACCGGCGGAGGGATCCACCCTGTAGCAGCAAAGATCGCTGAGCTCACAGGCGGTGAAGCGGTAGACGGCTGGAAAACAACCCTTCCTGATGACGAGATCATGGTTGCAGTAGTAGACTGCGGCGGAACAGCAAGATGCGGCGTTTATCCTAAGAAGGGAATCAATACAGTAAACCTTATGCCGGCAGGAAAGGCCGGCCCTCTGGCGATGTTTATCACAGAAGATATCTATGTCTCCGCTGTACGCGAAAAGAACATCGAGGTAATAGACGATGCTCCGACGGAGACCGCAGCAACAGCAGCTGCAGCACCGGCAGCCACAGCAGCTGCTGTGGAAAAGGGACCTAAGACAAAGGCTGAGGCTAAGGCTGAAATCGCAGCAGCTAATGAAGGAAAGAAGCAGGGCTTCGTAGTTCGTCTCGGTAAGGGCGTCGGCTACGTAGTAGGCCAGTTCTTCCAGGCAGGCCGTGAGACCATCGACATGGTCATCAAGAACATCCTGCCGTTCATGGCATTCACAAGTACAATTCTCGGTATCATCAGTGCGAGCGGACTTGGTAACGTAATCGCTAACACGATCGCTCCTCTGTGCGGAACACTTCCGGGCATGCTGGTAATCTGTATCATCTGCTCGCTGCCGTTCCTGTCACCGATCCTCGGACCTGGAGCTGTAATCGCTCAGATCGTAGGAACACTCCTCGGCGCACAGTTCGCTACAGGTGCTATCCCTGCAAGATATGCACTTCCGGCTCTGTTCGCTATCGACGGTCAGGTCGGAGCTGACTTCGTACCGGTAGGTCTTTCACTCGGAGAAGCTGAGCCTGAGACAATCGAGTACGGCGTTCCTGCAGTTCTGTTCTCACGTATCATTACAGGACCTGTAGCAGTTCTGATCGCATTTGCTTTCAGTATCGGTCTGTATTAATACAAAGCCGGTGCAACATATCTTGCCGAGACACCTGCAGATGTTGTAAAATTACTCTGTAGGGAGTCACTGTAACTCAGGATAAGAAGTCAAGGAGAATTACTATGGTATCAAAAGAATTCACAATCAATAATGAACTGGGAATGCACATGCGTCCGGCAAGCCTTCTTTCACAGATGGCAGCAAAGTACCAGAGCAATATTACAGTTAAGCACAACGGTAAGGACTTCAACGCTAAGAGCGTTATGCTTCTGATGACTGCACTCATCAAGTGCGGATCGCAGATCGAAGTCGTATGCGATGGTCCGGATGAAGAAGCAGCTCTCGCTGAGATCACAGCTTTCATCGATTCCGGAATGGGAGACTGATTATAAGTAAATCTTCTCTGCTCCCCTGCAGTTTTTTGCAGGGGAGCATTTATTAACGGAGGAATAAAAATGTACAAAGGAATTGCAGCATCGGCAGCATCTGCCGCATAATAGAGCAGGATCTTTCTTTTGAGTCAAAAATGATCTCGGATACAGCTGCGGAGAAAGCCCGTTTTCAGAAAGCCATAGATGATTTTGTAGAAGAAACATATGCAATGGCCGAAGATGTCAAAAAGAACATCGGTGAAAAAGAATCAGAGATCCTTCTGGGCCATGCAGTAATGATCTCAGACCCGTCAATGTCAGGAGAAATGTTCAGCATGATAGATGCCGGACAGTGCGCAGAAGCTGCTCTCACAGGTGTCTGCGACATGTTCTACGGCATTTTCTCCACAATGGAAGACGAGATGATGAAGCAGAGAGCTTCGGATATCGCAGACGTCAAGGTAAGCATTCTCAAGAAGCTGCTTGGCATTAAGGACATAGAGATCGGAAAGGTTCCGGCGGGCACTGTGCTTGTGTGCAAGGACCTTACACCATCCATGACATCACAGATAGTAAAAGAGAATGTTGTCGGTATCATTACAGAGGTAGGAGGACCTACTTCTCACTCCGCTATTCTCGCAAGAGCGCTTGAGATCCCGGCTGTATTATCGGTGCCTGGAATCGTAGATCTGGTCGAAGACAAGGACGCGGCCATCGTAGACGGTACCGCGGGTGATGTATTCATCAATCCGGAAGGAGATATCCTTGCAAACTACGTTGCTAAGCGCGAAGAGTTCATCAAAAAGAAAGAAGAACTGAAGAAATTCATCGGTAAGGAAACACTGACCGCAGATGGCGACAAACTCGAAGTCTTCTGCAACATCGGTACACCTAAGGATGCGAAAAAAGCCATGGAATGCGATGGAGAAGGCGTAGGTCTTTTCCGCTCAGAGTTCCTGTTCATGGACAATACTCACCTTCCTACCGAAGAAGAGCAGTTTGTAGCATATAAAGAAGCACTTGAAACCATGCAGGGCAGAACTGTCATAATACGTACGCTCGATATCGGCGGCGACAAGGACATCCCATACATGGATTTCGAGAAGGAATAGAATCC
>CACZML010000205.1 GCA_902782235.1 Oscillospiraceae bacterium
GGTGGAAGAGCTTGATGAGTTCATTGACCACAGGAGCACTGCCGTTCAAAGATGCGCAATAGAGAAGAAGTTTGCCATGACAGGCAAGACCTGGGACGGAATTGAAGAAAAGCTTTTATCACCGTCTTTAAATATTCGTGAGATAGTCCGCTATTACCTGATCAAAGACATGAGCTTTAATTGCCGCGCGTACTACATCGCGCATCTGGAAGGAGACAAAACCCGGTACAGTATTCTCGGTCTGGGCGAGGCCGGAAAGCATGAAGATGCGGAGCTTTTGATGAAATATCTGGGAAATAAAGAGGCCCATATAGTAAGTAATACACTTCGTTCACTGGCGCGTTTGCGTGGGACGGCTTGCTCTGAAGTTTATTGGAAATACCTTACGGATGAACGGCGCTCTGTTGTAAAGCAGGCATACAATAATATCAGAGGCCTGCATATCAGATATGGAGCAAAACGTATTTATGAACTGCTCGAAAAGACTGAGGAAGAAACACTCAGGAAAAAGCTTCTGATCCTTTTGATCAACGAATCGTATTGGGACAGAGTGCCGTATCTTCTTATGCTGTTTAAACCTCAGAATGGCGGTATTCCTTATGATGTGCTGAGGAAAGGATTTAATTCGAGTTCCACGTACAGCAATGTTTCTGAATCGCAGGCCAAGTGGATCGAAGAGATCTTAGAAGACGAAGAATATAAGATCCCGGAGAAGACTGCACGCAAAGTCAGATTTGATCTGTCCTTTTTTAGAAAGTGATCAGTTCCCAATCGCGCATAGATTCCCCGGTATAGTGTTATACTTACAAAGGTGTCTTTTGGACGGAATAATACCCAGGGGGAACAATCAATGAAAAAAGTAATCATTGTCGGAGCAGGCATCTCCGGAATGACTGCAGGTATACTGCAGGTATTATCCTGCAGAACTCGGGATTTACGACAGAGATCTATGAGAAGAATCCTGTTGCAGGCGGTGAGCTTACGGGCTGGAAGCGCGACGGCGTTTACATCGACAACTGCATCAACTATCTCATGTGCAGCAAAAAGGGAAGCGCCATGAATGAGCTGTGGCACGAGATCGGAATGCTCGACGACAGCGTGAAGATGTATTCAAAGGATTACTTCTTCAAGTATATGGGACACGGCGGCGAGATCACATACTGGAGAGACAAGGAAAGAACAAAGCGTGAGATGCTTGAGCTCTCACCTGAAGATAAGGATGTTATCGAGAAGTTTTTCGAGAACGTCACAAGAGCAGAGAGCATGATAATGCCTATCGACAAACCGATGGACAAGATGGGCCCGAGAGATTTCATGAAGCTCGGTGACTTCGTTAAGAACGTTCCTGCCGCACAGAAAGCATACAAGGGCGTCAGCGTTAAGGATCTGGCAGACAGCTTCAAGAGCCCTGTCTTAAGAAGCTCATGCATGCTCACACACCCTGAGATGACACAGGCATATTCATTCGTTATGTCTTATGCGATGGTCACATCAGGCAGCGGTGATATTCCTGAGGGCGGCTCACTTGCAGCTGCTTTGAGAATTGCAGACAAATACCAGAAAGCAGGCGGCAAGCTTCACTTAAACAGCCCCGTTAAGAACGTTAAGATCAACGGCAAAGTCGCTTCCGGAATCGTTCTTGAAGACGGCACTGAAGTTACAGCAGATTACGTTATCTGCGCTACAGATGCAAACCACACATTCACTAAGCTTCTTCCTTCCGAATACATGCCCAAGAAGCTCAAGAAGTGCTTCGACGATAAGGAGCATTTCTCGGTATTCAGCAAGTATCACGCAGCATTCGTTGTAGACGGCAAGATGAATGTCGATCCCGATACAACATGCTGGGAGAGCGACGGCATCAAGGTCTGGGACAGAGAGATCAAGGACATCGGTTTCATCTGCTACGACTACGATCCGACACTCACACCTGAAGGAAAGACCAGCATTCAGATGAAGCTTTTCCAGTACGGCAAGGAAGTCGACAACTGGTTCGAATTAGCTAAGGATCCTGAGAAGTATGAAGCCAAGAAGACTGAGGTCGCAGAGGCTCTCATGGCAGAGGTCGAAAAGAAATTCCCTGAGACAAAGGGCAAGATAAAGATCCTGGACGTATGGACACCTGTCACATACGCAAAGCACTGCAACGCATACAGAGGCGCATACATGGCTTTCGTAGCAGACAGGGATACAAAGACTGTTACCACGCCGGGTGTCGTCAAGAAGCTCAAGAACGTATTCCTCGCAGGCCAGTGGCTCATGGGTTCAGGCGGACTCCCGCCGGCAACCGCGCAGGGCAAATATGCCGCATGGCGTATCTGCAAAAAAGAAGGCGTGGAGTGCAAG
>CACZML010000206.1 GCA_902782235.1 Oscillospiraceae bacterium
CAAGTCCGGCAGCTATTCTGAAATGAAAGAGTTTAAAGTAGACATCCTTTTGGACGCTGACGATGTATATGAGCTCTCGATGGACTATAAGGTCAACGGCGAAGACTGCGGTACAAGCGGAGTCAGGAATGCCAATAAGACTGAGCTTAAGAAAGGCGATATCTACGACATGTCGATAGCTGAGATATCTATTTACGGAAAGTTCGATAAGGACGGACCTCTTGATGTCGAATGCCATTTCCACGTTGAGACTATGAGCGGCGAAATGCACGATCTGGAATATGTATTTAAAGACACGGTCAAGTTAGGAGACAAGATCTCACTGACTCTGACAGGAAACGCAAAAGACGGTTACATACTTAAATAGGAAAGCATATGGGCTTTATAGTTCTTGGAATTCTGATCTTTATAGCGATAATCGCATTTAAAAAGAAGATGTGGTTTCTCTTTGGCTTCATTTGTTTGCTGTTTTTGTTGGGACTTTTAGGTTTTGCTTATCTGGTCCATTTTGCAAACACTTTCAGCTTACCCTGACCATAAATACAAGAGGCATCCGTAAAAGGGTGCCTTTTTTTTGATTAGACAAAAACTGAACATAAAAATGATGTTATTCAATATACGAATTATATTTGACGCAATATAATTTAATCAAACATAACCGAAAGGAGAACACACCATGTCCATATACGATTATTCAGTTCCCGCACCGAACGGTGAAGAGATATCTTTAAGAAACTTCGAGGGTAAGGTTATCCTTATTGTAAATACTGCAACAGGCTGCGGCTTTACTCCTCACTATAAGCCGATCGAGCAGATGTACGAAGATCTCCACGACAAGGGATTGGAAGTAATCGATATTCCGTGCAACCAGTTCGCAGGTCAGACACCCGGAACGGATGAGGAGATACACGAGTTCTGCACACTTAAGTATAAGACCCAGTTCCCTCAGATGAAGAAGTCTGATGTTAACGGTGAGAACGCTCTGCCGCTTTATAAATTCCTTAAGGAACAGATCGGCTTCGAAGGATTCGGCAAGGGACCCACAGCGCTTATCATGAGCAAGATGCTTAAAAAGAGCGACAAGGATTATGCAAGCAAGCCCGACATCAAGTGGAACTTCACGAAGTTCGTTGTAGACAGAAAGGGCAATGTAGTGAAGCGTTTCGAGCCCACCGCAGACATGAAGGAAGTAAGGGCATTTGTAGAGAGCCTTATCTGACAGGAGATACCTATGAAGATCGATGAATCCATGAAGCTTGATTCACAGCTTTGTTTTCCCCTCTATGCAGCGTCAAGAAAAGTGGTAAACTTATACACGCCGCACCTTAAACCGCTGGGCATTACGTATACGCAATACATAATGGCTTATGCTCGACACCGGAACAGTTACTCCGATGCTCAAGAATACGGAGAAGCAGGGACTCATCAAGAGGACCAGAAGTGAAGAAGATGAGAGGGTCGTAGTCATCTCCCTCACGGATGAAGGCAAGGCGCTTTATAAGAAGGCCAGGCAGATTCCGGAAAAGATCGGCTCATGCGTGAAGCTCGATAAGAGCGAAGCGGTGGCACTATATAAGATTTTATATAAGCTCCTTGAAGAATAAGTAACCCGACCAAGATACGCATTCAATAAGTTGCCTATTTAAAATCGAAAACCTGAAAAGCCGGAATGAATTTTCCGGCTTTTTGATGTTTTACAGGTCCTGGAAATCACCCGTCTGAATCTCTGTGATGCCGCGCATGACGGCCTTAGAGGCCTTTTTAGTGCACTAAAGACAAATCGGATATTTCCGGAGCGATTCCTGTTTGGTAATTTGGTATATACGATTTTTATGGACAGGAAATATCCTGATTTTTTAAAATTTAAGTGGAGTAAGGGTAAGCGTCAAAGTAAGGGAATAAGGGCTTTGACTAAAACCCAAAATGCACGTATTGGCGATAAGGGAGTAGATTTTGGAAAAGGGAAAAGGAGATGAATGGTCATCTCCTTTTTCGTATTTATTGGGCAACTGTTTTTCTTTTCCTCATCAGCGTGAATGTCTGATAGATGATAAGTGCGTAAACCGCAATGCTGACGATAAGGCCGAGCGTGTGATTCAATGAGTATTGATTCTCGTATCTAACAAGGATAGAGTACGTGCTGAATCCTGAGAGAAGTATCCCCAGGCTTGAAGCAAGCGTGATAAGAACGGGCCAGATCTTATGCTTACTATTCTTAATAAAATAGAAAAAAGCCGAGATGGCACCGGTGATGCCTGGCAACAGCAGGAAAACAAAGAATGCAACTATTTTCATAGCATCTGCAGTTCTAAGGCCGGCACCAAAAAACTGAGGAACAAGCCTTATTATGTTTTCGGAGTTAGCAAGACACATGGATGCGAAAAATGCTCCAATGACAGCCCCCATTCTTTTTGGAGACAGAGAGCCTTTTATCGCGTTGACGAGGCCGTAAGCAAAAGCGAAGAGCTTCAGTACAAATGCGATTGCAACGAGAATGTTTTCTGTAACGCTTTTAAACTCGACGGTTCTTGTCAGGACAGCATTTATCAGCGGTAATGTAAGAGCCAGAAGTGTC
Organism: Oscillospiraceae bacterium; assembly: GCA_902782235.1. Lineage (GTDB taxonomy): Bacteria > Bacillota > Clostridia > Saccharofermentanales > Saccharofermentanaceae > Saccharofermentans. The sequence continues at coordinate 2,576 of CACZML010000206.1, forward strand.
ACGGCGTAAAGCGCGATCATGATATTGTTAGCGGTTTTGTTTTCAACTACAGGGTTTCTTTCTACTACTTTTTCCATTTCTTTTCCGGATACATATAACTGTTCTGCCAGAGACTGCTGCGTCATTCCTTTTGCTTCTCTTGCTCTTCTTAACTGTTCACCAAATTCGACCATGTCAAATCCGTTCCTTTCGTGAAATCACCTGCAGATGTGAGTTTAGTATCGTCTTCGGCATCGAAAACATCAAGCACCACCCTGAATGATTAGTGTCACCAATACGGTGCACTGCATAAAAACGCGTCAACTGCGCGTGTTTCGCCACAAAAAAGCTGCCCCGGAAAACGGAACAGCTTTTGCAATTTATTCTGAAAACAATCCTTTAGATCCTGCCGAATCCGACTGCCTTTCTTACGAGCTCGTACTTCTCTTTTGCGATCTCGTTTGTGTAATCGCGGCCGGCGTCAAGGATGTCGTTGATGATGCCGCTGTTAATTACTTCGTTGTACTTGTCCTGGAAAGGAACGACCTTCTCAACAACTGCGTCTGCAACAGCCTTCTTGAGGTCGCCGTATCCGCCGCCTTCAAACTTTGCAACTGCATCTTCGATCTCGCAGCCTGTGAATACGGAATAGATAGTGAGAAGGTTGGATACGCCGGGCTTCTCGTCTTCGTCGAACTTGATGATGCCGTCTGAGTCAGTAACTGCGGACATGATCTTCTTTCTGATCGTCTTCTCGGGATCGGAAAGGAAGACGGATGCCTTCGGGTTATCTGTGGACTTGCTCATCTTCTGGGCAGGGTTCTGAAGGTCACGGATCTTTGCACCGATCGTAGGGATCAAAGGCTCAGGGATCTTGAAGAGTTCGCCGTAACGGTTGTTAAATCTGATCGCAAGGTTTCTTGCGAGCTCAACATGCTGCTTCTGGTCGATTCCGGTAGGTACGTACTTGGGATCGTAGAGAAGGATGTCAGCTGCCATAAGGTCAGGATATGTTACGAGGCCCTCTGTGAAAGCTTCGTGGAGTGCTGACTTGGCCTTGAACTGATGCATTCTTGTAAGGTCGCCGTGAGGTGTGTGGCATTCGAAGATCCAGGACAGATTAGCGTGATA
>CACZML010000207.1:0-1120 GCA_902782235.1 Oscillospiraceae bacterium
CACCACACGATGCTGTTCGCCGGCAGGGTCGGAAGCAGATACGCTGTATTTGAATCCACTTCAGACGGGGCAACGACCAGGTACAAACTCTTCACTGCAGCCGAGCTTGCAGAATATTCCGCCTATCGGTATAAATACTGGTAATTGGTGCTGACTTTATAAAAAACACTCTGTATTCCCGCGGAGTTGTGGTAAAATAGATACGAGCTGAACCGGATGATCCGGTCAGAAATCCGCAGGAGGAACATGTTGTGAAAGAACTTACCGTTGAGGCAAAAATCGATAATATCGGAATAGTCACGGATTTTCTCGATGAAGCCCTGGATGCCATAAACTGCCCCATGAAAGCCCACATGCAGATTGCCGTAGCACTGGATGAGCTCTTCACCAATATAGCTCATTATTCCTATGCTCCCTCGACAGGGAATGCCACGATCCGAGTTGAGCCGGATAAGGACAATACCTCTGTGACGATCACACTGATCGACAGCGGGATCCCTTTTAACCCTCTCTCCAGGAAAGAGCCCGACACTACTCTGCCTGCGGAGGCCCGCGAAATTGGAGGTCTTGGTATTTTCCTCGTCAGAAAGACCATGGATGATCTCAGCTATGAATATATCAATAACCAGAATGTCGTCCGGATCAAAAAAGTGCTCCACCCGAAAAAATGACGGAGGAAGGCTTTAATCAGTTTTGATCAGATAAGATATTCAGATCATCAATAAGATAATCAAATAAAATAACGCGATAAGATAATCAGATAAGATAATCAGATCGTTCAAGTATCATCAAGTTCAACAAAAAGGCGCTGCCGCAGCAGCGCCTTTTTTGTTTCTGTCTTATATTTGCTCTAGCTAAGCTTTTTGAGATATTTACTATACATACGATACGCACATACGATATGCTTTTTAAGATTTCGTTTTCCTTATAATTCCTTCTAAGAGTAAAACTCTGCGTATCGTTTTATCCTGTTTCTTATTCCGTCCTGTATTTACTTGTTTTTACGTTTCCTGTAAATAAGGATGCCTGCAATTCCAAGAATTGCGACAATGAGGATACCGATCCACAGTCCTGCATTGGTGTCATCTCCGGTCTTGGGGCTTGAGCTTGATGACTTACT
>CACZML010000207.1:1153-2888 GCA_902782235.1 Oscillospiraceae bacterium
GCACCGACTGCAAGATTCTTCAGATAGTCCTTGTTCAGGGTCAGCTTCAGGCTTCCCTTGGCTGTCGCATAATTGGAGCTGCTGACGGTCTTTCCGTCGATCAGAACGCCTGTGAACGCCCTGAAGGTTATGGCATCGTACTCGCTTCTCTTCACCGTCAGATTCAGACCACTGCTGCTTGTGTTATTCCAGGAATAAGCGTTGGCAGTATATTTGTAGCCTGCGGTTCCCGCCGGTTTGATCACAGCCTCTTTCGTGTCCGTGACAGCCTTGCCATTTACCTTGACGGATGCTGTGTAGGTGATCTTGCCGTTCGTACTTGTCGTAGGCATTGTGATCATGCCCTTTACAGCGGCCTTGACGGTCTTTGCATGGCTTGAGTCACGTCTGCAGGTGAAGGTCGCTGTAGCCTTGGTATAGCTGTCCGCCCATTTAAAGACGGGCGCTCCCCACAGGTGACCGAGGGCGGCAGGCTTGACCTCTTTTTTCTGCTGTGTAAAAGCAGTGTTCTCAAAGGCAGCGGTTGTGTAGATGATATCTCCTGCGGCTTCGCAGGTCGCCTCTTTTTTTACATCCTTAGTTGTGGCAACAGTTTCTGTCTCCACGTGTTCATTATTATTTTTGCAGACACGTGTCGCTGTCACTTTGCTGTAGTCGTCAGCCCATGTATATGTGGGTTCGTTCCAGTCATGACCAGTGGCCTTGTACTCTGCAGGAACAAGATCGGCTGTGGTGATCTCTGTTTTTGCTTCCTTGTCACTGAACAGCAGCTTGCAGACGGAGCACTGATAATAGGCGATATGGCCGTCCTCTGTGCAGGTCGCCGGCTTTTCTTTAATCTCCTCGAGAGTATGCTCATGCTGGAGATCTCTTGTCTGTGTTTTGCCGCACTTGCTGCAGGTACGCTCTTCCGTGTCATTTAATGTCTCGCTTTTTTTCCACTCACTCCAGTCATGGCTTGAGGAAATCACCATTCCGGAGTCGCCGCTGTATCCAGTCCCTCCGGGAATAACAAAGATTCCTTTAGGTCCGATGCAGAGGCTCTCATCAACGGAGATAGACATTCCTGAAATAGCTTCCTCATTGGTGATACGGAGCTCACCCTTGCCGCCGGCTTTGATGACAAGAGGACCATTATCAGCAATGATGCCGTAAGCTGTCTTACCATCACCGACGCCTTCTTTTGCTGTGCCGGTGAGGCTGTTGTTACCCGTGAATTCTATTGTAAGCGTCTTCGTACCATTATATCTTATCGCAGGGCCGTCTCCGGGAGCTGTGATCGTAGCGCCATTCAGCTTCAGGATATTCTGAACAGGGTCATAGGTGACGGTCTTATCTCCAAGGACATCGCCCTGGTTCTCAGCAGTGACAGGATCTCCCCAGACATAGAGATCATATCCATCCAAGCGCGGGATCTGAAGGATTCTCGACCTCTGCGGTCTGGTCTTCAAAGACCTTATCTTTAAAAGTCGCAGTATAGACTGTCTTGCCGGGTTCATCTTTAGTGGGTTCCTCGTAATGGGATGTTACCGTGCCATTTTCCGTATCTTTATGGTCCGAGTTGTTGCTGCAGGTTTTCGTTGCCGTGCAGGTGCTATAGTCATCTGACCACTCATAATCCGTCGCACTCCACTGGCAAGAACTGGCAATCGACACACCCATGTCATCCCCTGTCAGTCCATCCACTCCATCCTTTTCCTGAGGTACTCCCTTGGGACCCAGGCAGAGTTCCTTG
>CACZML010000208.1 GCA_902782235.1 Oscillospiraceae bacterium
CAAAGGCATTCAGCTCGAGAACTCTTATATGGCTCTTGCAGCCACCCTTATCTGCGATCTCGGAAGACAGGACGAGGCTGAGGATCTGATCGCTAAGGCCGAACAGATCAAGCGCCTTATGAATAAGGATCACCCGGTTCTTACATCATCTGAAGACACTTCGTTCATAATGTTCCTCGCGCTTACAGACAAGAGCGTAGAGACGATCATAAGCGATATCGAGGAAGCATACGATTATCTTAAGAAGACATGCAAGATCAAGGCGTCTGCGGACGCCGTACAGGGTGTAAGCGAAGTCCTCGCGATCTCCTACGGCGATACCAAAGAGAAATGCGACAAAGTCGTAAGGCTCTTCAACACCTTCTCTGAAAAGGGTGCTAAGTTCGGCACCGACAGCGATTTCATAGTTCTCGGTTCGCTCATCAACGTCAATATTGATACTGATACATTAGTTAATGACATCCTGGATGCCGAAGCCCGCCTTAAAGATCTCAAGGGCTTCAAGGATTCCGAGATGGACAGGAAAAAGAGAATGATGTACGCTTCGATGCTCGTCGCTGAAGTTTACGGAATGCAGTCTGCCGTCATCGGCAATTCCATAATCAGCAACGCTTTTGCTACTGTAATAGCTAAGCAGGTCGCTACGGCGGTATCAATTGCGGTTAACCTTGCATCCGCAGCCTTTTTGTTGCTTTACAGCATTTTTAAGCGTATGTGTTTTCAAACAATTTGCGGATATCCTCAGCAGCGGTAATAGTATATGGCGGTCTTGTCTCCATGCTTGATGAGTCAATTGCACCGTCAACGACATTACAAGCCGATAATGTAAGCACGTATTGCTGTTTTATAGCTGCAACATCTGTTACTACAAATGCACCTTCAATATAGTAAGTCATTCGTTCGCCGACTTTCAGATTCTTGTAAACGTCTGAATCCATATCAAATTCGAAAATCATAACATCAAGCGCATACTTATCTGTAAGTATTGAATACTGGACATAATCAATTATTCCGACGGATAAGTTGTCCTTAGCTACAGATTCCTCTGCTTTGCTAACAAGATCATAGAAATCTCCTGTCTGATCCAAAACTGCTTTGCCGAACTCTTCAAGCTTAGACTTCATCTTACCGTCAGGAAGATACACAAATGTATCATAAACAGCCTGCGCCGTAGGAACAGAAAACGGTGCCTGTTCCTCAGATTGTGGCTTGGTGGTTTTTCCTTGAACACAAATCACATACTGCTTATTAATTGCAGTAACACGAAATTTCCATTCGAAACCACTAAGATACATGATAACTTCCTTGCCCGGAGCCAAAGACTTGTATTGTCCAGACTTCATATCGAATTCCAGCAAATAGAAAGACGTATTCTCAGGCTTGTCGGCATAGAGTGCAACTACGTTCACGATACCGATTTCCTTATTTTTCCCTACATCTTCATCAATTAACGGAATGTTGGTTTTCCAGTCAGAACCATTAGCCTTAACAGCATCTACAACTTCATCAAAAGACATAGGAAGACGGTCCGCGTCTTCTGTCGGTTCAGTTGTAGTTTCTATTGAAGAACTGACAGTTTGAGATTCTGATGTTGTATCAGACGGAGCATTATTACATGCCACAAGTCCCAAAACAACGGTGCCAACAATTAACATACTGATAATTCTTTTCATACTGATCACCTCTATCTTCCCTTAAAACCCGTCCGGAAAACCAGACCATACATTTATATTATTTGCGTAATTCCATTATTCTGCAATCAGGATATTCACGATAATCCGAAGGTATATTTATCTGTAACTACAATTCAGCCAACTAAAAAGGGTTCAGGAAAACCCTTGTAAATTATGGTGATCGTGAGCGGATTCGAACCGCTGGCCTACCGCTTAGGAGGCGGTCGCTCTATCCAGCTGAGCTACACAATCAGGCGTCCGAGATTATATCACAAACCCGGGATACTATAAAGACAGGTCTCCGCGAGCATGATTACCAGAGATATAAGTATAAGGTAAAACGGCAAGCCGTCAATATATTTGGACTTTGAGACGAAGATCAAGCGTCTTCTGATAACCGACATGATTCCGGTAATAATGGTATCCGTAGCCACAATCAGCACAAGGGCTATGAGCAGATGCGTGATCTTGGGGTAATCAGGATTTACCATGAAGATCATTGAGATAAAGGCGGCTGCTATAGATACTTCACTGATAAAGAATCTTAAGCCGAATATGGAGCTTCTGAAATTGTGCTTAGCAGCATATACCATTATGGAACCCACTATAAGCGCCATAAGAACGCATGCAGGGATTGCCGTAAGCCTGAACAGGTCTTTATCCGTAAATATCTTCAAAACGTATTCAGCGGCCATGCAGAGCAGGCAGACGACTGCAAACTCGCCTCTGGCGCTT
>CACZML010000209.1 GCA_902782235.1 Oscillospiraceae bacterium
AGGCAAGGTAGAAGGTGAGTATGGACAAGGCAAGACAATCCATTAATCTCATCTTACCTCTGCTACGGAGAAGAAGTCCGATCAGGAAGCATGCTAAAGCGGGAATTATCCAAGAGATAACCGCATCAAAGGTAACTAGAGATATAGCATGTCCGAGATAACCGTTCATAACTAGAGCCACATATTCATTTCTAAAATTGGATTGATTTATTAACTTTAGTATAATGCAATTCGTTGACAGAATGAATAGACAAAAGGATAAAATGATACTTGACGCTTGTACACAATGCACAATCGCTTTCTACGCAAATAACGTTGTTAGAGAAGATAATTAAGCGTTCACTCTATCATATTCATGTTGTCCCATTAATTGAATTGTAAAGCCTTCATCGTTAACTATAATGTCTGTAGATGGTTAATATATCATCTTGTTCTTTCAGCCACATTTAAAATTGACAACTGTTACGTGACGGGTTACAATCGACAAAGAAGGGTATCAAACCTGAACATGCTGCACGGTTAGCGCGTATGTTGGATAGATTGGATGCTAGCTTAAATCCACAAGACATGAATTTGCCTGGATATGATCTCCATCCGCTTAAGGGTGATAAAAGGGAAATGTGGTCTGTATCTGTAAGTGGCAACTGGAGAATGACGTTTTATTTCGAAGAGCAAGATGCTTATCTTGTAGATTATCTGGATTATCATTAAGAGGGAATACTTATGACTACTATGACAAGAAAACCAACGCATCCCGGCACAGTATTCTACGAGGATGTCATGAAACCATTAAACCTATCAGTTACTAAGACTGCTGAGCTTCTTGGCGTAAGCAGAAAGGCTTTATCTGAATTTATAAACGAGAAGTCTTCTTTAAGTCCTGATATGGCTTTGCGTATTAGTATTGCAACAGGTACCTCAGCTGAAAGCTGGATGAATATGCAGCAGAAGCTAACGTTATGGATTGCTGAACAGGACGCACCGTCTAATGTTGTACCGTTCTCATGCTATAAAGCGAGTTAAGTTATATATTTGATTATGAAAATTACCTTTTGCCACAAATTAGTTTGACTATCAAACTATTTGCGCTATAATAAAGTCGCAATAGTAGGGTGATACTCTGCTTTGCGACTTTTGCTTATAAATAGTTATTTGGAGACTAATTTAATATGGATGAATTATGGCAGAACAGTATTGACCGTCTTGAATCCAGAAGGGAAGCTGTCCTTGCGGCTGGCGGTGCTGAGCGAATTGCTAAGCAGCATGCTTCAGGCAAACTCACTGCACGTGAGAGGATGGAAGCTCTTTTCGATGACGGTACCTTCGTAGAGTTGAACGATCAGATCACTTCAAGGTGTTCTGATTTCGGAATGGATAAGAAGAAAAAGCCCGGTGACGGCGTTGTAACAGGCTATGGATATATTCACGGCCGTGTTGCTTTCGCATCTTCACAGGATTTCACTGTTGGCGGCGGATCTCTGGGTGAAGCCCAGGCAATGAAGATCTGCAGGGCAATGGATAAGGCTATGGAGATGAAGGCACCCTTTATTTCCATTAACGATTCCGGCGGAGCAAGGATCGAAGAGGGTATTGATTCACTTACGCTTCAGGCGTTATCCCTCAGATCTCTGTAATCATGGGACCTTGCGCAGGCGGCGCTTGCTATTCTCCCGCGATCACTGACTATATCTTCATGACTGATTACGCTCAGATGTATATCACAGGACCTGCAGTAGTTAAGTCAGTTACAGGTGAGGTTATTTCATCTGCTGATTTGGGCGGTGCATCAGTTCACAGTTCCACATCCGGTGTTGCACACTTTGTATATCCTGACGATCTCTCATGCCTTAACGGTGTTCGTCAGCTCCTTGGCTATCTCCCGCAGAGCAATGAGGACTTGAGCCTTAACGTTCCCGGCACACCTGTTGATAACAGTGCATCCTTGGCTGATATCGTTCCTGCAGATTCCAAGAAGGCTTATGACGTTCGAAATGTAATCAATTCAATCGTTGATGCAGGGAGCTTTTTTGAAGTACAGGAAGCTTTTGCAAGAAATATCGTAGTAGGTTTTGCAAGGCTTGACGGCCAGTCGATCGGCGTAATTGCTAACCAGGCTTTGTTTATGGCTGGATCTCTTGAGATCAATGCCTCCGATAAGGCTTCACGCTTTATCCGTTTCTGCGACTGCTTCGATATCCCGCTCCTTACACTGGTTGACGTTCCGGCATTCTTGCCCGGTTCACAGCAGGAGCACGGCGGCATCATCCGTCACGGCGCAAAGCTTCTTTATGCTTATTCAGAAGCTACGGTTCCGAAGGTAAGCCTCATCATGCGAAAAGCTTACGGCGGCGCATACATCGCAATGAACTCTAAGGGTACAGGCGCAGACGTTGTTTATGCTTGGCCTATTGCTGAGATCGCTGTTATGGGCGGTTCCGGTGCTGTAAGCATCATCGGCAAGAAGGCAATTGAAGCTGCTGAAGATCCGGTTGCTAAGAGGGAAGAGCTCCTTGCTGAATACAATGAGAAGTTCATGAATCCTTATATCGCTGCTGAGCACGGATATGTTGATGAGGTAATCCTGCCTTCTGAGACAAGATCCAAGATCGCTGAAGCATTCAAAATGCTTGAGACAAAAGACCGCACATTGCCTCTTAAGAAGCACGGCAATATCCCGCTCTAAGGAGGAAATGTTCTGTGGATGAATCTTTGATCGTAGCAATGGCTGTTGCATGCATCGCTGAAGAGAACGGCGTAGACACTAAGAATGTCGTAGTACGCAATTTCAGGGTAGTGCA
>CACZML010000210.1 GCA_902782235.1 Oscillospiraceae bacterium
AGCAGATTTCCCGCAGCTCATAAAGAGCGGGAAGATGCCGCCTCCGGACTGCATTATCGTTGACCCTCCGAGAAAGGGCCTTGATATCGGTGTGGTAAAGAAGATCTTGGAGCTTAAAGCGCCTAAGATCTGCTACATCTCATGCGATCCGGCGACGCTTGCAAGAGACCTTAAGATGATCTCCGGAGAATATAAGATCGAAGAAGTAACGCCCGTCGATCTTTTCCCGAACGCGAGCCATGTCGAGACAGCTGTCCTGATGACAAAAAAGTCAATTTGATCGCAGCATATGAGGTGTTTGCCGCCAGACTCTGACAACTTATTGTGGTAGTTAAAAATTGTTCTTTGAATGTTTAAAATTCCTTGATTTTTCGCCGATATAATAAAAGCATATTAGCAGAAAGCGAGGTCAATAATATGAGAAGAACATCATTTACGGCATTGATCATGGCCTTGGTTATTTCATTCTGCGGATGTTCCGTTTTGCCTTCAGCAACAAAACTTCCAATTGATGATGAAGAGACTAACCGGCAAACCAGCGAAGATCCGTCTATTGATACAGATATCATTCCCGGGGATGAGACGAGCGAAGATATTCAGGTGTCCGGGACGACCGCATTCGATCAGTCATCATTTGTTTTGATGATTCCGAATTCAGCAGATATGCCTATTGGCTGGGAATTCGTCGATATAACTGTTAACGGCGAATTTAGAAGAGTAAACGCTAATTTTTCTATGGAACCATCAGCTATTGATGCCGATCCGTGCTATACCTATTATGACGTAACAATTCATTCCGACAAGCCTAACCCGGATGATAATATTTCGAATATTATGTGGGTCGGAAAATATTTCTTCAAAGATAATATCACGAAGTACATAAGGGAAGTCCATGATCCTGATGAACTGGTTAGTACAGGGTTTTATCTTTTCGAATACGATTTCAAGGCAGCTGCATATAAAGGAAAAGACAAGGAATATGTTGTCGTTTCCATTCCTGCAAACTGGGAAAAGGATATGGCTACGTTGATGATAGCAAAAGATGACGGATCCTTCACTTTCAACGAGAACTCCATAACGTTCCTGAAAGTATCTAAAGTTGAAGACGGGGTTACATACCTGACAGAATATGAGGTAACGGTCGATAACAATAAGATCTCAACATCAGAAACCGGAAATGTTTATCAGACCAGTGATACCGTTCCCGAACAGCAGGATTTCACTATTTACTGAGATTACTGATAATTGATTTTTCTGAACAGCAGTCCATTGAGACTGCTGTTCTTATTTCCTTATGTTTCATGGTATTATTTCCTAATGATATAGGGGGAAACTATGGGAAGAAGACGTAATATCTATTTCATTATCATCATTACATGTCTGATCTACGCAGTTGCAGACAGCTTTATTGCCGTGCGCCAGTCTTACGACAAGTATCTGTCAGGCGAGTATTTTTTCAGGCAGAAAGCACGTACCGTAGACACTCACGGTGAAAACTGGTGGGCTACGGCGGAAGCGCAGAATATGGATTATTCCGATCCGAAGAATGTCCTGCTGACGTCCGACAATATGAGCGTCTATGCAGTCGGTCCGCATGACGGTGTCTGCACTGTGTGTTATGGCGAGACTGTTGTTGAGGATTTTCCTATAAAGAATCTGAAATTCGAGAATGATGAAGAAGAGTTTTTCTATGGCTCGAAAATGTATTCTTACGAAGAATATGTCAACATAGTCAGCAACATGGACGAGAGCCAGCTTAAGAGCCTTCGAGTAAGCGATAAGGGCATGGCAAACTTCAAAGAGATCAGAAAGCTCATGTTCATCCTCGCCGGAGTTGATGCGGCGCTTGCCTTGATCCTCTTTTTCCTCTACAGGGCTGAACTCGATGGTGCGTTTAATATTGTCATGCTTCTTGGTGCTCTTTACAGTGTCTTTTTCGAAGTGGTAACATTCTTTGCTTTTGGTATGGGGGCATAAACATGAAAATGATACTTGAGACAGAAAGATTATTTTTGCGCGAGATGAGCATGGATGATTTCGATGCGCTTTATAAGGTGCTGGCAGATAAAGAGATCATGCAGCACTATCCTTATACCTTTGACGAGGAGAGGGTAAGATCCTGGATCGAGCGCAACATGAACCGTTATAAGGATAACGGTTTTGGACTT